>NZ_JCBAJA010000001.1:0-365370 GCF_059834885.1 Microbulbifer sp. SE14 | reverse complement strand
ACTCGGGACTCGGGACTCGGGACTCGGGACTCGGGACTCGGGACTCGGGACTCGGGACTCGGGACTCGGGACTCGGGACTCGGGACTCGGGACTCGGGACTCGGGACTCGGAAAAGAACATCGGAGCCAGATGCGAAAGCCCTGATGCCGGGGAAAGTTTGCGGGACTGTCTGCGAGAGGGACCTCGCAGCCAAGCCTACAGGGACGTATTCACGGCGTGTCCCGCAAACTTTCCCCGGTTGCAGAGCCGCCCGGGAGCTCGCTTACAGGGCCTCCGCACTTGCCGTCAAAGCGATAAAACGATAACCGCCATGCAAATCACCATCGCACTTACCAAGGGAAGAATCCTCAAGGAAACCCTGCCGCTGCTCGCGGCCGCGGGGCTGGAGCCGCTGGAGGACATCTCCAAGAGCCGCAAGCTGATTTTCCCCACCAACCAGGCCGGCGTGCGCCTGCTGATCCTGCGCGGCGTGGACGTGCCCACCTATGTGCAGCACGGCGCCGCGGATATGGGAGTCGCCGGCAAGGACACGCTGCTCGAGCACGGCGCCGACGGCATCTACGAGCCGCTGGACCTGGGCATCGCCCGCTGCCGCCTGATGACCGCCGGTATCAAGGGCGGCGAGCTGCCGCGCGGGCGCATCAAGGTGGCGACCAAGTTCGTGCAGAGTGCCAAGCGCTACTACGCGGCCCAGGGGCGCCAGGCGGATATCATCAAGCTGTACGGCGCCATGGAGCTGGCGCCGCTGATGGACCTGGCCGATGAAATCGTCGATATTGTCGATACCGGTAACACCCTGAAGGCCAACGGCCTCGAAGCCCGTGAAACCATCGCGCATATCAGCAGCCGCCTGATCGTCAACAAGGCGTCGATGAAAATGAAGTACCAGCCCATCAACGCCCTGATAGAAAAGCTCACCGCCGCCGTAAAGACAGACTGACCAGATCAAAATCGCCATGACCACCGACAGCATTCGCCGGCTGAACGCCGCAGACAGGGATTTCGATGCGCAACTGGACCAGCTGCTGGCCTGGGAATCCGTCGCTGACAGCAATGTGGAGGCCACCGTTGCGGAGATACTGCAGCAGGTGCGCGACCGCGGCGACGCCGCGGTGATCGAATACACCAACCGCTTCGACCGCCGCCAGATCGAAAAGGCGAGCGAATTCCAGCTGCCGCAGTCCGAACTGGCCGCCGCCCTGGAGCGCATTCCCACAGAAGAGCGCGCGGCACTGGAGCAGGCCGCCGAGCGGGTGCGCGACTACCACCGCCACCAGCTGCAGGAATCCTGGCGCTACACTGAAGCCGACGGCACAGTGCTCGGCCAGCAGATCACGCCGATGGAGCGGGTCGGGATCTACGTCCCCGGCGGCAAGGCATCTTACCCATCCTCGGTGCTGATGAATGCGATTCCGGCTGTGGTCGCCGGCGTCGATTGCGTAACCATGGTGGTGCCGGCGCCGGACGACCAGCTGAACGACCTGGTGCTGGCCGCTGCGGCCATTGCCGGCGTGGACAGGCTCTACACCATCGGCGGTGCCCAGGCGGTGGCGGCGCTGGCCTACGGCACCCAGTCCGTGACAAAAGTGGACAAGATCGTCGGCCCCGGCAACATCTATGTAGCCGCCGCCAAGCGCGCCGTCTTCGGCCGCGTGGCCATCGACATGATCGCCGGGCCTTCGGAAATCCTGGTGATCTGCGACGGCAAGACCGATCCGGACTGGATCGCCATGGACCTGTTGTCCCAGGCCGAGCACGACCAGCAGGCGCAGTCGATACTGCTGAGCCCGGATACGGAGTTTTTAGATGCGGTGGAGAAGTCGCTGCAGAAACTGCTGGCGGAGCTGCCGCGCCGGGATATCGCCGCCCAGTCGCTGGCGGAGCGGGGTGCACTGATACACGTGGCCTCCATCGACCAGGCCATCGCCGTGTCCAACCGCATAGCGCCGGAGCACCTGGAAGTCTCGGTCGAAGCCCCGGAAAAATACCTGCCGCAGATCCGCCACGCCGGCGCCATCTTCCTCGGCCGCCACACCGCCGAGGCCCTGGGCGACTACTGTGCCGGACCCAACCATGTGCTGCCCACCAGCGGCACCGCGCGCTTCTCCTCGCCTTTGGGCGTCTACGATTTCCAGAAGCGCAGCTCGATCATCCACTGCTCGCCGGAAGGCGCCGACAAGCTGGGGCGTGTGGCCGGAACCCTGGCGCGGGGCGAGGGGCTGGAGGCGCATGCGCGTTCGGCGGAGTATCGAATAGAAGATTGAAATGCCGGGCGTGTGGTACTTTTTCAGGGCGAGTCTGCGAGCTCGTGCTGAAAAGTGCGGAGCCGATTTATCTTGGTGTTTGTAAAAATGAAAAAAACAACGCTGTATTGCTCTTTTGTCCTCATCTTTTTGGTCGTCAGTGGCTGCGCGGCCACCAATAAATTCAGTGTGGCGGAGTATGAGCGGACGATGGACGCGAAGTTTCCGCCGGTTGCGCTCTTCTCCAAGGTCCCCGATGCTGAACTCAAACAGCGCTGCGAAAGCTCCAACAAGGAATCCCTGCTGAGCCAGTGCAGTCTCAACAGCATCGATTATTCAGACGTGTTTCAAGAGCTGAGCCTTTCCGGATTGTTCGAATCGGTACATGTGGCCAACGACGATGTTCCCTATCAGTTGCTGATTTCATCTGCGGTGTACGACAAAACAAGTGCGGCGGAACTGGGGCAGGCGGCCGTTGCCGGTGCTACGCTGATGCTGGCGCCCTTGAGCACCTCGTGGGAGATCCACATAGATGCGGTGCTTACCTGGCATGGACAGTTGATCAGGCGCTACCAGTATGAAATTCCCTTTACGGAAAGCGTCAATCTGTTTACCCAGCCCGGGCGTGGCAGCAAGGACAGGGCTAAAGCCATTGTTTCCCGGTTGATCGCCGGCCTCCAGCAAGATGATGCCTTTTCCCCGGAAATCCTCTATAGCGCGCTGGAGGCCAGTGATTATGGGGAAGAGCTGGAGTTGCCGGAGGCGGTGGGTGAATACCTTTACAGTCCTCTGGTACTTTTCCCGCATCCCTTCCATGGTGCCCAGGCTCGCTATGAGCATAGGCAGTTCCAGTTCGATTTCGTGGATGTGTTCGTCTACCCAATCCCCAACTGGGAGTGGGAAGACGGGAAGGGTACCCTTGCTCGGGAGTCCCTGCGGGTCCGCAAGGAAATGGAATACGTGGAGAAGGAGGGGCAGTGGAAAGACCTTAGCCTGGGCGATGACGCCTGGGAAAACTGGCGTCGGGGCGATGATACGGTGCCGGTGCTGGAGCTGTCCGGTGCATTTACAACGGCAGGCGAAGGCGAGCGCTATCGCACATATACCTACCTGTTCATGCAGAGAGACAAATTCATCAAGGTGCGCGCCTCCTTTACCGGTGAGGGGCGCAGCGAGAAGGATGTGGAGGCGTTCGCGCGCGAGCTGCTGGCGGGCCTGGAGGTGCCGGACGAGTCGCCGTTTATGGCACGGGTGCGAAAAAGCTGGCGGGAGACCCGGCCTCTGCAGCCCTGATCGGGCACGGCCTGCCGCGGGAAACTGGCTGGGCTATGGCCTCTCCGGAATTCTGGTCGCCTGCCAGGCGACCGCCCGCCACTCGCCGTCCCGTTTCACGAAGGTGCCGGTATTGAAGTAGTGGCTGGTCACCATCTCCCCCTTGGACCTGTCTTTTCCCACCAGCCTGAAGGCGACTACCGCGGTGTCGCCGAACAGGCGAATATCCACCTCTTCGCCTCTGTAGCTGGCCGTCACCGGCTCGCCTTTTGCCTCCGTCATGCCCTGCATGATTTCGTCCTTGCCGAAGCGCTTGCCGGAAGAACTGGTGTAAATCAGGTCGTCCGCCCAGAAACGCTGGTGAATACCGGCATCGCCGGCGGCACCGGCGAGGAAATCGTTCAGCAAGGTTGTCAGGTCTTCCCGGTCGCCGGCGCAGGCGGGAGCCGCCAGGGACATCAGGAGGAGGGCGGTTGCAAAGGCGCGCATGGAAATCTCCCTGTTTTATTTGTCTGTTCAGCTGCGGCGCTGGGTCTTGGGTTTTTCCGACACCGTGGCCTCGACCGTGCTGGCCGTGCCGTTGCGCACAAAGGTGATGGATACGGTATCGCCGGGGCGCAGTGTGGCCATGGCGGCGATGCCGCGCAGGCCGTCGTTGATCGGCAGGCCGTCGATATGGGTGATCACGTCACCGGGCTTGAGACCGGCCTGGTGCGCCGGGCCCTGGTTGTAGATGGCTGTGATGATCACGCCGCTGGCCGACGACAGGTTGAATGCGCGGGCCAGCTGCGGGTTCACCGCCTGGGCCTCGATGCCCAGCCAGCCCGGCACCACGCGGCCGTACTCGATGATGTCCTGCATCACCTTGAGGGCGATATTGGCCGGTATCGCGAAACTGATACCGCCGGAATAGCCGGACTGGTTCAGTATCGAGGTGTTGATACCCAGCAGGCGGCCGTGGGCGTCCACCAGGGCGCCGCCGGAGTTGCCGGGGTTCACCGCCGCGTCCGTCTGCAGGAAGTTCTGCAGATAGCCGCCGGCGCCACTGCTGGCCAGGTTGAGGTTGCGCTCGCCGGTGGCGCTGATAATGCCCTGGGTCACCGTCTGCCCGACGCCGAAGGGGTTACCGATGGCCAGCACCACATCGCCTACCTGGGCCTTCTCCGGCTCGCCCACCTCGATGGAAGTGAGCCTGGGCAGCTCCACCTTCAGCACCGCCAGGTCGAAATCCGCGTCCGAGCCCACCAGCTGCGCCTGGGCCTCGCGGCCGTCCGCCAGCAGCACCACAATCGCGTCCGCCTGGTCGACCACATGGTGGTTGGTGAGGATATAGCCATCGTTGCTGACGATGACTCCGGAGCCCAGGTTGGATTGCATCCGCTCCCGCTGCGGCAGGTTCATGCTGTCGAACAGGCGGCGGAACAGTGGGTCGTTGAACAGCGGGTGCTGGCGCTCGGGCACAGCCTTGCGGGTGTAGATGTTCACCACCGCGGGGCCCGCCAGGCTCACAGCGCGGGCATAGGAAACCGGGCCCTGCCACTCGTCCGCGGCGGGGGCCGGCGTGCCGTCGCGCAGCTGCGGAAACAGCAACAGCAGCAGCGCCGCCATCGCCAGGCCGATACCGGTGGGCACCGCCCAGTCTTGTAGAAAACGCTTCAGGGACACTCTCGACTCCTCGATTTGCGGCCATTATACATGCCCCCGGCCCTCCGGGACCGTTGGTCATCGCCCGCAGATCCGTATAATGTCGGGCTCAAATTTCAGTGACCTACCAGCATTTCTGTATTTGGAGACCTCTATGTCCCTGGTTCGCCCTCACGGCAGCGTGGAGCTGCAGCCCCGGTTTGTGTACGACAGCGAAAGGCATCACCAGCTGATCCACGAGGCGGAGTCCCTGCCGTCGATCGTGGTCAGCTCCGCGGCGGCGGCCAATGCGGTGATGCTGGGCGCCGGCTACTTCAACCCGCTGCACGGCTATATGAACCTGGCGGACGCCCTGAGCGTGGCCGAGACGCTGCGCACGGTGGACGGTCTCTTCTGGCCGGTGCCGGTCGTGAACCTGGTGGAGGACACCAGCGCTATCGAGGGTGCCTCCCGCATCGCCCTGCGCGACCCGAATGTGGAGGGCAATCCGGTACTGGCGGTCATGGACGTGCAGAGCATAGAGACGGTATCCGAGGAGCAGATGGATACCATGGTGGAGCATGTGTTCGGCACCCTGGACGGGAAGCACCCGGGCGTGGCCACCTTCAGGTCCGCCGGTCGCAAGCTGATCTCCGGCCCCATCGAGGTGCTGAACTTCAGCTACTTCCAGAGCGACTTCCCGGACACCTTCCGCACCGCGGTGGAAATCCGCCACGAATTCGCCGAGCGCGGCTGGAACAAGGTGGTGGCCTTCCAGACCCGTAACCCGATGCACCGCGCCCACGAGGAGCTGTGCAAAATGGCACTGGACGGTGTCGATGCCGACGGCGTGCTGATCCATATGTTGCTGGGCCAACTGAAGCCGGGCGACATCCCCGCGCCGGTGCGCGATGCCTCCATCCGCAAGATGGTGGAACTGTATTTCCCGGCCAATACCGTGATGGTGACCGGCTACGGCTTCGACATGCTCTACGCCGGTCCGCGCGAGGCGGTACTGCACGCGGTCTTCCGCCAGAACTGCGGCTGCAGTCACCTGATCGTCGGCCGCGACCACGCCGGGGTGGGGGACTACTACGGCGCCTTCGACGCCCAGACCATCTTCGATGAAAAAGTACCGGAGGGGGCCCTGGAGATCGAAATCTTCCGCGCCGACCACACGGCCTACTCAAAAAAGCTGAATAAGGTGGTGATGATGCGCGATGTGCCGGACCACACCAAGGAGGACTTTATCCTGCTGTCCGGCACCAAGGTGCGCGAGATGCTGGGTGACGGCATCGCGCCGCCGCCGGAATTCTCCCGGCCGGAAGTGGCGCAGATTCTGATGGATTACTACCAGAAGCTGTAGGTTTTTTTGGGGCGGGAAGAAATACCGGCGCCGGATGCGAAGGCCCTGCTGCCGGGGGCTGTTTGGGGAAAGCGCCTGCGGCCAGTAAAGAGACCGATGAGGCTTTTTCCCAAATAGCCACCGGCAGCAGGGCCGCCCAGGCCTCTTTTGCTGGTAGCAGGGGGCGAGTAGAGGCGCGCCCGTAAATAAAAAGGGCGGGGTGATCCCGCCCTTTTCACTGTCCGCTTTCCCGCTTAGCGGGTCGCCGCCCGCTCCGAGCCGCCGACCGCCTCCTTGTCGAGGCCGAAGTCCTCCGCCAGGGTGCCCTTGGCGCCCGGCTCCTTCGGTGCCCAGTCCCGCGGCGGCGCCACGTTCTGTAGGCTTTCGTCGTTTTCGCTCAGCTTGCCGCTGCCGGCCTCCAGCATCTGCCGGCCGATATCCTGGCTGGACAGGCGCAGGGCGCTGTTGGCCAGGTATTCGTGCACTTCCCGATAGCTCTCGGTCAGATTGTGAACCAGCTGGGCTGTCTGGTCGAAGTGTTCATTGACCTGTAGCTGGAAGTCCTCCAGCTTCTGGTTGGCCTCCTGAAGGCGCAGTTCCAGCTCCTGGCTGCGATCCACGCCGCCGCGGCCGCGTACGGCCAGGAAGGCGAGCAGGGCACCCAGCGCCAGGCCGAGGATACCTACCAGAATCAATACCGATGTAGAGTGCACTAATACTTCCTCCTCAAATAAATGACAGCAGCGGCCATCCGTGACTCGGATCACTGGCCGACGGACCAATGCCGGGTTAAGAGTATACGCGAATAGTGGCGTTCCGTCGGGTTTGGCGTCTAGTCGGTCAGCCGGGGAATTTGGTAGAGTGGCGCCCCTCGCAACTACCCCTAGATCAGGCAGTCGATTCCCCCACAGTCATGTCTTCAGCCAGCCCGCCACTCCTTTCACCGCTAGAGCGCTATCAGCGCGACCTGCAGCGCCCCGATTTTGTCGCAGACCCGGCACAGGCGTCGGCGGTGCAGGAGTTGCAGGATCTCTACTCGCGCCTGCTGCAGAGGGTGGGGCGGGGCGGCCTGTTCGGCCGTATCCGCAAGCTGTGGCGGGATCAGGCGGAGCCGGAGCGTGGCCTCTACTTCTGGGGTGGCGTCGGCCGCGGCAAGACCTACCTGATGGATGCCTTCTTCGAGTCGCTGCCGTTTGCGCAGAAACAGCGCACCCACTTCCACCGCTTCATGCGCGAGGTGCACCGGGAGCTGAAGGTGCTGGCGGGGGAAAAGAACCCGCTGGAGCAGGTGGCGGACCGCATAGCCGTGCGGGCGCGGGTGCTGTGTTTCGACGAGTTCTTCGTCTCCGATATCACCGATGCGATGATCCTCGCCAACCTGCTGGACGCGCTCTTCCGCCGCGGTGTCACCCTGGTGGCCACCTCCAATATTGAGCCCGAGGGGCTGTATAGGGACGGTCTGCAGCGGGCCCGCTTCCTGCCGGCCATCGCTTTGTTGAAGCGGCACACCAAGGTGGTCAACGTGGACGGCGGTACCGACTACCGCCTGCGCGCGCTGGAGATGGCGGAGCTGTACCATTCGCCGCTGGACGCCGCGGCGGACTCCAGTCTCGCGCGCAGCTTCGCCAGCCTGAGCGTGGAGGGCTGCGAGGTGCGGGAGAAGGTGGATCTGGATATCGAAGGGCGCCGCATCCGCGCGCTGAGGGTCGCGGACGACGTGGCCTGGTTCGATTTCAGCGACCTCTGCGACGGGCCCCGCTCCCAGAACGACTATATAGAGCTGGCGCGGGAGTTCCACACGGTACTGCTGGCGGAGGTGCCGCGCTTCGACGAGCGCATGGAATCCCAGGCGCGGCGCTTTATCAACCTGGTGGACGAGTTCTACGACCGCTGTGTCAAGCTGGTGATCTCCGCGGAGGTGCCGGCGGAGCGGCTGTACGGCGGCAAGCACCTGAGGTTCGAGTTTGAGCGGACGGTCAGTCGGCTGTTGGAGATGCAGTCTCACGAGTACCTGGCTCGTCCTCACCGGCCTGAGTGAGTTGCTTCGGGTGGTGGTTCCCAGGTGCCAGTAAGAGGGTGTTGGGGCGGCCCTGCTGCCGGTGGCCTTTCGCGGGACACGGGCTAGGCGCCCCCCCTAAATACATCCTTGTAGGCTTGGCGGCCGGGTCCCTCCGGCCGACAGCCCCGCGAAAGGCCCCCGGCATCAGGGCCTTCGCGTCGAATTTCCGGAATTTGATTGGCCGCTGGATAAGAATTTCAAGGTTCAATGCGAAGGCGCCGATTCCGGTAACCGTTTGCGGGGCTGTCTGCGAGAGGGACCTCGCGGACAAGCCTACAGGGATGTATTTAGGGGGGGCGCCTAGCCCGTGTCCCGCAAACGGTTACCGGAAGCGGCGCCGCCTCTGAATCAGCTTACTAGCATCCGGGGCTAGGGCTGCCCAGGAAAGGTAGATGGGACCCGGAAGGAACCGCCCAAAATCGCTTGAAAAGCATACACTCCTTATGTACTATCCGCGCTCTTTCGTGGGACGGCCCCATTTCCGGGGTCTTATTACAGGTGTTTATAACATGAAGACTTACAGTGCCAAGCCGGAAGCGGTAAAACGCGACTGGTTCATTGTCGACGCTGCGGACAAGACTCTCGGCCGTATTTCCGCCGAGATCGCCCACCGCCTGCGCGGCAAGCACAAGCCTGAGTATACGCCCCACGTGGACACTGGCGATTACATCATTGTGATCAACGCCGAGAAGGTCCGCGTGACCGGCAACAAGGCCAAAGACAAGATCTACCACAGCCACTCCGGCTACCCCGGTGGTCTCAAGTCCATCAGCTTCGAGAAGCTGATCGAGAAAGCGCCCGAGCGCACCATTCAAAGCGCCGTAAAAGGCATGCTGCCGAAAGGTCCGCTGGGTCGCGCCATGTTCAAGAAGCTGAAAGTGTACAGCGGCGGCGAACATCCTCACGCGGCGCAACAGCCGATTGAACTGGCGATCTAAGGGGGAAGACTCAGATGGCAACTACTCAATATTACGGCACCGGCCGCCGCAAGACCTCGACCGCTCGCGTATTCATCGAGCAGGGCGAGGGCAAGATCACCGTGAACGGCCGCACCCTGGACGAATACTTCGGTCGTGAAGTGGCGCGCATGATCGTGCGCCAGCCGCTCGAGCAGGTCGACATGGTGGAAAAATTCGATATCAACGTCACTGTAAAGGGCGGTGGTTCCTTCGGTCAGGCGGGTGCTATCCGTCACGGCCTGACCCGCGCCCTGATGCAGTACGATGAGGCGCTGCGCCAGCCGTTGCGCGCCGCGGGCTACGTAACCCGCGACGCCCGCGCCGTGGAGCGTAAGAAAGTGGGTCTGCGCAAAGCGCGTAAGAAGCCGCAATTCTCCAAGCGTTAAGCTTTCTTCAAGCCCGGCAATTGCCGGGCTTTTTTTGCCTCCAAATTTGCCTGGCGCCGAACACTTCTTGTCATTTCTGCTTATTTTCTCGCCAGTTCGCCGCGGTATTCCCGACGTTCCCGGCCGTCATTGCCTTGTATCAATTTGGCATTTTCTTTAACATTGCGCGAATTTGTATCCGCGTGATTTATGGGGTTTATCCGCACCGGCAGTTCGCCGGCGGGAAACTTCTTGCAGGATTTTTTTGGGTTTGGGCCAGCGAGTCTCAGGTGAATCCTGAAGCGCTGTGATGGGAGAAATACGTCATGAGTGATGACGGTGTAAATGTAGGACGGCGCCGCTTCCTGACCGCCGCTACCTCGGTTGTCGGTGGCGCGGGCGCGGTGGGTGTTGCCGTGCCCTTCGTCGCATCCTGGAATCCGAGTGCCAAGGCCAAGGCCGCCGGCGCGCCGGTCAAATACAATATCAGCAAGCTCGAGCCGGGCCAGATGGTAACAGTGGAGTGGCGCGGCAAACCGGTCTATGTGGTACGCCGCACCGAGGAGGTGCTGCAGAACCTGGAGAAGGTGACCCCGCTGCTGCGCGACCCCAACTCCGAAGAGTCCATTCAACCCCCTTACGTGAATCCGGAGAACCGCGCGATCAAGCCAAAGCTGCTGGTACTGGTCGGCCTGTGTACCCATCTGGGCTGCGCGCCCATGTACCGCCCGGAGGTGGGCGCTGCCGACCTCGGTGGCGACGAGTGGATGGGCGGTTTCTTCTGTCCCTGCCACGGCTCCAAGTACGACCTGGCCGGCCGTGTCTACAAGGGCGTGCCTGCACCCACCAACCTGGATGTGCCGCCCTATGCCTATGAGGGCGACGACGTAATCGTAATCGGCGTGGATCAGGAGGGCAGCGCATGAACTGGTTAACTGCACTGGGTGACTGGATCGATCAGCGTCTGCCCATCTACGAAGCCTGGGACAGGCACATGGGCAAGTACTATGCGCCCAAAAACTTCAACGTCTGGTACTTCTTCGGCGTCTTCTCGCTGCTGGTGCTGGTCAACCAGCTGCTCACCGGCATCTGGCTGGTGATGAGCTACAACCCCTCCGCCGAGGGTGCCTTCGCCTCCGTCGAGTACATCATGCGCGACGTCGAGTGGGGCTGGCTGATCCGCTACCTGCACTCCACCGGCGCTTCGGCGTTTTTCGTGGTGGTCTACCTGCACATGTTCCGCGGCCTGATGTACGGCTCCTACAAGCCGCCGCGGGAACTGGTGTGGATCTTTGGCATGTGCATCTACCTGGTGCTGATGGCCGAGGCCTTTATGGGTTACGTACTGCCCTGGGGACAGATGTCCTACTGGGGGGCCCAGGTGATCGTATCCCTGTTCGGCGCCATACCGGTCATCGGCGAGGACCTGGTGCAGTGGATCCGCGGCGACTACCTGATCTCCGGCATCACCCTGACCCGCTTCTTCTCCCTGCACGTGATCGCGCTGCCGCTGGTGCTGGTACTGCTGGTGGTGCTGCATATCCTGGCGCTGCACGAGGTGGGTTCCAATAACCCGGACGGCGTCGAGATCAAGAAGAACAAGGACGAGAACGGCATTCCGAAAGACGGCGTGCCCTTCCACCCCTACTACACGGTGCACGACCTGGTGGGCGTGGCGGTGTTCCTGTTCATCTTCTGTACCGTGGTGTTCTTCTTCCCGGAAATGGGCGGTTTCTTCCTCGAGCACGCGAACTTTGAAGAGGCCAACCCGCTGAAGACGCCGGAGCATATCGCCCCCGTCTGGTACTTCACCCCCTTTTACGCGGTACTGCGCGCGGTGACCATCGACATAGGCCCGCTGACCGCCAAGTTCCTCGGCCTGGTGGCCATGGGCGCGGCCATCGCGATACTGTTCGTACTGCCCTGGCTGGACAAGAGCCCGGTGCGCTCCATCCGCTACAAGGGCTGGCTGCCCAAGGGGCTGCTGCTGCTGTTCGCCGCGGTGTTCATCATCCTCGGCTACCTGGGGGTTAAGTCCCCGACCCCGGGGCGCAACTTCCTGGCCCAGGTGGCGACCCTGTTCTACTTCGCCTTCTTCGTGACCATGCCCATCTGGAGCAACCCGAAGGAGCGCAAGGGCATGGCCTCCTGGATAGTGAGCGGCGTATTCGCGGTGCTCTTCCTGTGGATGGCGGTCAGCAACTTCAAGGCCAGCCTGTTCGTCGGCGTGGCGGCCCTGCTGCTGGCGGCCTTCTTTGCCGCACTGCCCTGGCTGACCGGCCGCGATGAGGTGCACCCGGAGCCCGAGCGGGTTACCAGCCCCTCCGGTGAGAAGACCTTCGGCGTGCTGTTTATCGGCCTGGTCATCGTCGGCCTGCTGGCGTTCCTGCCGATCAAGGCGGTGGGCGCCGAAAGCGGTGTCGAGCTGGACCAGATCAATATCGACCTGCAGGACAAGCCGTCCCTGCAGCGCGGCGCCAAGTATTTCGTCAACTACTGCATGGGCTGCCACAGCGCCAATTTCTCCCGCTGGGAGCGGGTGGCCACCGACCTGGGCATCCCCAGCGAGCTGATGATGCAGAACCTGGTGCTGGGCGACGACAAAATCGGCGACCTGATGCAGATCTCCATGCGCCCGGACGACTCCAAGGTCTGGTTCGGCGCCGCGCCGCCGGACCTGACCCTGGTTGCCCGCGCCCGGTCCCCGGAATGGCTCTACACTTACCTGCGCAGTTTCTACAAGGACGACAGCCGCCCGACCGGCGTCAACAACAAGGTGTTTCCGAGCGTGGCCATGCCCCACGTGCTGATGGAACTGCAGGGGCTGCCGGAGTGCGCGCCGGGCCCGAAGCGCGAACACGGTCACACGGTGCGCGACGAACTGGGTAACCCGATCATGGATGCCGACTGTGGCAGCCTGAAAGTGGGTAATATCAAAGGCTCCATGGATGAGGCCCAGTTCGACCAGGCCATGTACGACCTGGTGAACTTTATGGAGTACATCGCCGAGCCGATGGCGGAAGACCGCAAGCGCATCGGCTTCTATGTGCTGGCATTTATCCTGGTGTTCTTTATCTTCGCCTGGCTGCTGAACCGCGAATACTGGAAAGACGTGCAGCACTGAGCTGATTGTCGAATTCTCATTACCGGGTGGTGGGGCTGCTCCGCCGCCCTTTTTATGTTTTTGGATCTACGGTTGGCGCAACAGCCAACCGACTAGTTTGAGGTAGTTAGAAGATGGGTGTGCCGACCAACAAGCGCTCCTCCATGACCTTCTTTTCCGATGGTCGCAGTCATTACAGCCACCGGGTGCGCATAGTGCTCGCGGAGAAGGGGGTCTCCGTCGATATCATCGATGTGGACCCGGACGACAAGCCCGCGGAGCTGGCCGACCTCAATCCGTACAACTCCCTGCCCACCCTGGTGGACCGCGAGCTGGTGCTGTTCGAGACCAAGGTGATGATGGAGTACCTCGACGAGCGCTTCCCGCACCCGCCGCTGCTGCCGGTTTACCCGGTGGCGCGCGCCCAGAGCCGCCAGATCATGTACCGCATCGAGCGCGACTGGTGCCCGCTGGTGGAGAAGATCCTGGCCGGTGGCAAAGATGTCGCCGCGGCGCGCAAGGACCTGCGCGACAGCCTGGTGGGCATTGCGCCGATGTTCACCGACCTGCCGTACTTCTTCAACGAGGAGTTCTCCCTGGTAGACTGCTGTATGGCCCCACTGCTGTGGCGCCTGGAGCAGTTCGAGATCAGCCTGCCGAAGACCAAGCAGGCCAAGCCGCTGCTGGATTACATGGATCGCCTCTTCGCCCGTGAGGCCTTCCAGCAGAGCCTGACCGAGTACGAGCGGGAAATGCGCTGAGGGCAGCCTTGAGCAGGAGAAATGCAGCCTTGAGCCAGGAGAGAAATAGGTGAGTAAACCGGTCATGACATCCAACCGCCCGTACATTCTGCGGGCCTTCTACGAGTGGATAACCGACAACCGGTGCACTCCCTATATCCTCGTCGACACCCACCTGCCCGGCGTGCTGGTGCCGCAGCAGCATGTCAACGAAGACGGGCAGATAGTGCTGAACATCTCCGAGACGGCGGTGGCCGGCCTCACGATGGACAACTACGCCATCCGCTTCAACGCCCGTTTCGGCGGCGTGCCCACCGATATCCAGGTGCCGGTGGGCGCGGTGGTCGGCATCTATGCGCGGGAGAACGGCCAGGGCATGGTGTTCGAGGCGGAGGAGACGCCGGAACCGCCGGAGCCCACCCCGCCCACCAGCCTGGGCCGCAAGTCCGCGAAGAAGCCGGCACTGCGCGTGGTCAAGTAGTGGTCAGTGAGAAAAGTGGTGAGTGGTCGGCGGTCAATTCCACTGACCACTCAAGAGATCTGCGATTCATTCCCCCCGGCGCCCCGATCATCCGCGTATAATCAGCGGCAAATTTCACGCTCTGCCACCTTATGCCGCGATATATGCAGTGGCTGCGCTACAGCTGGCTGCCGGCCGTCACGCTGGCAGCTTTCGCCGCGCAGTATCTCTCCTGGCTTGATTTCCAATCCCTGCTGACAGCGCAGCTGCCGCTGGCGCTACTCGGCACCGCGCTGGTGCTGGGCACTTTTTTCAAATCCAGCCGGGTGGCATTTTCCGCCGCCTTGATTCTGGTTCTCTATATGGGCGTCGACTCCTTCCCCTGGTTGCGCCAGGGCGTCATGTTTCCCCTGTGCCTGGGGTTGGCGGCACTCAATATCGCCCTGATCGCCTTTACCCGGGACCGGAGTCCGCTGAGTGGTTTCGGCGTATTGCTGCTGTTGGCGTTGTTGGGGCAGGGGGCGGGACTGTTCCTGCTGCAGGACTCGCCGCTTGCCGGCGACTGGTCCGCGCAGCTGGCGCTGCCGCTGCACCCCGGCATCGAAATTCAGGTCCACACGGCGCCGCTGCTGTTCGCCTCCGCGGCTCTGCTGCTGCTCCTCAGGGTGAGCCTGAGGCCCGAGCATACCGGTATCGGGCTGCTGGTCTGTGCCCTGCTGTTGTTCCTGGCCGGGAACGATGAGTTTGAACCCCGCCAGATGCAGATGGCGGCTTCCGCTGCGGGCCTGCTGCTGACCCTGCTGGTACTGCGCAGCGCCTACGAGCTGGCGTTTCGCGACGAACTCACCGGCATTCCGTCGCGCCGCGCCTACAGCCGTTACCTGCTGACCCTGGGACGTCACTTCAGTATCGCCGTCATCGATATCGACCACTTCAAGAAGCTCAACGACCGCCACGGTCACCAGGTCGGCGACCAGGCCCTGCGCATGGTGGCGGGCAGGATCGCCCGTTTCGGCGGTGGCCGCGCCTTCCGCTACGGTGGCGAGGAGTTCGTGGTGGTGTTCCGCGGCCGCGACCGGGACGGGGCGCTGCAGTCGCTGGAACGGATGCGCGAGAAAATCGCCGACTACCCCCTGAGACTGCGCTCTGCCAACCGCGACTCGGCCGGCGGCGCCAGGGCCCGCCGCCGGCGGGGGCAGGGCGGCGGCAAGGTGATCAAGACGACGGTGAGCGCCGGCATCGCCAGCAGCGGCGGCGGGCTGAAGTCGCCGGATGAGGTGCTGGAGGCCGCGGATCGCGCCCTCTACAAGGCCAAGCGCGGCGGGCGCAACCGCGTCTGTGCGCAGGCCTGATATGAGTCATTCATCTCTTAAAACTCAAGTTTCGGAGTTCACATCGAGGTCTGGGACGCTCCGGGTGGCACTGCGCAAGGCCCTGCTGGCGGTGGTTGCCTGGCAAATATTTACCGATGAGGTTTTTTGCCAGGTAACCACCGCCAGCAGGGCCGCTCGAAGCCATCTCACTCCGGCATTGCCAACCCATGTGAACTCCGAAACTTGAGTTAAAAATGGCGCTTTATTCCTGATTCGGATTGGTTAATCCGCCGCCGGGCCCCGATACTGCAAAACAAGGTAGAGAAGGGACTAGACGGAGAAAGCGCGTGCGACTACTCAGCCACACCATCGGAATATTCACCAATCCCGACAGGGAGTGGAAGGCCATCCGCGCCGACCGCGAGTCCTTCATCCGGGTGTTCCTGAGCCATGTGCCCTTCCTGGCGCTGATTCCCTGTATCGCCGGCTATATAGGCGTGACCCGCTTCGGCTTCCAGATAGGGGATCACCTGGTAAAGCTGACTCCCGGCAGTGCGGCCGCGCTGGCGATAGTGACTTACATCTCCCTGGTGGTGGGTGTCTACCTGTTCGGTGAGTTTATCAACTGGATGGCCAGGTCCTACGGCGTCGAGGACGACGAGCCCAGGCGCCACTACGAGGGCACGGCGCTGGCGGTATTCGTCACCACACCGATTTTTCTCGCCGGCATTGTCAGTATTTACCCCAACCTGTGGCTGAATGCGGCGGTCACCGGGCTGGCCGGTATCTACTCCGTCTACCTGATTTACGAAGGCATTCCGATCCTGATGAACATAAACAAGGAGCAGGCCTTCATGTACGCCGGCGCGGTAATTACCGTGGGGCTGGTGCTCTTGGTGGCGGTGCGTATCGGCGCGGTCATTCTGTGGAGCATGGGGATCGGGCCCGTCTACCAGCACTAACTATCCTGTCGGTGTTTTTGCAGCAATCCGACCTGCATCGCCTGCAAGTCACCCAGTGTGCGTTTGCCCAGGCGGGGGCCCTGGGTCATCACCAGGGTCAGGCCGTAGTGGCCCTGGTTGAGCAATAGCTCGCTGAGGCGCAGTCGCTCCACTCGCGAAGCACCCACCCCAAGCCGCTTCAGCATCCGCGCCTGGAATGTCACCACGAAACGGTCGTGTTCCTCGTCCAATGCCCTGAGTTCAGGGACCTCCATGATCGTCTGCAGCAACAGCGCCAGCCCGCCCTGCGAGCGGTAGACGCCGGCCATTTTTTCCAGGAAACGCTCGACAAAGGCTTCCAGCTCCATGGACTCCAGCGGCCAGCGGGCGATCTCCTCCAGCGCGGCGCGGTTGGCGGCCAGCCACTGCTCGGCGAGGGTGTAGAGAATCGACTGCTTGTTGGGGAAATAGCGGTACAGGGAACCGACGGAAATGCCCAGTTTCTCGCTGATATAGGCGGTGTTGAGTTTTTCCAGCCCCTCCGCCTGCAGTATCTCGATGCTGGCAT
The DNA here is from genome assembly GCF_059834885.1 of Microbulbifer sp. SE14. Lineage (NCBI taxonomy): Bacteria > Pseudomonadati > Pseudomonadota > Gammaproteobacteria > Cellvibrionales > Microbulbiferaceae > Microbulbifer > Microbulbifer sp. SE14. The sequence continues at coordinate 348,378 of NZ_JCBAJA010000001.1, read as the reverse complement.
CCAGAATCTGCTGCCGGCGCTGGCGGGCTCTCTGCTGTTGTGGCTGGTTTCTGCGCTTGACGGCTGCGCTCATGTTGCGGCGTCTCGTTGTTGAGTGCGCCGCATTCAAGCAAGTGTGGGGGGGATAATCAACCCGAGCCCGGGGTCTCCCCGATGCCAGTAAGCTGATCCGGTAGCGGCCCTGCTACCGGGGGCTGTTTGCGGGACACGGGCTAGGCGCCCCCCCTAAATACATCCCTGTAGGCTTGGCGGCGAGGTCCCTCTCGCCGACAGTCCCGCAAACAGCCCCCGGCATCAGGGCCTTCGCATTTCGCTTCGGTGTTTTTCCCCAGGTCCCGGCACTACTGCACCGCCCGATAGACTAACTCGCCATCAAACCAGGTCTGCAGCACCTTGGTTTCGCCGATACGATCCGCCCGGCCCTTTTTCGCCAGCGCCAGTATGTCCCGGTCGAGGAGGATAAAGTCGGCCTTCTTGCCGACTTCCAGCGAGCCGGTCAGGTTCTGCTGGCCCAGCAGGCGGGCGCCGTTGATGGTGTAGGCGTCTATGGCATCCAGAACCGACAGGCCCTGAGCCGGATTGAAGGCACCGGCGCCGGCATCGCGGGTCACCGCGCGCTGGATATTGACGAAGGGGCGCGGATCGTCCGTCTCCACCGGCGCATCGGAACTGGCGGCGACTATGCCACCCGCCTTCAGAATGGCGCCGGCCGGGTAGACGTTGCGGTAGTAGTAATTGTCCTCCCGGTACAGGTCCTGCGGCGACGCCAGCTTCTCGATAAAGGGCACCACCGTCAGGTCGTACTCCGGACTCTTCACCGCCCAGGCGAAGGTAAAGGCCACGGGGATTTTCAGTTGCGCTAGGCGCTCTATATCCCTGTCCGAGGCCAGCTGCATATGGGCGATGCTGTGGCGGTTGACCGGCTCGTCTTCGCCGGAGACCGCGGCTATCGCATCGACCGCGGTGCGCACGGCCCTGTCACCGATCGCATGGAAGTGCACGGCGAAACCGTCCCTGTCCGCCCGCTCGGCAAATTCCTTCACCACCACCTCGCTGGCCAGTAGTGCGCCCTTGCTCTGCCGGCACTGGTCCGGGTGATGGCCGTGTTCGCGCACAAAGGCCTGCACCCGTTCATCACTGAAGGCTGTTTTGGCAGCGCGCACTTCGATGCAGGCCTGCGAGTCCGGGTCCACATAGCCGCGGATATCCAGGCGGTCTTCCTGCAGCCGGTAGATCGGCTGGTGGTAGTCGTGCAGCATGGCCGCGTTGGGCAGGGTGGGCGGCGAGGCCAGCGGATCCCCCTCCAGCACGCCGTCGACAAACAGCTTCAGCGCGTCCGCGCGGACATTGGGTTGCGCGCGGTATTTTTCCCGCGTGACCCTGGCGTCGGCGAAGAGCCTGTCGAAATCCACCCGGCCCTCGCCGTCCCGGTAGTGGGACGGCCACAGCAGTTGCGCCAGGGTGATGCGCAGCGGCACCTTCGGCTGTTCCAGCAGCCGGTCGTAGAGCTTTTGCAGGTTCGGCTCCAGTGCCGCGTCCTGGATGGAGGTGATGCCGAGGCTGTTCAGCCGCTCGGGAATCTGCGCCGCCTGCTCGACATAGAGGTGCAGGTCCGCGGTGATAATGGAGGGGCCGCCGAGCACCTCGATCACATGCTCGTTGATGGCGCCGTTGGGTTCGCCGCGCTCGTCGACGCCGACAAAGGGCTGCAGCTCCGCGAATTCCGATTGCAGCGCTTTCGCCGAGAGTCCCGGCGTGCGGCCGTCGCGGGTCGCCGCCCGGGCCAGGCCGGCGCTGTTGGTGGCGTTGTGGTGGCCGTCGTTGCCGAGCAGCACTATCGGGTGCTTGTCGGAGGCGGCGTCCAGCGCCTCGCGCAGTGAGTGTATGTCGCCACTGGGGAGATTGTTCTCGCTGAAATTCCACTGCCGCACCGCCAGCCAGTCGCCATCTTTAGGTGCAAAGCGCTCCACGCAGCCCCTCACAAACTCGGCGATCTGCGCCAGGTTTTTCGCGGCGCTGTGCAGGTTGCAGCCGTCGTAGCGGATGATGCCGGCGGGGTGGATATGGGTATCGTGCAGGCCCGGCAGCACCAGCTTGCCGTCCAGGTCGATTACCCGGGTTTCCGCCCCTATCCACTCTTTCGCCTCTTCGCTGCTGCCGGTAAACACCAGCCTGTCGCCGCGTACTGCCAGTGCCTCGACCAGATCGCGCCCGGCATTGGCGGTGTAGATCTTGCCGTCCAGCAGCACCGTGTCCGCCGGCTCGGCGGCGCAGGCGATTCCGCTCAGCAGGCCGGCCACTAATGCAGTGATTGGGCCGGCGATCAGTTTTCTATGCATGGTGCCTCCATTATTCCCAGCGGTAGCTGGCTTCTATGGCCCAGCTCAGCGGGCGGGTGGGGGTTTCGACAAAGCTGCCGAGGTCGTCGCCGGTGACCGTGGCGAAATAGGTCTCGTCGGTGAGGTTCCTGCCCACCAGCGCCAGTTCCCAGCGCTCGTCCGCCGGCAGCAGGGACAGGCGCGCGTTCAGCACGCCGTAGCCGTCGTGGCCGTAGGCGGCGTAATCGAGGTTGCTGTTGTAGGCGTCCCGCGGGGATAGCTGATCCCGCCAGCTGTAATTCAGCTGCAGCGCGGCCAGCAGGTCGTCGCCGACGGAAAATTCGTAGCGCGCCTGGGCCGAGTTGCTCCACTCGGGGGCGAAGTTGCGCGGCAGCCCCTCGATGGGGCCCGGCTGGCCGGCCGGGTCCAGGGCGATGGTGTCCGAGTCGGCGATGGTGGCGTCCAGCCAGGCGGCGCCCAGCTGCAGGCTGAGGCCGTCGACGGCCCGCGGCAGCCAGATCACCTCCAGTTCCGCGCCCAGATGCTCGGCGTCGCCCAGGTTGCCGAGGCGGGTAATCGGCAGGCCGGTGGTCTCGCTCAGGGTTTGGGTGAAGCCCTGCACATCGCGGTAGTCGTAGTAGAAGAGGGCGCCGTTGAGGCGCAGGCTGCGCTGGTTCCAGTCCGTCTTGAAGCCCAGTTCGTAGGCGTGGACCGTCTCCTCGCCGTAGGCCTCCAACTCGTCGGCGGAGAAGGCGAAACCGCCGAAGAAGCCGCCGGACTTGAAACCGCGGGTGGCCTTGGCGTAGATCAGCGCGCTGTCGCCGGGCTGCCAGTCGAGGCCGACATGGCCGGACCAGTTGGCATCGAGGGCATAGCCCTTGTCGACGCCGGCGATATAGAAGAAACCTCCGATTCGGTCGTAGTGGTAGCCGTCGCGCAGGCGCTTGTCTTCGGCCGTGTAGCGCAGCGAGCCGCTGAGGCGCCAGCTCTCGGCGAAATACTGCTCCCACTGACCGTAGGCGGCCCAGGATTCGCTGACCTGGGTGAAGCCGCGCTCGGTGATGCCGGGGAATACCAGCCAGTTGTCGCTCAGATCGGCGACGCGGAACTCGTCGACGCTGTCCTCGGCGATGGTGGCACCCAGCAGCCAGCTGCTGTCGCCGCTGCCGCTGGAGACCAGGCGGAATTCCTGTGACCAGGATTCCAGTTCGGTGTGGCCATCCTCGTGCAGCAGGTGCAGGGGCTGGCCGTCGAAGTCGAACACCTGGTTGTTCTGGTACTCGAGGTAGCTGCTGATGGCCGTGAAGGTGGCGAAGCCCAGGTCCCAGTTGAGCTGGCCGTTGAAGCCGCTCCAGTCGTTGTCCAGGGCGTTGATCGGGTTGGACAGCACGGAGCTGCCGTCGCGGTCCTGCGCGGACGGCAGCGGGCCGGGATCCCCCGGGGTCAGCACCCAGGCATTGGTCAGGTTGGCGAGCGCCACGCACTGGTCGGCGTCGGCGTCGGCGCGTCCGGCCCGGGCCGAGGCGCAGAAGTCGCCGCTTTCCGGGTCGTAGAGGGCGCGGGTCAGGTTCAGGGTGGTCTCGGATCTGTCGCGGCCGGTCTCCGCCTTCAGCAGTATTTCCACCTGCTCCGTCGGTGCCCAGAGCCACTGGGCGCGCAGGGCGGAGAAGTCGCGGTCGCCGTACTCGTCGTCCTGTTCAGTCGCCAGGCTGTCCTGCCAGCCGCCGCCCTGATCGGTCATGGCGGCGATACGGAAGGCGCTGGATTCTCCCAGCGAACTGCCTGCGGCCGCCTCCAGGGTGGATCTGCCCCAGCTGCCGTAGGAGGTGGATACCGACGCGTTGAAGTCGCCGTTCAGTTCCGGGCGCGCCGACACCACGCGTACCGCGCCGCCGCTGGTGTTGCGGCCGTAGAGACCGCCCTGGGGCCCCTTGAGCACTTCCACCCGCTCTATATCGAAGAGGCCGATACCGCCCAGCACATTGGAGAAGAGGTACTGCTCGTCGTAGTAGATGGCCGCGGTGGGGGTGTTGTTGGCGTTGAAGTCCGCCAGGCCGACGCCGCGGATCACCCAGGTGGGCTGGCCGGCGCCGCGGTCGTCGTACAGTTCGGCACCGGCGATATGTTCGGTCAGCTCCTGCAGGTTGGAAGCGCCGAGGGATTCCAGCTGCTCGCCGCTGAAGGCGGAGATGGCAATGGGAACTTCCTGCAGACTCTCCGCGCGTTTCTGTGCGGTGACGGTGACCTCTTCGATTTCGTTTGCACGGGCGTTGTCGACTATGGCCGTGGCGACCGCCACGCTCAGTAGCGCCCTGGAAAATTCAATGGCCCCCATGGTTTTGGCCCTCTCTGGTGGTTGTGATTATTGGATTTATGACAACTGCAGATAAACCGAATGTTTATTCAGTTATTCCACGATAAGAGCTGACTCGTGGTTAAGTCAATATTGAAAATCTTTGAATCTGTATCTATCTGTTTTTACAGTATTTTTTATTTTTAAATAGTGAGGTTTTATTCACTTTTGTATCTGTGCCCGGCGCCTGAGTGGAATGAACCCGCGGGTAGCGGACGTCTGAAACTGCCGATATCAGGCCGTCGTTCTCCATTGATCGAGGATGGCGCGAATAAAATGCCGCGCCGCGCCGAGATAGCGCTCCGGCTGTGCCAGACAATCCCAATCCAGAGGGAGATCGGTGATGGATCGCAATTGTTCCGCCAGGGGCAGGCCGTTTTGCCCGGCGAGTTCGCAGGCCCGCGCAACCAGTTTCTGCGCGCTGCCGCGGTCGGTGTGTTCAGCGAGTGCGAAGACCAGCGCTTCCGCCATGATGTCGCCCTGGCAGGTATCCAGGTTTGCCTGGATACGGGCTCTGTCGAACGCCAGCGCGGCGACCGTCTCGGTTGCCCGAGTCAGTGCGCCGGAAGTGGCGCAGACCAGCTGCGGTAGGTTCAGCCACTCGAGTGTCCAGGCGGCGCCGTCGCGCTCGTTGGCCTGGATCATGGCGCTGTGCAGGTTGACCATCAGCCCCGCACTGTGGCGCGCCAGGGCAACCAGGTGCTCCGGGCCCACGGGGTTGGCTTTCTGCGGCATGGTGGAGGAGCCGCCGCTGCCGCGGAGCTTTATTTCCCCGACATCGGACTGGGTGAGCAGTATCAGGTCCTGCCCCATCTTGCCCAGCGCGCCGCAGGTCATCGCCAGCCAGTTGCCCAGTTCCACCAGGCTGTCGCGCTGGGTGTGCCAGGGTGCCGGCGGCAGGGCCAGGCCGAGTTCGACGGCGAGCGCCGCAGAGACGGCGGGGCCCCTGTCCCCGAGGGCGGCCAGGGTGCCGGCGGCGCCGCCGAACTGCAGCACCAGCAGTCGCGGCCTGAGCTGTTGCAGTCGCTGCCGCTGGCGGGCGAGGGGGGCCAGCCAGTTGGCCACCTTGAGCCCACCGAGGGTGGGCAGCGCCCACTGGGCGCGTGTCCGCGCCACCATGACCGTATCCATTTCCCGCTCGGCCAGATAGGTCAGGGCGTCGCCCAGTGTCACGAGAAGACGCTCGAGCTTGTCGCAGGCCTGGCCCAGGCGCAGCACCAGGGCGGTATCGACAATATCCTGGCTGGTGGCGCCCCAGTGCAGGTAGGGCGCCGCGTGTTCGGGCAGGGCCGCGCGCAACTGCCGCACCAGCGCGGGCACCACTACACCGTCTCTGCGGCAGGCCGCCGCCAGCTCGGCCGGCGCCGGCGCCAGTTCGCCCAGGGCCTGGTCTATTGCCAGAGCGGCATCGGCGGGAATAATCCCGAGCCTGCCCTGGACTCTTGCCAGTGCGCGCTCGACGCGAACCATCGCCCGCAGCTCGGCGCCATCACTGAACAGGTCGGCGACTTCGGGATCGGCAAAGGCGGAGGCGTAGATTTCCGAATCGAAACCGAGCATGGCTCAGGCCCTCTCCAGCGCTATGGCGATGCCCTGGCCGACGCCGATACACATGGTGGCGAGGGCGTATCTGGCGTTGCGCTGGCCCAGTTCCAGCGCCGCGGTGCCGGTGATGCGCGCGCCCGAGGCGCCGAGGGGATGGCCCAGGGCGATGGCGCCGCCATTGGGATTCACGTGTGCGGCATCGTCCTCGAGACCCAACTGGCGCAGACAGGCGAGAGCCTGGCTGGCGAAGGCTTCATTGAGCTCGATGATATCGAAATCCGCCACGCGCATATCCAGCCGCCGGCACAGTTTTCTCGTGGCGTTGGCCGGCCCCATGCCCATGATGCGCGGTTCGACGCCGGCGCTGGCGCCGCCGAGTATCCGCGCTATGGGCGTCAGCCCGTAGCGGCGCACGGCATCGTCAGAGGCGACGATCAGGGCGGCGGCTCCGTCGTTGACGCCGGACGCATTGCCGGCGGTCACTGTGCCATTTTTCCGGCCATTTCCCAGAAAGGGAGTGGGCAGTTTCGCCAGGGCTTCCAATGTGGTGGCGGGGCGCGGGTGTTCATCTTGCGTCACCAGCAGCGGTTCGCCCTTCCTGCGCGCTACCGAGACTGGGGTGATTTCCCGCGCGAGGCGACCGCTCTCGATGGCGCCGGCGGCGCGCCGCTGGGAGCGCAGGGCGAAGGCGTCCTGGTCGGCCCGGGATATGGAAAACTGCTCGGCGACATTCTCGCCGGTTTCCGGCATGGCATCGACGCCGTACTGCTTTACCATCAATGGATTCACGAAACGCCAGCCGATGGTGGTGTCGTGTATCTCGGCCCGGCGCGAATAGGCGGTGTCCGCCTTGGGCATCACCAGCGGCGCGCGGGACATGCTCTCGACACCGCCGGCCAGGATCAGCTCCGCCTCGCCGGAGCGGATGGCGCGCGCGGCGCTGATCAGCGCATCCATACCGGAACCGCACAGGCGGTTGATGGTGGTACCGGGCACGGCGGTGGGATAGCCGGCGAGCAGCAGCGACATCCTGGCCACATTGCGGTTGTCCTCCCCGGCCTGGTTGGCGCAGCCGAAGATAACGTCGTCGATGGCCTCCAGGTCCAGTCGGGGATTGCGCTCGGCCAAGGCGCGCAGCGATACCGCGCCCAGGTCGTCGGCGCGAACCTGGGCCAGTGCACCGGCAAAGCGGCCGATCGGGGTGCGGATATAGTCGCAGATCCAGGCGGTTTTCATCGTTGTGACCTTTATTTTTCGTGTTTGGCAACATCTTGCCCCTTTAACACTAAGAGGGATTCGGGGCGGCCCTGCTACCGGTGGCCTTTTGCGGGACACGCCGTGGATACATCCCTGTAGGCTTGTCTGCGAGGTCCCTCTCGCAGACAGTCCCGCAAAAGGCCCCCGGTATCAGGGCCCTTCGCATTGAACTTTCGTTTTCTTTTCGGTCCAGCCGGTTGAACGGTTGTGATTTTGTTCAGCCTTCCACTGCGGCGGTTTCTTCGAGCGCAACCGTAAATTTGGCCGCGGTTTTTTCCTCGACCTGATCCAAAGTGGCGCCGGGCATCAGCTTGACCAGCTGCATGCCGGATTCCCCGAAGCGGAAAACCGCCAGCTCGGTAATCAGTACATCCACGACCCCGGCGGCCGTCAGCGGCAGGTCGCAGCGGGGCACCACTTTGGAGCTGCCGTCCCTGTTGCAGTGGGTCATGGTGATGATCAGCCGGTCCGCGCCGGAGGCGAGATCCATGGCGCCGCCGACGCCGAGCAGCGGTTTGCCGGGCACGGCCCAGTTGGCCAGGTTGCCGCACTCGTCCACCTGCAGGCCGCCCATGATCGCCACGTCCACGTGGCCGCCGCGGATCATGGCGAAGGAGGTGGCGCTGTCGAAATAGCTGGCGCCGGGCAGGGCGGTCACCGGGATCTTGCCGGCGTTCACCGGGTAGTCCATGGCGCCGCCGGATTCGGGTTCCGGGCCGACACCCAGCATGCCGTTTTCGGTGTGCATGATGATGCCGCTGGAGGCATCGAGCAGGTCTGCGACCAGGGTGGGAATGCCGATGCCCAGGTTGACGATATCGCCGCGGCGCAGTTCGGCCAGTGCCGCCCGCGCCATATTCAGGCGCTGCGCGTCGACTTTTTTCAGGCTCGCGGATACCGAGGCCGAGGAACCCAGGTTTTCCTCGCAGAGGCTGGCCTGCACCAGGTAGTCGACGAAGCAGCCGGGAGTGTGCACCTGGTTGGGATCCAGCGCCCCGACGGGGACGATTTCCTCGACTTCGGCGATCACCAGGTCGGCGGCCGTGGCCGCGGCCTGGTTGAAGTTGTTTTCCGTCATCCGGTACTGGAGGTTGCCGGCGGTGTCGGCGCGCCAGGCGCGCACCAGTGCGACATTGCCGCGTAGCGCCGGGACATAGACCATCTCGGTGCCGTCGATGATCCGGGTCTCGCGTCCCTCTGCCAGCGGTGTGCCGGCACTTGTAGGAGTGAAGAAACCGCCGATGCCGGCGCCGCCGGCGCGGATGGCCTCGGCCAGGGTGCCCTGGGGCAGCAGTTCCACTTCAATGGCGCCGCTCTGGGCGGCGGCGACCGCTTCGCGGTTGCTGGTGAAGTAGGAGCCAACTGCCTTTTTGAGCTGGCCGTTGCGCAGCAGGCGACCGCCGCCGAGACCTGTCTCGCCGACATTGTTGCCGATACAGGTGAGGTCGCTAGTGTCGGTTTCGGCGATGGCGTGCAGCAGGTGCACCGGGGTGCCGGTCATGCCGAAGCCGCCGACGATCAGCACATCGCCGCTGTTGATCTTCCGCGCGGCTTCTTGCGCTGAAATCTGAGGAGCAATTTTCATAGAGACTCTTCCCAAAAAAGCGGTCATGAAGTCACGGATTCAGGACGGTGTTATACGTCGAAGAAAACCGTTTCCCGCTCGCCCTGCATATGGATATCGAAGCGGTAGGCGGGGCCGTCTGGCGTGTCGCAGCGCTCGGCAATCAGGGTGCCGCGGCGTTCGCCCGGCACGCTGTTCAGGACCGGGTCGCGTTCGTTGGCCACGGCCTCGTCGGAAAAATAGACGCGGGTATAGTTGTGCAGCAGCAGGCCGCGCATAAATACCAGTACGCAGATATGCGGCGCCTGCGCTTCGTCTATCGAAGCGGGCTTGAAGGTTTCGAAACGGAAACGGCACTGCGGGTCTGTGCCGGTGCCGACACGCGCAAAACCGCCGCCCTGATATTGCCCCCGGGCGTCGGCCTGCCAGATTTCGATCATGGCATCGTTGACCGCTTCCCCCTTGCCGTCAAAAACGCGGCCGCTCAGTGCGATGCGCTCGCCGTCGCCGTCGATGCGGTTAGCGAAAATGCTGCGAAAATCGTAGCCGTACTGCTGCGGTGTCAGGCCGTAGGCGAAGTAGGGGCCCACCGTCTGCGACGGGGTCTGTTTGAGGCTCATTTTCTACCCTCCCAGTTTTTTCCTTCCCCTTTTTTTTCATCCATGGGGGTGGCGGCTGCGCCGCGCAGGACTATGTCGAATCGGTAGCCGAGGGCGAATTCCGCTTCGGTGGCCTCGATATCGAAACGCGCGACCAGGCGCTCGCGTGCAGCGGCGGGCACGCCCTGGTAGATGGGGTCCAGTTCCAGCAGCGGGTCGCCGGGAAAATACATCTGGGTGACCAGCCGGGTCGCGATCGACGGGCCGAACAGGGAGAAGTGAATATGGTTGGGTCGCCAGGCATTGTGGTGGTTGCCCCAGGGATAGGCCCCGGGTTTGATCGTGTAAAAGCGGTAGCGCCCCTCGGCATCGGTGACGGCCCGGCCGGCACCGAGAAAGTTGGGGTCAATGGGGGCATCGTGCTGGTCCACCTTGTGGATATAGCGCCCCGCCGCGTTCGCCTGCCAGATCTCGATCAGGGTGTGGGGGATGGGGCTGCTGTTTTCGTCCAGCACCCGCCCGTGTACCACCATGCGCTCGCCGAGCGGCTCGCCGTTCTTGCGGCCGTTCCTGGTCAGGTCGCTGTCGAGTTCCCCGAGCATATCCCGGTTGAATGCCGGGCCTGTCAGCTCCGATGCCAGTGGCGCAATGGGAAGCGGCTCGCGGGTGGGGCCGCGCAGCAGGCTCGATTTGTAGTCCGGGTGAATCTGCGCCGGGTGCTGTTCCCGGTCGCGGGGGTTGTAGGCCATTTTTGCAACTCTCATTTATTTCTGCGGATTTTTCCACGCGCTTTCTGCTCAGGCAGTTTCCGTTGTTTCCGCGCGCCTGATTTCCTGTCCGAGCACTTCCTTGGCAATCTTGAAGGCGGTGTTGGCGTGGGGAACGCCGGAATAGACGCCCACCTGCAACAGCACCTCCCGGATGTCGTCCAGTGAGGTGCCGGTATTGTCGATGGCGGCGCGCAGGTGCATCGCCAGTTCTTCCTCGTGGCCGAGGCTGGCCAGCATGGCGATGGTGATCATGCTGCGCTCGCGCCGGGTCAGGCCCTGCCGGGACCACACGGAACCCCAGGCCGCCTCGGCGATATAGCGCTGGAAATCCCGGTCCAGGCTGGTGGCCCTGGCGTTCGCTCTGTTGACATGGGCATCGCCGAGTACGGCGCGGCGAACTTTCATTCCCGCTCGATAGCGTGTTTCAGACAAGGTGGTTTCCTTCAAGACGGTTTCCTTCGAAAAATGATTGCAGTTGTTCGACAAAGCGCTGCGGTTGTTCCACAAAGGGAATATGACCGGCGCCCTCGATGATTCTGAATGTGGCGCCGGGCACCAGCGCCGCCAGGGATTGCACCAGGGACGGCGGCGTAGCGCCGTCCTCGCCGCCGCAGAGACAGAGCGTCGGTACGGCGATATCCCTCGCCGATCCCGTGAGGTCCGCATCGCGGATGGCCGCGCAGGTGCCGAGATAGCCCGCCACCGGTGTGCGGCAGAGCATGTTTCGCCAGGCGGTCAGTGCCGACTGTTGTTGCTGTCGGTAGGCGCAGGTAAACCAGCGCTCCAGAATCGGGTCGGCGACGCTCTCCAGTCCGCCGGCGGCAATGGCATTCATACGCTCTTGCCACATCTCCACTGTGCCGATTTTGTGTGCCGTATCCGCCAGCACCAGGGCCCTGACCCTGTCGGGGTGCCGCTGTGCAAATTTCATCGCGATCATGCCGCCGACGGAAAGGCCGCAAAGAACTGCCGCGTCCACCTGCAGAGCATCCATCAGCGCGGCCAGATCGCCGGCGTGGTCGCCGATGCTGTAGGGCGCTTCCGGTGCAGCGGACAGACCGTGCCCGCGTTTGTCGTAGCGGATGCAACGGAACTGCTCTGCCAGCTGCTTTACGATCGCGTCCCAGCTGCGCAAGTCGGTGCCGAGGGAATTGATAAACGCCAGCGCCAGCGCCTCTCTCGGCCCCTCGTCGCGATAGTGGATAGCTACGCCGCCGGCGTCGACAACCTGCATGGAAATACTCCCGTCCACCGCTGTTTCAAATTAATGACAAGCTAAGCAACGGCATTTTTTATGTAAAATGAATTTTTCGGGCCTATCCATAAGTTCTCGTTATGCCTGTCAGATTTTTTCCATTGCCACATGGCGCACCGAACTCATAAACAGCTGCACCGCAGCGGGCAGGTCTGCACCGGCGCGGGTCGTCAGCCCGACGGCACCGCTGGTGTCCGCCATATCCGCGGGGAGTTCCGCCAGGTTGCCCTCGTCGATATCCACTTCGACCACACCCCGTGAAATCACCCAGATAGCGTCACTCCTCCGTACATAGGCGCGACCAAACGAGGAGGAGACGGTTTCGATGCGATCGGGGATTTCCGCAATGCCGCTGGCGATCAGCCACTGATCGAAACTGCTGCGGGTGATGGAGTCCGCCGTCGGTACCAGCAGCGGGTAGGCGATGATTTTTTCCGCGTCGAAGCGGGGCTGTTTCAGGAGGGGATGGCCGGGGCGCACGACCCAGGTCATTTTCTCCGAGTAGACCTGGGTAAAACTCAAACCGGCCATTTTGCGCGGCTCCGCCAGGCGGCCGATCACCAGATCCAGGTCGCCGACGCGCAACTGCTCCAGCAGGTGTGTGTTGGGTCCGGAAATCAGGCGCAGGTTGGCGCGCGCGCCCGACGCGCGGAAGTGCTCAACAGCCTGCGGCATGATACTGGCGGCCACCGTCGGCAGCGCGCCTATGGCGAGACTCTCGGCGGTAAAGGTCCGGGCCTGGACGATACTGTCGACCCCCTGCCGGAGTGCGGCCAGGCTCTGCTTGGCGTAGCTGCGGAACACTTCCCCAAAACTGGTCAGCGCCACGCCATTCTTGCCGCGGGTCATCAGTCGGGTGCCGAGAATATCCTCCAGTTCCCGAATCGACTTGGAAACCGCCGGTTGCGTCAGTGCCAGCTTTTCCGCCGCCCTGGCGATACCTTTCTGCCGATCGGCCTCGAGAAAGCACTGCAGGTGGCGAAGCTTGATGCGGTGATCAATCATTTTCTCTCTGCTCCGTTTGCAGTTGTTGTCCGCGGAACGCCCGCGGCGAGAGGCCTGTGAGTCGCTTGAAAAAGCGGGTGAAATAGGCCGGTTCGGAAAATCCGAGGCTGTCGGATACCTGGTTGATGGTCATGGCCGTGTAGATAAGCACGCGCTTGGCTTCCAGCAGCAGACGTTCGTGAATAATCTGCAGGGCCGAGCGATCGGCCAGGCGCCGGCACAGGGCATTGAGATGTGCCGGCGTAATGCCGATCCGCTCCGCATAAAAGTCGATGGGGCGGTGCGCCCGGTATTCCCTTTCGACCAGGCGTGAAAAGCGCAGCAGGTGCTGGCCGCCGCGGTCCGCCGGTAGCCCGCCGATCGCCGCGGAGCCGGTATTCAAGCGGGCGAGCCATGTCAACAAAGTGCCGACCAGGGATTCCAACACCAGTTCGCGCCCCGGGGCGGGGCGCGCGTACTCTGCGGCAATTTCCCCGACCAGTGTCTCGAATTTTTGACACAGGCTGTCGAGCGGGAAGAGCGCGGCCTCGCGCAGCAACGGCTGCAGCAGAGGCTGGCGCGCCGCCAGCTGCCTGGCGAGGGGAGTTGCCAGGGTAATGACTTCGCCGCTGACATCTTTCGAAAACTGAAAGCCGTGAATACACATGGCCGGAACCAGCACCAGGGTGGCCGACTGCAGGGGGTGGACACTGCCGTCCAGTTCAGCGTCGGCCCGTCCCGCGCGCAAGAAAAGCAGCTGCAGCAGATCGCTGTGCCGGTGGGGTTTTATTTTCCAGCCGTGCAATTGGCTGCGGCTGGAAATGGATTCGCAGTGAATCAGGTCCGGCGTGGGCCAGCTGTGAATTTCCCCGTACAGGTGAAATACCGGTGCGTTTGTCTGGGTTTGGACCATTAGCGAAATCCCCCGGCCGAAAAAGTGCCTGTTTCTTTTCGGATCATCGAAAAGTCCAGTTTTTCCAATCTAACGTGCCTTAAGTTCGCGGGCTGGCTGCGGAAAATAGCTTGTCTCAGCGGCGGAAAGGGTATTGTCGCGCGAAGAAAATAAAAGTGGAGGCAGTCATGAAAACCCAGGTTGCAATTATCGGTTCCGGTCCCGCGGGCCTGATGTTCGGTCATCTGTTGCGCCGGGCGGGCATTGACTGCATGATTCTGGAGCGGCAGTCCCGCGCCCATGTCGAGGGCCGTATTCGCGCCGGCGTGCTGGAGCGCACCACCACGGATATCCTCGACCGTCTCGACATCAGTGGCCGCATGCACGCCGAAGGCCTGCCTCACGACGGTTTCTGTCTGGCGGACGGCGAGCGCCTGATTCATATCGATATCGCGGAACTGACCGGAAAACAGGTGATGGTTTACGGGCAGACGGAAATGACCCGGGACCTGATTGCCGCGGCGACGGAGCGCGGGCTGGAAATTCTCTGGTCCGTGGAGAACGTCGAACTGCATGGCGTCGACTCCGATAAGCCCTATATCACTTTCGCCAAAGGGGGAGAGAGCGAGCGCCTGGACGCGCGCTTTATTGTGGGCTGCGACGGATTTCACGGGCCGTCCCGCAGGACCATACCTGCGGGTGTCGGGCGAGAGTTCGAGCGCGTTTATCCTTTTGGCTGGCTGGGTATCCTCGCCGATGTACCCCCCTGCCACGACGAGCTGATCTACGCCAATCATGCGCGCGGTTTTGCCCTGGCTTCTATGCGCTCCAATACCCGCAGCCGCTATTACATTCAGGTGTCCCTCGATGAGAGACTCGAAGATTGGCCTGACGAGCGCCTGTGGGATGAGCTGGCGCTGCGCCTGGGTCCCCAAACGGCCGCCAATATCACTCGCGGGCCGGCGCTGGAAAAGTCCATCGCGCCGCTGCGTTCCTATGTGTACGAGCCCATGCGCTACGGCAGCCTCTTTCTGGCCGGGGACGCGGCGCATATAGTGCCGCCCACCGGTGCCAAGGGGTTGAACCTGGCCGCGTCGGATATCGCCTATCTGTCCGAAGGGATGATCGATTTTTTCAATCGCGGCGACGACCGGGGAATCGACCAGTACTCCGAGCGGGCCCTCGCCCGGGTGTGGAAATCGGAGCGCTTTTCCTGGTCGCTGACGCGACTGATGCACCGATTCCCGGAAGACACCCCCTTCGACCGGCGCATGCAGGTCGCGGAGCTGGACTACATCGCCTCGTCCCGCGCCGCACGGCTCGCCATCGCCGAGAACTATGTGGGGCTGCCGCTCTAGCGAGGCCGGGTGGCGGGGTCGACGCCGGTGTTGATTTCTGGTCGTTTGCGCAAATAGTATGTGTAACATACTATTAAAGATACATACTTAATCCGGCGGTGCAAATAGTGCCCCGCGATATAGAACCGGAAAGGCAATTGCAGTCAGAGCGCCAGTCGCTATCGAGTACGGATTGGCAACCAATAAAAGCGATAAGGGGAGAGTCACTATGAAATTCGAGCGAATCAATCCACTGACCGGCGCCGTCGCCAGCAGCGCGCCGGCGATGCAGGCGGACGAGGCCGTGGCGGTGGCCGAGCGCGCCCAGGCGGCCTTTCCCGCCTGGGCGGCATTGGGGCCCAACGCCCGGCGCAGTGTCCTGATGCAGGCGGCCGCGCAGCTGGAGGCGCGACGCGAGGCCTTTGTCGAGGCCATGATGAACGAGATAGGGGCCACCGAGGGTTGGGCGCTGTTCAACCTGCAGCTGGCCGCCAGCATGGTGCGCGAGGCGGCGGCGCTGACCACCCAGGTGGGCGGGGAGGTGATTCCGTCGGACAAGCCGGGCTGCCTGTCCATGGCGGTGCGCCAGCCGGTCGGCGTGGTGCTGGGCATTGCCCCCTGGAATGCGCCGATCATTCTGGCGGTGCGCGCCATTGCCGTGGCCCTGGCCTGCGGCAACAGCGTGATCCTCAAGGCGTCGGAAATCTGTCCGCGCACCCAGGGGCTGATTGTCGAGGCCTTCGCCGAGGCGGATTTCCCTGAGGGCGTGGTCAATGTGGTGACCAATGCGCCGGAGGATGCCGCCGATGTGGTCGGTGCCCTGATCGATCACCCGGCGGTGAAGCGCATCAACTTTACCGGCTCCACCGAGGTCGGGCGTATTATCGCCAGGCGCGCGGCCGAGCAGTTGAAGCCCTGCCTGCTGGAATTGGGCGGCAAGGCGCCGCTATTGGTATTGGAAGACGCCGACCTGGACCAGGCGGTGGCGGCGGCGGCCTTCGGGTCCTTCCTCAACCAGGGGCAGATCTGCATGTCCACCGAGCGCCTGATCGTGGTGGAGTCGGTGGCGGACGAGTTTATGTCCAGATTTGCCGCCAAGGTTAAAACCATGGCGGCGGGGGATCCGCGCGAGGGGCAGACACCCCTGGGCGCCGTGGTGGACAGGAAAACGGTCGACCATGTGAACGGCCTGATCGACGACGCCCTGGCCAAGGGCGCCGCCCTGGCCGCCGGTGGCAAAGCCGACAGCGTGATCATGCCGGCCACTGTGATCGATGGCGTGGCGGTGGATATGCGCATCTACTGGGACGAGAGTTTCGGCCCGGTGGTGGCGGTGATCCGCGCGGAGGATGAAGCGGATGCGATCCGTATCGCCAACGACAGCGACTTCGGCCTGTCCTCCTCGGTCTTCACTCGCGATACCGCCCGCGGACTGCGGGTGGCCCGGCAGATCCGCGCGGGCATGTGCCATATCAATGGGCCCACGGTACACGACGAGGCGCAGATGCCCTTCGGCGGTATGGGCGCTTCCGGCTACGGACGCTTCGGCGGCAAGGCGGGCATCGACCAGTTCACCGAACTGCGCTGGATTACCGCCGAGACGGAACCGGGGCGCTATCCGATCTGAGTCCGCGCGAGCAGATGAGTTTTCGAAATTCTTTAACCGTATTCAGGTAGTTGGAGTAGACATGACAACAGCAAGAGCAGAGCAGGATACGGTCGCCTGGACCGTCGAAGAGGGTATCGCCTGGGTGAACCTGAACCGCCCGGAAAAGCGCAACTGCATGAGCCCGGCGCTGAACCGGCAGATGATGCGGGTGTTGGACGAACTCGAGTTCCGCGACGATGTCGGGGTGCTGGTCCTCGGCGGCGAGGGCACCGCCTGGTCCGCGGGTATGGATCTGAAGGAATATTTCCGCGAGACCGAGGCCCGCGGCCTGGGCGCGGTGCGCCAAGCGCAGCGCGAGTCCTACGGCTGGTGGCGGCGCCTGCGCTGGTACCAGAAGCCGACCATCGCCATGGTCAACGGCTGGTGTTTTGGCGGCGCCTACGGCCCGCTGTTCGGCTGCGATCTCGCCTTTGCCGCCGAGGAGGCCCAGTTTGGTCTCAGCGAAATCAACTGGGGCATACTGCCGGGCGGCGGCGCCAGCAAGATAGCGGTGGAACTGCTGAGCTTCCGCAATGCGATGTACCACGCCATGATGGGAGAGAATATCGACGGTCGCAAGGCCGCCGAGTGGGGCCTGGTCAACGAGGCGCTGCCGCTGGCAGAGCTGAAAAAGCGCGTTACCGAAGTCGCCTGCGTACTGATGGAGAAAAACCCCATCGCCCTGAAGGCCACCAAGGACGCCGTGCGCCGCGTGCGCGAGATGACCTTCGACAACGCCGAGGACTATCTCGTGCGCGCCCAGGAGGCGGCCAACAGTTTCGACAACGACGGCCGCAAAGAGGGTATCCGTCAGTTTATCGACGAGAAGCGCTACAAGCCGGGCCTGGGCGCCTACGATAGGTCCAAGGCCTGATGCTTTCGGGGGCCGGGGACGCCCCGCGAGCACTGAATTGAAGTGGTGCGCACAGGTAACTACTCACCCCGACAGTCCCCTCTCCCCCTTGGGGGAGAGGGTTAGGGAGAGGGGGGATCGAGGCCCCCTCCCCCTGCAAGCGGGGGAGGGAAGAGTAGTTACGCACACAGAATAAAGATAAACGGAGACTTGTGTGGCGATGAAACCATTGGATGCCGTTCGGACCCATGCCCGCGCCTGTCCCGATGCGCCGGCCTGCGTGGATCTGGACAGCGGCCGGCGCTGGAGTTACGGCGAGCTGGATCTGGCGATCGACAGGGCGGCGACCTGGTTGGTGGCGTGTCTCGGTGCGGCCAGCGGTGCCCGTGTGGTCACGCTGGCGCGCAACCGGGCGGAAATGCTGCTGCTGAACCTGGCCTGTGTCCGCGCCGGCGCGGTCTTCGTGCCTTTCAATTGGCGTCTCTCCGGTACGGAGGTGGCGGCGCTGCTGGCGGATGCCGAGCCGTCCATCGTGTTTCGAGATAATGAGTTCGACCTGCCGGATTTCGGCGGCGAAGTATATGAATTGTGCGATCTGGTGGAGCTGACGCAGAAGTGTCCCCCACTGGCCGGGGAGAGTGCGCGGCGGACCTTCGACGACGTCTCCACCCTGCTGTACACCTCTGGCACCAGCGGCGCGCCTAAGGGCGTCATGCTCAGCGAGGCGAATGTCTTCTGGAGCAACCTGAATTTCAACCTCGGCAACGGCGTCTGTGCTCAGAGTGTTTTCCTGTGTGACATGCCCCTGTTCCACACCGCCGGACTGGTCACCAATGCGCGCGCGCCGCTGCTGGCGGGCGCCTGTGTACTCATTTCCGGCAGCTTCGACGCCGGCACTACATTGCAGCGGCTTGCCGATCCCGAACTGGCAGTCAGTCACTATTTTTCCGTACCGCAGATGGCGCAGATGCTGTGGCACCACCCGGACTTCGCCCCGCAGAAACTGCAAGGGCTGCAGGTCTACGCCACCGGCGGTGCACCGAATCCCGCCGCGCAGATAGCGCGTTTCGTCAATGCGGGTATTCCCATGTCCGACGGCTTCGGCATGACCGAGACCGGCTCGAATTTCGGTATGCCGGTCAGCGATCGCCAGCGGATCATCGATAAGGCAGGCTCCTGTGGCCTGCCCTATATCGGCCTTGAGGTGCGTATCGCCGGTGCCGATGGCGAGCCGGTCACCGTGGGAGAGCCGGGTGAATTGTGGCTGCGCGGGCCGGGTATTGCCAGGGGCTATTGGAAACAGGCGCAGCTGACGGAGCGGGCCTTTGCGGACGGCTGGTTCAGGACCGGTGATATAGCGCGCATCGACGACGAGGGGTTCTGCTATATCGTCGACCGCAAGAAAGATATGTATATCTCTGGCGGTGAGAATGTCTACCCCGCAGAAGTGGAGGCGGTAATTCTGCAACTGCCGGCGGTGGCGGAGGCCGCGGTGGTGGGAATGCCCGATGCCACCTGGGGTGAAAGTGGTGTGGCGTTTGTCGTGGCGGCGGGTGCGGAAGTCTGCGAGGAGGAGATCCGCACTCACTGCCGGGAAAAGCTGGCCCGCTACAAGATGCCGAGGGATTTCATTGTTGTCGACAGGATACCGCGAACAGGCTCGGGAAAGGCGTTGAAATCGCAATTGATTGAACTGGCGCGGGCCCTCGGAGTCGGCGGATAGATGCCCAGTCGGCGAGACACTCCGAATTGTGGAGGGTATAGTCTGGTGCGGAGCACACAGCAATAGGAAGTACACATGGCACAGACCGCAGCTAAACCGACATCGGGGCAGGGGCCTGTTGTGGACCCGGACGGCCCGGTGGATCGCAGCACGCTGGAGGACAAACTGGGATTCCGCATCCGCATGGTGGAGCGCAGGATTTACCGCGATTTTGTCCAGAGTGTCGATATGACACCGGTGCAGTACAGTGTTTTTACCCTGGTGGCCGAGAATGAAGGCATGTCTCAGGGTGTTATCGGCGAGGCGCTGAACATGGATCGCGCCTCCACCATGGCCATCATGGACAAGCTGGAGAAGGCGGGCCTGGTGGAGAGGAAAAAATCCCCGGTCGATCGCCGCCGCCACGCCCTGTATCTGACTACCAAGGGCAGGAGGGAGATCACCGCGATCGAAAAAAAGGTGCGGAAATCCGATGACGCCTTCAAGCGGCGCCTGAGCGACAGGCAGCTGCGGGACCTGATCCGGTACCTGGATATCCTGGGGGCCGGCTGACCCCAGTCCGACCGGCGGAAAGCTTCGCGAAGGGCGTGAATAGGAGGAAAGGGCGGCGTTGATACTTCTGCTGAGTATGTATTTGATACATACAAATATTGGTGGAACGACTAGACGCGGCTCACCCGCAGAATCGCTTGCGTCAGGCAATGCCTGAAGGGGGCTCTAGAAATGGGCGAATCCGCTTCCTGCGGTAGGGTGCGCCGAGCGCACCACCCCAGGCCTGGCGCAGGTTTCAGGCCTTTCGGTGCGCACGGCGCACCCTATGGTCGCAATTTTTAGAGGCGCCCTGAAAAAATCTGACAAGACGAAGCCCGTTACTAACAATAAGAGAGAAAACAAATGAATACCGCTGATCCCCGGGAGCTTATCGCCGAGTCTCCCATGAGCCGCCTGCAGATAGTCGCGATTGCCCTGTGCATCCTCCTCAATGCCCTGGATGGATTTGACGTACTGGCTATTAGCTTTGCTGCGCCCGGGATCGCACAGGATTGGGGGGTAGACCGTGCGGCCCTGGGATTGGTCTTGTCAATGGAGTTGATTGGCATGGCCGCGGGTTCGGTACTGCTCGGCAATTTGGCGGACCACATCGGCCGCAGGTACGCCATCATCGGCTGCCTGGTCCTGATGAGCATCGGCATGTACCTCGCCGCCATAGCCAGAGATGTGGTGACCCTGTCCGCAATCCGGATGCTGACCGGTATCGGTATCGGCGGCATGCTTGCCGCCACCAATGCCATGGCTGCGGAGTTCTCCAACAACCGCCGGCGACACTTGGCTGTAACCCTGATGGCGGGCGGTTACCCGCTCGGGGCCATTATCGGCGGCTCCATCGCCTCGATGCTGCTGGCGCATTTTGACTGGCGTTCGGTATTTCTGTTCGGGGCCCTGGCAACCTCGCTGTTTCTGCCGCTGGTATGGTTCTGGCTGCCGGAATCCGTGGATTACCTGGTCCAGCAAAGGCCGCCCCGGGCACTGAATAAGGTGAATGCTGTGCTGTCGCGTATGGGGCACAAGACGGTCGCTGTCCTGCCGGCGGTACCGCAATCGGAGGCGGTAAGCGGTTTCCGGGAGCTGCTGTCGCCGGCACTGCTGCGTACAACCCTGTTGCTGACCTTTGCCTACTTCGCCCACATCATGACTTTCTACTTCATACTCAAATGGATCCCGAAAATTGTCGTAGATATGGGGTTTGCGGCATCGATGGCCGGCGGCGTGCTGGTATGGGCAAATGTTGGCGGCGCGACCGGGGCCCTGGTCCTGAGCCTGCTCACACAGCGGTTTGGTGTGCGTGCGCTGGTAATGGGCGCCCTGGTGTTGGCCTTTGTGATGGTGACGGTATTTGGATTCGCTCCGGCGGACCTCAAACAGTTGTCCCTGTTTGCCGCGTTGGCAGGCTTCTTTACCAACGCCGCCATTGTCGGTCTCTACGCAGTACTGGCCCAGTCGTTCCCTGCCCGGGTCCGCGCAGGCGGTACCGGGCTGGTCATCGGCGTCGGCCGGGGCGGGGCGGCGCTGGGCCCGATTGTCGCCGGCCTGTTGTTTGCCGGCGGCCATTCACTGCCTCTGGTGGCTTTGGTGATGGCCTCGGGGGCGCTGTTGGCCGCGACTGCCCTGCTGATGTTGGGTAGGCGGGGCAAGCCGTTGCTGCGGACTGGTGCGGAGGCGTGATCAGGGCGAGACGTCGGCTCGCCAGCTGCATCGTGGTTGGCGTTGTCCGCAGCGTTTCAGGAGCTGTCTAGATCAGAATGACTTGCCGTAAAATAGTTGCGACATATTAGTAAGTTACTAATACAGATTGTGTGACATACTTTTTTTGTGTGATTAAGTGCCGATATCCAACAGTAGAACCATTGGGGGCTCAACGAGTCTAGCCGTGAGTGTCATAAACATAACCAGAGGGAATCGACATCATGAACAGAGATAATAAAAAGTTTCCGAAGAGCTCTCTTTCGCTAGCCATTGCTTTCGGTATCGGCTCAGCGTGCTCCATTGCCCAGGATGTCAGGTCCGGAACCATTGAAGAGGTGATCGTAACCGCACAAAAGCGGGCACAATCTCTGCAGGAGGTGCCGCTGTCTGTATCGGCATTCTCGGAAAACACAATAAAGGCTCTCCATCTTGAGGATGTCAATGATATTTTCCTCTATACCCCGGGTTTGGTATCTGCTCCCGATTACGCTACGGCTGAACGCATCGCCATTCGCGGACTTGGTTCAGAACAATTTGGTTATGGCTTTGAAAACCATGTCGGCGTATTTGTGGATGGGGTTTATCAGGAAGGCACTCAAGCTGGAGAGTTCTATGATATCGAACGCATTGAAGTCATCAAGGGACCCGTCGGCGCCCTGTTTGGCCGCAGCTCTATTGCCGGGGCCATCAGCGTTACTCGCAACAAGCCGATTGAAGATTTTGAAGCTGACTTGGATGCAGGGCTGGGAAGTCTTGGTCGACAAAGCTATACCGGTGTAATCAATGTGCCGCTGACAGGTAAACTCTATTTCCGAGCAGCCGGAAAATACGATGAAAATGACGGCTACTTAAATAATGTCGCCACCGGCGAGGATCTTGGGTCAACCCAGGTTGAGTCGACGAGAACGTCTTTGCGCTATGCAGGTGACAGGACTGATATCATAGTGACTGCAGTCTACGAAGAGCGATCAGATATTCCAAACATATCTCAGACCACTTCAAAAATTGAAGATGAACTTATCTACGGCTTCCCGGCGACTGACTATGTGTTGGATCCATCCGCTGATTTGAGCTTGGCGAGTGCTTATGACGGCTATGATGTGGCAGCCAGTTTGCGGCCTTTCTTCCACACTCGCTTTAATGACTGGATCGCGGACATCAACGTTGATTTCACTGATCAGCTTGAATTGAAGCTGCTTTCCAGCTACCGACACTACAGCAGCCGCTATACCGAGGATTTTGACGCAAACGCTGTTGCGGACTTAACCCTGTCGGGGCCTTTCATACAGAATGTTGATGGTGACTATTTTCAACAAGAGGTGCACTTCAGCTATGACATGGAGAATGACTGGCTGATTCTCTTTGGTGCCAGTCATTATCAATCCAAGGTGGAGGCTTATACCTACTCCGCAAGCAGTGATACCCTGATGGCCGGCAATGCCTTTGATCCCGGTTCTCCCCTGTACGGCCAGACCATTATTCAATCTGAATATTCAGAAACCAAGGGTGAATATTGGGGCTGGTCGTCATTCATAGATGCAACCGTACCGATCACTGAGGCACTCGATCTCACCGTTGGCGCCCGCTATACCTATGATGAGAAAGAATTGGGTAGCTACATTCCCGACCCCAATAGCATCCCGGGAAATCAAGGCTACGTACTGGGGTCAAACTTTATCGGGTATACCTCTGCCCCGGTTAAAGCCAAGGACGACTGGGGCGATTCCACAGTGCGTGGGGCGTTGAATTACCGGCTGACCGGTGATGTGAGTGTCTATGCTTCCTATGCCCAGGGTTACAAGTCCGGTGGGATTGATTCCTTTTCCTTTGCGATTCCGGAAAATGCAGGATTTATTGGGTTTTCAGGGCAGGATGTCACCGCATTTGGTGGAGTCCCTAAAACGGTAGATCCGGAAACGAGTGACAGCTACGAGTTGGGCATTAAGTCATTCTGGTTGGATCAGCGATTGCAGGTCAATGCATCCGCGTTCTTTTATCAGTTCAAAGATCAGCAGCAATTGATCCAGAAGGGAGCCGCACTCATCGTTGAAAATGTTGGGAGAGTCGAAGGGAGTGGTATTGAAGCTGAAATTCGCTTCCTGCCCACGGACAACTGGGATATCAGCGTGAATTTCGGTTATCTGGATGCCGAGATTAAAGAAAATGAAAGTGCGCCTGAAAATGTTGGTCGCCCGACTTCCAGGTCCCCCGCCTGGACATCCTCTCTGATTGCGACCTATAACCACCCCCTGTCAAACGCCGCTAATACATACATTACCTACAGTTATTCCTATCAAGACGAGATGCGAACGGATACGAACCCCGATGCACCCTATGCGGAATCTATCGAGCTGAGCAATCTGCGGTTGGGTTATCAGTCACCGGGTTACCAATGGGATGTCTCTTTGTATGTTAATAATCTGTTCGATGAATTTTCGTACTATGATCGTCGCCAGGCCGATGGGGTCGTATTTTTACAAGATCAGTGGAGGAATATCGGCCGACCACGCACATGGGGCATTGATGTGAGCTACACGTTTTAACTCCCATTTTTGACTGTCCGCTGAGCTGGTTCTGGAGGGCGGCGTGGAACCGGCGGTACGAGTGTGACTGCCGGTGGTAACGGGGTCAATTGTTCGGTTGTCGGCGGCCATTCGCTGCCGATAGTGGCTTGGTGACGGCCTCGCCGGCCCACTGGCGGCCTGCCCCGGCCTTGCTCTGTTGAGAGGTTGAGGGCGCAGCTGTGGGGCTTCTGGAGTAGTGGGGCGGGTGAGACATCGGTTCGCGAACTACGGTATATTGCCGTTGTCCGGCTCGGACAGCGCCATCGGGTTGCGGGGGCTGAAGATAGGTCCGCCGCTTTTTTGCGACCAAGTGGTCGCGCTTTCGGTGCTCCGTGTTGCAGGGAATGCCCATCTGACAAAGTGAGGTGTTTATGAAGGTTGACTTCCTGCAGAGGATACTGCCGACCTTCTACAAGTCCGCAGAACAGCCCGGCAATTGGAGTCACGCCCTCGACCTGATCAGGAAAGAGCTGCAGGTGGGCAGCGTTGTGGTGCAGATGCTCAAGCGGGAGGGTAACCGCCTGCGCCAGGAGTGGATCGTTAGAGACTCCGTCTCCACCGAGCAGTCCGAATCCCACGATTGTCTTGTAAACAACGAGGAGAACCCCCGTCTCGATCTGGGCGATGTCGGACAGCCCCTGGCGGAGAGCGCCGTGATCCGGGATGAGTGTCAGAAGACCGCCGGCGATCCCCAGTTCAAGGCCTTGCGGGAGCGACTGCAGATGATCGGTCTCGGGCGCCCGGCCATTCTCGGAGTCCGATACGCCGAGGATAGAAACCTGTGCATGCTTCTACACCGGCGTTACGACGATGCGCGGGATTTCGACGACGACCAGGAGAGGTTTCTGCACCAGCTGGCACCGCACCTGAAGCAGACGGTTTCCCTGTCGGAAAAAATAGGGCACCTGCAGCAGCGGACAGAATTCCTGACGCATTCCCTGGATCAGTTCAGCACCGGCGTTCTGATTCTCGACTGCCGCGGTGAATTGCGCTGGGCCAATGCCTGTGCCCGGCAGATCATCAGGCGTTCCGCGCACCTGTCTGTCACCGGGTCCAGATTGCGCTGCACCTCTCCGGAAGACCAACGCCTGCTCAGGGAGTTGATCGGCCGTGCCGGCAGGGAGGGGGGCTCCGGAGAGCGATTTGTCGGTGCCTTGGGTCCCGCCTGGAACAGGCCGCTGCAGCTGTTAGCTGTCCCCATGCAAAAATCCCTGGCCGGCGCTGCGCTCGCCCCTTGTATTGCACTGTATCTGTCCGAGAATGAAGCGAGGCTGAATTTGCCGGCACTGGACGTCGTCAGGCTGTTCGGCCTGACACCTGCGGAGGCGAGGCTTGCCATCGCCCTGTGCGACGGCAGTTCGGTCAACGAGTATGCATCAAAGCAGGGCGTTTCCGCCGGTACCGCCCGCATTCAGTTGAAAAGTATCTTCTCCAAGCTCGGGGTTCACCGGCAGCCGGAACTGGTGCGCTTGATAGGGTCATCGATTTCAGCAAAGACCCTGCACGCCATCAACTGATCTGGCCATTCCTTCATATTAGCCAGCTTTCCTGCCTGAGGGCTGGGGCTGCGCCGCGCGCAGACACCTATCTCTTCGACCTCCGGAACCATATCTCAAATAGGATATGACACCCCCTTTACTCCCTCGTAGCATCGAATGCCGAGAGTAACCGATGGCCCTGGAGGGAGGCATCCTGTCCAAGGGATATTGCCAGGAGTAAACGGACAATGAGAAAAACAGTAAAGAGACACTTCTTCAGTAATCTTGTCGGCGTTGTATCTGCCGGTCTTCTGCCTGCACTGGTGCACGCCCAACTGACCCTGGATCCCTATGTTGCCCAGGTAGGGCCAGAATCCGACGTACCTGTCGCGATTCAGAATGCACGCTGGCATATGAACGATGGTGACATCAACGTGCTCACCTTTCGCAGCATGGATAAGCTTTTTACCACCAGAACGGTGGCCCGGTCCGGCAGCGTCCTTGAATTGCCACGCCAGGATCAGGAGCTCGACTTCACCTACCGCTTCGAGGGCGAGACCTACACGCCGCAAGAGTTTCTGGATCGAACCTATACCAACGCCATGTTGGTGATGAAGGACGGCAAGATTGTCCACGAGAATTATCTCAACAACAGCGGCCCGGATACTCACTTCATGGGCTGGTCGATGACCAAGTCACTGACTTCGTTGCTGGTCGGCAGTGCCCTGGCGGAGGGACGCATCAAGTCCCTCGACGATGACATCACGGACTACCTGCCGGAGTTGAAGAGCGGTGCCTACAAGGGAGTGAGCATCCGCCAGGTGCTGCAAATGCGGTCCGGAGTGGACTATGAGGAAAGCTACGAGTTCGACAACCCGGGTATCGCCGCGCGCAACCATATCCTGGCCCTGATCAAGAATGTTGCCCGTTTTGTGGATGTCGCGCGGGATATAGAGCGTGCTCACCCGCCCGGAGAGGTGTTCCAGTACAAGACCATCGATACGGCGGTGTTGGGCCTGTTGCTCGAGCGGGTGAGTGACGGCGGGAACCTGGCCTCCTACATGGCCAGTCGCCTCTGGGAGCCGCTCGGCGCCGAGTCCGATGGCTTCTTCATCATGGACGGCGAGCCGGGTGTGGGGCGCGAATTCAGCGGTGCGGGCTTCAACGCCGTTCTGCGCGACTATGCCCGCGTCGGTCTGATGATGCTGAACGAGGGGAAAATCAATGGCCAGCAGGTTGTCTCTGCCGATTGGGTAAGGGAGTCGATAAAGCCGGCGGGACCTGAAAAAGAACCGATGGATTATGGCTACCAGTGGTGGACCATATCGAAGACTCCGGCGTACTCCGCCATCGGTCTTCAGGGGCAATTTATCTTCGTGGACCCTTCCACCGATACAGTAATCGTGAAACTCAGCTATTTTCCCCCACAGGACAAGGGCGATGCCGCCATGCGTGAAACATTCAGTTTCTTCGAGGCCGCTTCCAAGTGGCGCCCGGAGTAGAAACACGCTGATGGATTCAGTTACAAAAAATAAGCTATGGGCGCACAGCGGTAATCGCCCAGTATCAAGAATAATAATCAAGCCGACCAAGGAGCAGACTATGAAAAATAATAAGATTCTACTGGCCACCCTCTTGGGCTCCGCCAGCAGCTATGTGCTCGCTCAGGCCAGCGAACCGGCCAATGATATGCGGGAGAGAGTCACTTCCAGTATGGAGGAGGTTGTGGTGACGGCGCAGCGGCGAGAGGAGAACCTGGAAGATCTTCCGATGTCTGCAACAGCCTTCAATGGCGACATGCTGAAGGATCGGGGCGCAGCCAGGATCATGGATCTGCAAAGCACCTCACCCTCACTCTCCATTACCGATACCGGGCCAACGCTCAGCGTAAACATTCGCGGTATCGGTATCGCGACCAATACGCCCAACATCACCGCCGGCGTGGCAACCTATGTCGATGGTCTGTTCCAGCCGCCGATAGTGCAGTCCACAAGCTTCTACGATATTGATACGGTTGAGGTGTTGCGCGGCCCTCAGGGCACCTTCGTCGGCAACAATTCCACTGGAGGTGCAATCTTCATCAACACTAAATCCCCGGAGCTGGGCGAATTCGGCGGTTACGGGGAGACGAGTGTGGGCAACTACGGTAGTCTCGGTTTCGAAGGCGCAGTCAATGTTCCTGTGGCTGAAGACCTCGCTATTCGCTTGGCCGGCTTCAGGCGCGAGCGCGATAGCTATTACGACGATATAGGTCCATTCGACAACGATGCTGGCAAGCTACACGAATACAGCGGGCGTCTGGGTGTGCTGTGGAGCCCCGACGACTTTGAGCTGTTATTCAAGGCGCAGACCAACAAGCGAGATACAGGCGGTTACCCGGCGCAACCCGTTCCCGGCACGACCTTTGGTGCCCATCGTATTGACGACGCCTTTACCCTCGCCTTCGATGAAGATGTATCCTACGAAGACCGCGGGGATATGTACAGCCTGAAGATGAGTTACGAGCTGGCAAGTGGCGTTGTGCTGCGCTCCCTGACCGGCTATCAGGATAAAGAGATCACCAACGTTTCCGACATCGACGGATCCACGGCGCCCGTGTCTGCCAATGGGGATATCGTCGAGGACTACTATGCCAATGAAACACAGCTGAGCCAGGAAATTAACATTATTTCCCCGGCGGATGGCAAGTTTGACTGGGTCTTGGGTGCCTACTACCAAGAGACCGATATCGACATCATGATTGTCGATACCCAGGCTGGTTTTCCCACCGATATTCCCGGTGGTAACGAGCGCAGGGTAACTGGACTGTTTGCCCAGGGAAATTATGAATTTATGCCTTCCTGGGAGCTGCAGGCAGGCGTGCGCCACTCCACCTATGAAGTGACGGGAGAGGGTGGGATCTATGTTGGCCGCGGCATTCCCGGATTTCCACCCGGCGGCTTGCAGGTCGGAGACCTTGCCGGTGAGTACGATGATGATCGCATCACCGGCAAGGTGGCACTGAACCGGTACCTGGATAACGGCCTGCTCTATGCCCAGGTTTCCACCGGCTACAAACCGGGGGGCTTTAATTCCACAACGTCCGAGTTCGAGGCCGAAGATGTGACCAGCTATGAGATCGGCTGGAAGTTCAGCGCATTCGACGATCGCATCCGGACGCAATTGACTGCGTTTTACAACGACTACCGAGATTTCCAGTTTGCTGTGCTAGAACCCTCCACCGGCGTAGAGGGTTCAGAGAACATTGCCGACATGACCATCAAGGGGATCGAAGCCCAGGTACAGGCCCGTTTGGGCAACTGGTCGATCAGCGGCAATCTCGGTTATACCCAGTCGGAATTGCCGGGACAGACCTTTATCAACGCGCGCGCGCTGCCGGGCAGCGCGCTCGGACCGCAGTGCCCGGCAGGCGTGCCGTCCATGCCGCCGGTGTGTTTTGACTACAGTCCCTACATGCAGGCGACCTCGGGTGGCGATGCGCTCTATGCGCCGGAATGGACCTATAACCTGTCCGTGAGCTACGAGTTTGACCTGGCGGATGGACTCTACCTGACGCCGAGCATCAATTACTCGCATGTGGACGAGCAGTATACCTACCTGACGTACTCACCGGTATCCGACACTTTGGAAAGCCGCGATTTGCTCAACGCTTCCGTCTCCCTGACCAATGATCGTTGGAAATTAGTGGCCTACGGAACCAACCTGACCGATGAGGAGTATGTATCCGGTCAGTTTGGCATTAGCGAGTTCTACGGGGCTCCCCGGGAATACGGGCTGCGTTTGAGCGTATCTTTTTGATTGAGAGCATGGTCGTTGTTTTGTTGCCTCTCACTTTGCCGGTTCGCCCCGGGCGAGCCGGCTTTTTTGCGAATGCGTGAATAATCCGGAGGTTCTATGGCAGCTAAGCTGATTGCAAGCTGTTCTTTCCTGGTCCAGGCCCTGGTGTGGGTGCTCTTTTCCATCCTGGCGGTGGCCGATGACAGGGTTGCCGACAAGGTTCTGCTCGATGGCAGTTTCTATACAGTCGATACCGCCAGGCCCCGGGCTACCTCGGTAGCGATAAAGGACGGCAAGTTTGTCTATGTCGGCGGAAGTCGGGGAGCCGAATCGTGGATAGGCCCGGATACCCAGGTGATATCCCTGGACGGCCGCCTGGTACTGCCCGGGCTGGTGGATGCGCACACTCACCCGGGCATACTTTCCCTGTTTGCTTCCACGGATCTGGCCGCTGCACCGGATCCTGAGCCAGAAGCACTGCTTCAGTGGCTGGAATCCTACGCACGCGAAAACCCGGATATTCCCTTCATTATTGCAGGCTTTTGGCGCACTGCAGATTTCGGAACCCAGGGCCCGCATAAGGAGATGATTGATAGAGTCGTCAGCGACAGGCCCGTGGCGCTGATGGATGACTCGGGCCACAGCATGTGGCTGAACAGCAAGGCGCTGGAGGTGATGGGAGTTGGTCGGGGGACCCCGGACCCAGCCCCGGGCTTGGCCTATTACCAGCGCGGTGAGAACAACGAGCCCACTGGCTGGATAAAGGAATTCACCTCTGCCTCCATTCAGGAGCGGATACTGAAAGCTGCGGAGACGGCGGTCTTTGAGGCCAACCTGGAGAAGTTCCTGAACTATCTCTCCAGCAAAGGCGTCACCAGCCTCTACGACGGCGGCAACCTCGGCCTGCACGACAAGGTCTATGCAGTGCTGGCCCGGATGGACAGGGAGGGGCGCCTGCCGATCAAGTACGAGGGCACCTACCATGTGCATCTGCCGGATCAGATCGACAGGGCGATACCCGAACTGAAAAGGCTGCGCAAGACCTATACCAGTCCCCATCTGAGTTTCAACACGGTGAAGATCCACCTCGACGGTGTTCACGAGATAAGAACTTCCGCGGTACTCGAAGACTTCGAAGATGATCCGGGCAATCGCGGCGGCACCCTGATCAGCGAGGAACGACTGGTCGAATTTATCGGCGAATTGCACCGGGAAAAAATGGACCTGCACCTGCACGTGGTCGGAGACAGGGCCACGCGCGTGGCCCTGGATGCCTATGAAGCGGCGAAAGAACGAGGCTGGAACTACCCGCGCCTTACCCTGTGTCATCTGGAACTGGTCAGCGAGAAGGATATTTCCCGATTCAAGGAGCTCGGCGTAGTCGCCAATTTTACGCCCCAGTGGTTTGGAGATCTGTTCGAGGGGGCCGAGCACAGCCTGGGTGAGCGAAACAATCAGAAGATGCGTGCGAGGTCCTTTTTTGACGCCGGCGCCACGGTGACATTCTCAAGCGATGTGGTGGTCCCGGTGGAGTTTGAACGGGCCAACCCACTGCTTGGCATGCAGATAGGCCTCAATCGCCAGGATCTGGACGGCGGCGAGAAAGCCAAGATCATGCAGCCGGTTTCGGAGCGGCTGAATCTTCAGCAGCTCGTGGAGGGCTATACGATAAACGGCGCCCACCAACTCAGGAAGTCGGACTCCATTGGTTCAATCGCCGTCGGCAAGGCAGCCGACCTGGTGATCCTGGAAGACAATATTTTTTCGCGTGACAGCTATCAGATTCACAAGGCCCGGATAGCGAGAACCATGCTGGATGGCGAATTTGTTTTCGATAATCAAAAGGTAAAATCAGACTAATAGAGGAGCGATATTGTGGGCATAGATACTGAAAAGAGAGCCACATTGTTGGGTATGGCCGGGGTCGCCGGCCTGGGCCTCGCCGTACCGGCCGCGGGCCTGGCGCAGGAGCGGGGCGGGACTACCGAAAAGCGGGATCTGGCAGCCGATCTGGTCTTGCAGATCCATGTGAAGCTGGGGGAGACGGAAGACATGGGAATGACTTCCGACGGACACCGGATCAACTACCCCATCGTTGGGGGACACTTCAGTGGCAGGGGTCTGAAGGGCGAGGTTGTTCCCGGCGGCGCGGATATGTCCGTTGAGAGGTCGGATGGCGTCACCTTGATCAATGCGCTGTATCGCCTGAAAACAGACGAGGGCGATATCATCATCATCGATAATGCGGGCATCTGGCGGCCGAATGAAAGTGGCCTGAAGAAGATGAAATCCGGAGAAAAGCTTCTCGCCGAGGATTACTATTGCCTGACAACGCCCAAGTTCAAAACCCCTCCGGGCAAGCATAACTGGCTGACCCAGAATATATTCGTAGGCACTATTGACGATGTCGGTGAGGACGCGGTGCTTATCGGTTGTTACCTGATGAAGCAGACCGCTTGAAGGTTTTTGGTATCGGGCCGCACAAGCGGCCCAACTTAGAAAGGCCTTATCTGCGAGTCGGCCAGCAAAAGTGCGTATCCCCTGCGGGGCAGCCAGCTTTTCTTGCGGGGAGTGTGGGGGTTATGAAGTGATCATTTGCTCGCCGCGGGACCTTGAGGGGGGGGGGGCGCCTGCGCATCTGCGAGCAGCGGAGGCATGGGGCAGTCGAGGCTGTCGGCCACGGCGCGCAGCAGTTCGATTTCCTCCGCCGCGACGACGCCGTCGTGGGCCATGGTCGCGGCCATGGCCTTCAGCAGGGCCGGCTTGCGCAGCGGCTTGATGGTGGCGGCGATGGCGATGGCCTTGTCGAGGCGCGGCAGGCTGATGTCCGTCGCCGCCGGCAGCGGCGCAATCTCCAGTTGCAGTGCCTTGAGGCCGGCCTCGTAGGCGCGCTTGGCCGGCAGGTAATCCGGATTGCCGGCGTGGGCCACGGCGGCGAGGATAAAGCGCGCCGCATCCTTGTCCGCCCCGCTTTTGGGCGACAGTCTCTGGCGGTCCGGGCTGCCCTCGAGGGCGTGCATCAGCACCCGGTACAGGGCCCATTCCCACAGTTCCACTCTGCCGTCGCTGCGCAGCAGCTTGATCAGGTTGCGCTTGAACACCTGGTACTGCTGCGGCACCAGCGCCTTCAGCGCCGGCACGCACAGGTCCAGCAGCGGCAGGCGCGCGGTGGCGGGCAGGCCCTGCAGTTGCGCTTCCAGCTTTTGCATTTCCCGCACCACCGCCGGGTGGGCGATCTTCTGCAGCAGCTGGTGTTGCTGCTTCCGGTGTTTCTCGTCGCCGTGCATCAGCAGGAAATAGACCAGCGCGCGCGCGGCGAAGGGGTCGCGGGCCGCCTGCTGCAGCGGCGCCGGCACTGACTGCAGCAGCTGTCGGCCGTAGTGCACCTGCTGTTCGCTGGGGTTGCCGATGCTGTTGTCCACCGCCTCCAACACTTTATTGAGAGGCGCGGCCGCTTTGTCGAAGGGCACCGCCGCGGCGACACCCATCACCTGCGCGTCCTGTTGCGGCGTTACCGAAAGCCCTTCCGGCTCTCTGTCGACACTCGGATAGCGGCCGTTCCACTGCGGGTCCAGCCTGGAAATGCGGTCCGCCAGCGGCGGGTGGGTGGCGAAGAGGTTGGCGAAGGATCTCTTCAGGCCGCTGGCGAAATACATATGGCTGAACTCCGCCGCGTTGCTGGAGGCCAGTTGCGAACCGGCGCTGTAGCCGCCGATCTTCTTCAGCGCGCCGGCGATGCCGCGGTTGTTGCGGGTGAACTGCACCGCCGAGGCGTCGGCGAGGAATTCCCGCTGGCGGCTGACCGCGGACTTGATCAGGTTGCCGAAGAAGGTCCCCGTGTAGCCGATCACCATCAGCCCGGCGCCTATGCCGAACAGGGCTGCGCGGCCGCGGTTGTCGCGGCTGGAGCCCAGGTGGGAACCGCGCAGCAGCCAGTAGCCGAGCATGCCGATAATCAGTATGCCATTCAGCAGGCCGACGATGCGGATATTGAGGCGCATATCGCCGTTGAAGATATGGCTGAACTCGTGGGCCACCACGCCCTGCAGTTCGTCGCGGCTGAGCTTTTCTATACAGCCGCGGGTCAGGCCGATCACCGCGTCGCTGGGCTTGTAGCCGGCGGCGAAGGCGTTGATGGCGTCGTCCTCGATCAGGTAGACGTCCGGCACCGGCGTGCCCGAGGCGATGGCCATCTCCTCGACGACATTGAGCGCGCGCTTCTCGGCGTCGCCGTGGGGGGCGATATTGATCTTGCGCCCGCCCAGGGACTCGGCCACCGCGCGGCCGCCGGCGGCCAGTTGACGCAGCTTGTACAGGCTGCCCAGGGCTATCACGGCGGCG
The DNA here is from genome assembly GCF_059834885.1 of Microbulbifer sp. SE14. Lineage (NCBI taxonomy): Bacteria > Pseudomonadati > Pseudomonadota > Gammaproteobacteria > Cellvibrionales > Microbulbiferaceae > Microbulbifer > Microbulbifer sp. SE14. The sequence goes on along the minus strand of NZ_JCBAJA010000001.1, from coordinate 314,876 downwards.
ATGGCAAGTGCGATGGTGGCGACCGTGTCCCAGCCCAGCAATTGGCCGGCATTCGTCGGGGAAAATGCCTGGCCGCGGGACCAGGCCACCATTGCCGCGGCGAGCAGGGTGGTGATGCCGATCAGCAGCACCACCGCCAGGGCGAAGAGCGCCACCAGCAGGCCGCTGTTGCGCCTGGCCCTGTCCTGGTACTCGAAAAAGTTCATGGGTTAAAACTCGATCTTCGGCGCCGCCTGGATGGTTTCGGAATCGGCGAACTCCAGCAGCCTGCCATCGTCGCGGTGGCCGAAGAAGCCGGCGAAGAAGACCGGCGGGAAGCTCTGCTTGTAGATGTTGTAGGCCATTACCGAGTCGTTGAAGGCCTGGCGGGAGAAAGCGACCTTGTTTTCGGTGCTGGTCAGCTCCTCGGTGAGTTGCATCATATTCTGGTTGGCCTTCAGGTCCGGGTAGGCCTCCATCACCACATTGAGGCGGCCCAGGGCATTGGCCAGGGCGCCCTCGGCATGGCCCAGGTCGGCGATGGCGCCGGCATTGCCTGGATTGGCGGCGGCGGCCTTGAGGCCGGCCAGGGCGACGTTGCGCGCCTCGACCACCGCCTGCAGCGTCTCGCGCTCGTGTTTCAGGTAGCCCTTGGCGGTCTCCACCAGGTTGGGGATCAGGTCGTAGCGGCGTTTCAGCTGCACCTCGATCTGCGCAAAGGCGTTCTCATAACGGTTCTTCAGTGAAACCAGTTTGTTGTAAATACCGACTACGTAGAACAGCAGTGCGGCAATGGCCACCAGCCAGACGATGCTTGAGATTTCCATATGACTTCTCGCCGTTGTTGTGAGTTGTTGGCGCGGATAGTAACACGAGGGTTTTTATGGGAACTCTGGATTGGTTTTATCGTGGCCCTGATGCCGGGCCGTTTGCGGGACATGCCGTGCATACCTCAGCCCCGTAGGGTGCGCCGTGCGCACCGTTGGCCGGATGGTGCGCACGGCGCACCCTACTGGAGTCCCGAGTCCCGAGTCCCGAGTCCCGAGTCATGCCAAGGGCGTATGGCGGCGCCGGGCCCCGCTTCGGTTATAATGCCGCCGCAATAAAACTATCGCCGCTGTCCAAAAAGTGAAACAGCGGCACAGATTTGGGAGCAGCCAGTATGAGCGATGTAACTTCAGATCCGGTAGTCATAGTCGGTATGGCGCGCACGCCGATGGGCGCCATGCAGGGTGAGCTGTCCGCGGTCAGCGCGCCGGAGCTGGGCGCCGTGGCTATCCGTGCGGCCCTCGAGGACGCGGGCGTGGCACCGGCGGACGTGGACGAGGTGCTGATGGGCTGCGTACTGCCCGCCGGTGTCGGCCAGGCGCCGGCGCGCCAGGCGTCCATCGGTGCCGGCATTCCCGAGGGCACGCCCTGCAGCACCGTGAACAAGGTGTGCGGCTCCGGCATGAAGACGGTGATGATGGCCCGCGACGCGCTGCTGCTGGGCGAGGGCAGGGTGATCGTCGCCGGCGGCATGGAGAGCATGACCAATGCCCCCTACATCCTGCCCAAGGCCCGTGGTGGCATGCGTTTGGGTCACGGCGAGGTGAAGGACCATATGTTCCTGGATGGCCTGGAAAACGCCTACGACGGCAAGCTGATGGGCTCCTTCGCCGAGAGCACCGCGGACAAGTACGGCTTCACCCGCGAGGAGCAGGATGCCTTCGCTCTGGAATCCCTGGCCCGCGCCCAGAAGGCCATCGAGAGCGGCGCCTTCGAGCGCGAGATAGCGCCGGTGACCGTCTCCTCCCGCCGCGGCGATGTGGAGGTCAGCGTGGACGAGGGCCCGGGTACCGCGCGCCCGGACAAGATTCCGCAGCTGAAGCCGGCCTTCCGCAAGGACGGCACCGTCACCGCCGCCAACGCCAGCTCCATCTCCGACGGCGCCGCGGCCCTGGTGCTGATGCGCGAGAGTGAGGCGAAGAAGCGCGGCCTGAAGGTGCTGGCGGTGATTCGCGGCCAGGCCCAGTTCGCGCAGCAGCCGGAGTGGTTCACCACCGCGCCGGTGGGTGCCATGCAGAAGCTGCTGGAGAACACCGGCTGGTCCGCCGGGGATGTCGAGCTGTTCGAGATCAACGAGGCCTTCGCGGTGGTCACCCTGGCGGCGATGCGCGAACTGAACCTGCCCCACGAGAAGGTGAACGTGAACGGCGGCGCCTGTGCCCTGGGTCACCCGCTGGGTGCCAGCGGTGCGCGCATCCTGGTCACCCTGCTGGCGGCGATGGAAAAGTGTGATGCGAAGAAGGGTATCGCCAGCCTGTGTATCGGCGGTGGCGAGGCCACGGCGGTTGCGATCGAGCGGGTTTGATTAATCCCGACGCAATAAAAAACGGAGGCATTTGCCTCCGTTTTTTATTGGTGCCTTTGTAGGGGCGGCGGGGCCGCCCCGGCCGCTCCACGCACTCACGGCGTCTTCGGCCCTACAAGGAAATGTTCGGCGTTGAAAGTCAGTTGATATACTCAACCGCCTTGACCACCTTCTGCACCCCGCCGATACCGCGGGTCACATCCGCGGCCTTTTCCGCCTCGGCGCGGGTCAGCAGTCCCATCAGATAGACCACGCCATTCTCGGTGACCACCTTGATACGGCCGCTGTCGATTTCCTTGTTGGCGAGCAGGTTGCTCTTGACCTTGGTGGTCAGCCAGGCGTCGCTGGAGCTGGCCAGGAAGGAGACATTGCCGCGCACCTGAATCTCGTTGTACACCTGGCGCACATTCTGCACCTGCTGGGCGGTGCGGCCGGCCAGCAGGCGCAGGTCGTTGTCCGCCACCTGGCCGGTCAGCAGCACCACGCCGTTGAAGGCATTGACGTTGATATTGGCCGCCTTCAGGTCCGGGTGGGCCTTGTTGATATTGACCGTGGTGATGGTTTCGATTTTCTGGTCATCCATATAGGTACCCAGGGAGCGCTTGCCCGGATCCTGCTGTATCGGACCGTCGTGGGTGGCCTCCAGCACGGTGCTGCAGCCAGCCAGTGCCGTCGACATGGCGAGGGCGATAAAAAAGTGTTTCTTTAGAGTCATCAGGTTTTTTTCCATGGTTCAGTCCTCGTAACTCAATCCTCATAACCGCCGAACAGGCTGCTGTCGATCAGGTCGCACAGGCAGAAAACAGTGAGCAGGTGTACCTGGTGTACCTCAGCTGCGACCTCGGAGGGTACACGCAGTTCAATATCGTGGGTATCCAGCAGCGCGGCGCAGTCGCCGCCGTCGCCGCCGGTCAGTGCCAGTATGCCCATATCCCGGTCGCGCGCCGCGCGCATGGCCTGCACCAGGTTGGAGTCGCGGCCGTCGCTGCTCAGGATCACCAGCAGGTCGCCGGGCTGGCCCAGGGCGCGCACCGGTTGGGCAAAGGTTTCAGCGCGGCCGTGATTGCGCGCGACCGTACCTATGGAGACTGCGTCGCCATTCAGGGCAATGGCGGGCAGGCCGGGGCGCTCGCGCTGGAAGCCGCCCAGCAACTGGGAACAGAAACTCTGCGCCAGGGCACCGCTGACGCCGTTGCCGCACAGCAGCAGTTTGTTTTCCGCCAGCAGTGTGTGCACCACCATGTCGCTGGCCTCGGCGATCAGCGGCGCCAACACCTCGCCGGCGTTCATGGTGGCTTCCAGGCTGCGGTGGAATAGGGTTACGACTCGCTGTTCCATTGTTTCCTTATCGGGCGAACACGAGGTTCGCTACATTTATCTCGGATAGGGGATCAGGCCCCGAAGGCGTCTTTTATCCACTGGATATTCTGTGCATCGCCCTCGATTGCCACCACATCGAAGCGGCAGGGGCAGTCCAGTCTCTTTTGCTGCAAGTAGCTGTGCGCGGTGGCCAGCAGTTTCTGCTGTTTGCGCGCGTCCACGCTGGCACCGGCTGAGCCGAAGCGGCTGCTGCGGCGGTAGCGTACCTCGACGAATACCAGGGTGCCGCCGTCGCGCGCGATCAGGTCTATCTCGCCGCGGCGGCTGCGGTAGTTGCGCGCCACCACTCTGAGGCCCGCGGCCTGCAGGTGGCGCGCCGCGACCTCCTCCATCCGGGCGCCGACGCCGTTAGAAGGTTTCACTGTTCCCGGTCAGCTCCATGCTCTCCGCCGGTGGCAGCGCCGGTTCCACCGCTGTGGTGACCGGCACCGGCGTGCCCTTGTCGATGCGCGCCCATATCTGTTCGCGCACGATGCGGCCGTCGGCGGTCAGGCTCAGGGCGCCGGTCAGGCCGTGCACCCGCTGCTGTGGGAACTGGCGCAGCATCGGGATGCGCGGGTAGAGACGGAAGGCGTCGGCGCCCAGGGCGTAGAGGCGCGCGAAGGCCGGCGCCGGAGAGGCCTGCTTCTCGATATTGCGCTTGGTCAGGTTGTCGCCCTCGAACAGCCATGGCAGGGCGGTAAAGCGGATGCCGTTGATATCCCGGTCGCGGTTCGGGTTGATGTTGCCGTCGAACACCTGCGAGGTGGCGTAGACGGGCAGGTCGCTGGCGTAGAAGAAGGTCAGCATCGGGTTGATCTGGCGCGCCTGCTGCGGCTGCGCGGCCAGGAACAGCATGTCCACGTCGCCGCGGCGGCGCGGGGTGAACTCCAGCGGCGCGGCCAGTTTGCGCCGCAGGGCCGCCTCGCGCGCCTTGCTGTCCGGGATCAGCAGGGCGTCGCTGACCAGTTGGGAGAAGTTGCTCTTGTCGCGGAAGCTCCTGCTGATGGTCACGGTGCCGCCCAGGCGCTGCCACTCCTCCTGGAAGGCCTCGGCGCCGCGCTGGCCCCAGCCGGCGTCCTCGGCGAGGATCATCGCCTGGCGGTGGCCCTGGCGGTAGGCGTGCCGGGCCACCTGGCGCGCCTCGTCCTCGATGGCGAGGCCGAACTGCACCAGGTCGCCGGTCAGGCGACCCTCGTCGCCATAGTTCAATGCCAGTGTCGGCACCGGCAGCTTTTCCGTGGCCAGCAGGTTGGCCACCTTGCGCTTGTCCAGTGGGCCCACTATGGCCTGGGCGCCGGCATCGACCGCCGCCTGATAGATCTCCTCAAACGGCTGCTCCGTGCCGGTGTCGTAGACCTGCACAGTCGGCGTCGGGGCCCCGGCGTTCAGGGCCGTGTAGTGGGCGGCCATGAAGCCGTCGCGGATGGCGCGGCCGGCACTGCCCAGCGGGCCGGACAGCGGCAGCAGCAGTGCTACGCGATCGGCGCGCTGGGAGGCGAGTTGCTCCAGCAACTGCAGGGCCTGGGGCGGGTGAACACTGGCGCTGTGGCGCGGCCACTGCTGGCGCCAGCGGCTCAGGGCGGCCAGCTGCGAGCTGATATCCGCCTGGGTGTCGCGGCCCAGCAGGGCCAGCTGGTACCATCCGCGCATCTGCGGATCGCTGCTCTTGCTGGCGCGCAGCTGCAGTTCGCTGGAGGGCAGCTGGGTCAGCAGTTGCCAGAAGCCGTTGTTGTTGTCGGCGATGGCCTCGTCGGTGCGCGCCAGCTCGGCAATCTGGCGGCGCTCGGCGATGGCGCTGTCCAGGTCGCCCAGCAGGCCCCAGAGGTCGGCGCGCAGGTCGCGCAGGGGCAGGGCGGTGTCCGCGGGCAGCTGCAGCCAGATATGGTCGAGGCGCGGAGCTGTGGCCAGGTCCAGGGCACGGAAAAACTCGTCCTCGGCGGCAAGCAGGCCACCGTATACCCGGGCGTACTGGGCGTAGTGCACATCGCCCAGCTGTTCCGGGACAATGTTGACCACGGCCTCCCTGGCGGTCTCCTTGTCCCCCAGTTCGTATAGAATGGCCGCCGCCTGCAGGCGCTGCCTGTCCCTCTCCGGCGCCGGCAGTGTCTCGGCGCTGTGCAGTAACCGGACCGCGGCGCTGTGGCTGGCGGAGCCGCCGGTATCCACCGGCAGCTGCGCCCCCGGCTTGGAGGCCGGTGTCTGGCAGGCGGCCAGGGCCAGCGCCAGGGCGCCGGCGGCGACTCTGGTGGTTATCTTGGCAATTGGGTAAGGGGTGCGCCGGGAAGAGGCGGACATATTCTTCTCCCGCAATACTTAATTCTTGTTTTGAATCAAGGATCGTGAACTATGGGGCCGGAACAGGCGCTGCTTTATATCGTCGCTACGCCCATTGGTAATTTGGCCGATATGGTACCGCGAGCCGTCGAAGTTCTACAATGCGCCGATCTGGTTGCGGCGGAGGACACACGTCACAGTCAGAGGCTTTTCTCCCACTTCAACATCGATACGCCGCTGATGGCGTACCATGACCACTCGGACGACAGGCGCACCGGGCAGATACTGCAGCGGCTGGAGCAGGGGCAGACGGTCGCCCTTATCTCGGACGCCGGCACGCCGCTGATCTCCGATCCCGGCTACCGGTTGGTGCGCGAGGCCCGCGAGCGCGGCTTCCGCGTTGTGCCCGTCCCCGGCCCCTGCGCCTTCGTCGCCGCCCTCAGCGCCGCCGGCCTGCCCAGCGACCGCTTCAGCTTCGAGGGCTTCCTGCCGGCCAAATCCGGCCAGCGGGAGAAGGCGCTGCGCGAACTGGCGGGGGATAGCCGCACCCTGGTGTTCTACGAGGCCCCGCACCGGGTCGCGGATACCCTGGACGCGATGGTTGGGGTATTCGGCGGCGAGCGCGAGGCGGTGATCGCCCGCGAGTTGACCAAGGCCTTCGAGACATTCCACCTGGCGCCGCTCGGGGAACTGGCGGCCTGGGTGCGCGCCGACAGCAACCAGCAGCGCGGCGAGATAGTGCTGCTGGTGCGCGGCGCCGAGCGCAGGCTCGATTCGGACCTGAATCCGGAGGCCGAGCGGGTCATGAAGCTGCTGCTGGCGGAGCTGCCGCCCAAGAAGGCGGCGGCGCTGGCGGCGGAGATCACCGGGGTAAACAAGAAGGCACTGTACAACTGGAGTCTCGCGCAGAGGTAACACGCTGCCCTTGTAGGAGCGGCGGGGCGGCCGCCCGCCGTTGACCGCGATCGGACTCGGCCACCGGCAACAGGGCCTTAGCGTCGGGCTTCGATGTTCTGTTCGAGTCCCGATATCCCTTGCATTCCCGCACCCCCGTCATTACCCTTCGCCGCGAGCTGGCCGGACAATCGCTGTTTCTCTTCGGAGAGATGGAGGAAAGTCCGGGCTCCATAGGGTGGGACGCCAGGTAACGCCTGGGGGGCGCGAGCCTACGGAAAGTGCAGCAGAGAGTAGACCGCCGATGGCCCGCGCAAGCGGGCACAGGTAAGGGTGAAACGGTGCGGTAAGAGCGCACCGCGCAGCTGGCAACAGTCTGCGGCGATGGTAAACCCCGTCCGGAGCAAGACCAAATAGGCCCTCTACAGGTGTGACCCGCACCGAGGGCGGGTAGGTCGCTTGAGGTGTGTGGCGACACATATCCCAGATGAATGATTGTCCTCGACAGAACCCGGCTTACAGGCCAGCTCACTGAATTCCCTTGATCCGCCCGCGGCCAGGCCGCGGGCGATTCCGGCCTCTGAGATTGCAGCTGCTCTTTATTCGCCGGCTCCGCGGCTATCTTCGGCCCGCCAACGCGGCCGGACCCGGCCGCTTTTCGGTGCCGGCCAGCCTTCGCGCTGCTTCCCCCTATCCCCGTCGAGTTCATCGGTCTGGTCGTGCATCAGTTGCACCTGCGTTTCAAATGGCATATCGATTCCAGCCTCTTCCAGGGCGAGCTTGACTGCGCGGATCACGTCGGAGCGGATATGGCGTACCTCGGTCTGCAGGCTGTCGCTCCACCAGCGCGCGCGAATGGTGACCCAGCTGGCCGCCAGGTCCCAGGGGAGGGCCTCCGGGGCGGGGTCCTTTTCCACGCCCTCCACCGATGACAGCGCCGCGGCAATGATCTCGCAGGCTTCGTCGATATCGTCGCCGTAGCCGATACCGATATCGAATTCTGTGCGCCTGAGCGGATGGGCGGTCTTGACCAGAACCGCGTTGGTGTAGATGTCGCTGTTCGGAATTACCACCCTCTGGCCGTCGTAGGTGTGGATGACGGTGGCCCGGGTCTCGATGCGCTCGACAGTGCCCTCATATCCGCTGACCTGGATCTGGTCCCCGATCTGGAAGGGCTGGCGCAAGAGGATCAGCAGGCCCGCGAGCCAGTTCTGCAGTATGTCCTTGAAGGCAAAGCCGACGGCCACCGAGCCCACGCCGAGCCCGGCAATCAGATCGCCGGGATTGAGCGTGGGCATGACAATAGTGGCAGCCAACAGCATGCCGAGTAGCATCAGCGTCCATTTCACCAGGCCGCCGAGGACGTCTCCCAGGTTTCCTCGCTGCCGGCGGATAAGGTTGCGCCTTATCAGCCAGCGCGCAGTCGCGCCGAGCAAGTAAAAGAGGGTGAGCAGGATAAGGGCGACGATGATATTGGGCAGCAGCCGGATGGCGCCGTCGGCCCAACTGTCCAGTTGCTGGGCTGCAATGTCGAAGTCGAGGTCGACCTGTCGGGATTCGTTTTCGCTCTGTCCGGCCACGATGCCATGCCACCAGTGCTTTTCTGCAGTCTAGTCGAGGGGCGGAGTGCGCAGGCAGGAGACCCCTGTTTACCGGGAGAAGGCAGTCATCGATGCTATCCGGTAGTCCCGATCCCGCCACCCAAATCGGGTTCCGTCCCGTTTCGTTGTTAGTTGCGCCAAACCCTGTAAGTGTTCGCCAACACTCCTCGCTTCAGTCCTTTCTCCTCAAGAGTTAAAGTAACCTCTTAAGTTGAATGAGTAAGTGCTTGCTTCATTTTGTAATTGTGGCGCCAAAGACTGTTTGTTTTTTCATCCATTCCTCTACAGCCCGCGAAATTACTGGGATTTGGCGGCACTTTGCCGTTGATTTCCTTGACTTTGCACCATCCAGATTTATAGTGTCGGCAGTGGGGAAAAGTGGTTTTTTGTGGAGTTTGGTGGTTTATTCGTGGCCGTGAGTGGGTATTTACACTCCGCGAATGAAAATTGCGCAAAATTTCGCCCATAAGGGACTGATTAGAGAAGTTCGATAAGGCACGCACCGGCAGGTGCCCAAACAGCGCAAGCGAACAAAGCACACACAAACAGAAAGTGTATTTAGGCAGCCACGCAATCAATATGGACGCCAAGGGGCGTCTGGCCATTCCGGCGCGCGTCCGCGACACGCTGCTGGAGGATTGCGCTGGTCGCCTGGTGGTGACTGCCCACACCGAGGAGCGCTGCCTGCTGGTCTATCCCGAGCCCCAGTGGCAGGAAATCCTTCCGAAGATCGAAGCCCTGTCCAGCTTCAACAAGGTGGCGCGCCGCGCCCAGCGGCTGTTGATCGGTTACGCCTGCGAATTGCAGGTAGATGGCAACGGCCGCGTGCTGATTCCGCCGACCCTGCGCGAATACGCCGGCCTGGAAAAGAAGCTGATGCTGGTGGGGCAGGGCAAGAAGCTGGAACTGTGGAGCGAGGACCGCTGGATGGCCTGGCTCGACGACAGTGAGGGCGAGGGGGAGATGCCTGAGGAGATGGCATCCCTCTCTTTGTAACGCCCGGGACATGAGAAAGCTCCGGAAGCTGATGCGAAGGTCCTGATGTCGGTGGCCGTCCGGGAAAAGCGCCTGCGGCTGGTAAACAGACCGATGAGGCTTTTTCCCGAATGGCCACCGGCAGCAGGGCCGCCTCGGGGCCAGAAGCGAAACCCGGGAAAGAAAGGCCCCAAAAGACAGGAGAAACACAGGGTGTCCCAAGAACTGCATCGCAGTGTGTTGTTGCGCGAGGCCGTGGACGCCCTGGTCACCGACCCGGGCGGCTTTTATATAGACGGCACCTTCGGCCGCGGCGGTCACAGTGCGGCGATATTGGAAAAACTGAATGAGGGCGGCCGCCTGCTGGGCATCGACAAGGACCCGCAGGCGGTCGCCTATGCGGAGGAGCGCTTTGGCAATGATGCGCGCTTTGCCATCTGGCACGGCTCCTTCGCCGATATGGACGAAGCGGCCACAGACCGGGCCGGCCGGGTCACCGGCATACTGCTGGACCTGGGGGTCTCCTCGCCGCAACTGGACCAGCCCGAGCGCGGTTTCAGCTTTATGCAGGACGGCCCGCTGGACATGCGCATGGACACCAGCCGCGGTATCAGCGCGGCGGACTGGGTCAACAGCGAGTCGGAAGCGGAGATGGCACGGGTCTTCAGGGAGTACGGCGAGGAGCGCTTCGCCCGCCGCATGGCCGCGGCCATCGCAAGACGCCGGGCGGAAAAGCCGTTCGAGCGCACCCTGGACCTGGCGGAAGTGGTCAAGGCGGCCAACCCGGCCTGGGAAAAGGGCAAGCACCCGGCCACGCGCGTGTTCCAGGCGATCCGCATCCATATCAATGGAGAGCTGGAAGACCTGCAGCGGGCACTGGACAAATCCCTGCAGCTGCTCGCCCCGGGCGGGAGGCTGGTGGTGATCAGCTTCCACTCGCTGGAAGACCGCATGGTGAAGCGCTTTATCCGCGAAAAGGAGCGCGGCCCGCAGCTGCCGAGGGGGCTGCCGGTGATGGACAGCCAGATTGCCAGGACACTGAAGTCCGTCGGCAAGGCAATCAAGGCCGACACCGGCGAAGTGGGTGAAAACGTCCGCTCCCGCAGTGCGGTGATGCGGGTGGCGGAGAAGCTGGGGTGAGCGGCAGGAAGATATTGGCGGTGGCGCTGCTGTGGCTCGCGACCATCGCCTCGGCCCTGGCGGTGGTGCACAGCACCCAGCGCAGCCGCGAACTGACCGCGCAGCTGGGACAGGCGCAGAAGGCGCGCGACGAACTGCGCTACGAGCAGGAGCGCCTGCTGCTGGAAAAGGGCGCCTGGTCCGCCTACAGCCGCATCGAAAAGGTGGCGCGGGAAGAGCTGAATATGCATGTGCCGGCACCGGATGAGCGGGTGCTGGTACCGGCGGAATAAAAATCGAAACCAAAAAACGATAGGGATGGAAGCGCCATGGGCGCAGTCAAGAAACAGCTGATTCAGCCGGGTATCGCCCGCTGGCGCTTTGTGCTGGTGGCGGTGCTGCTGTGCCTGCTCGCCCTCGCATTGGTGGTCCACCTGGCGCGCCTGCAGGTGCTGCCGGAGGCGGAGCGCGGCTACCGCTTCCTGCAGGATCAAGGACGCGCGCGCACCATCCGCACCGAAGAAATCGCCGCCTACCGCGGCTCCATCGTCGACCGCAACGGCGAACTGCTGGCGGTCAGCACGCCGGTGCACAGCCTCTGGGCCAACCCGCAACTGCTGCGCGAGGCCAGCGCCGACGAGCTGCGCAAGCTGGCCGCGGCCCTGGAGATGAAGCCGGCATCCCTGGCCAAACGCCTGCAGAAATACAGCCATAAAGAATTTATGTACCTGCGCCGCCACCTGTCCCCGGAGCAGGCGGGCGAGGTGCTGGGCCTGGCTCCAACCGGCGTCTACAGCAGAAAGGAATACCGCCGCTTCTACCCCGCCGGCGAGGTGGTGGCGCAGCTGCTCGGCTTTACCAATATCGACGACCGCGGCCAGGAGGGACTGGAACTGGCCTACGACGACTGGCTGTCCGGCCAGCCGGGTGCGCAGCAGGTGGTCAAGGACCTGAAGGGCCGCACGGTGCAGGACCTGGCGACCCAGCGCGAGGCGAGGCCCGGTCGCGACCTGCGCCTGTCCATCGATATGCGCCTCCAGTATCTGGCCTATCGTGAATTGAAGAAGGCGGTGGCCGAGAACGGCGCCGCCTCCGGCTTTATGGTGATCCTGGATACCCGCAGCGGCGACGTGCTGGCGATGGCCAACCAGCCCTCCTTCAACCCGAACAACCGCCGCGGCGTCAAAGCCGCGGCCATGCGCAATCGCGCCCTGATCGACCAGTTCGAGCCGGGTTCCACGGTCAAGCCGCTGACCGCGCTGGCGGCGCTGGAGAGCGGTCGCTACCGGCCGCACACGCCGATCGACACCAGCCCCGGCTATATCCGCCTGCCGGGCAAGACCCTGGTGGACCACCGCAACTATGGCCTGATCGACCTGACCAGGGTCATCACCAAGTCGAGCCAGGTGGGGATCACAAAAATCGCCCTGGACCTGGAACCAAATTCATTGCGGGAACTCTTTTACCGACTGGGCCTGGGGGAAGCCGTCGGCAGCGGCTTCCCCGGCGAGGCGGCGGGGATACTGCCCAGCCGCAGCCGTTGGCACCCCATCGAGCGGGCCAACTTCGCCTTCGGCTACGGTTTAACGGTGAACGCGGTGCAACTGGCCCAGGCCTACAGCACACTCGCCAACGCCGGGCTCAAGCGCCCGGTTTCTTTGGTTTTGTCCAGCGACAAACCGGCGGCGGAGCCGGAGCAGGTGGTCGAGGGGCCACTGACCAGGCAGGTGACCGCGATGCTGGAGACGGTGATCACGGCCGAGGGCACCGGCAAGCAGGCCGCGGTCGAGGGCTACCGGGTGGCGGGCAAGACCGGGACTGTGCACAAGGTGGGCAGCGAGGGCTATGCCGACAATCGCTACCGCTCGGTGTTCGCGGGCTTTATCCCCGCCGACAATCCGCGCCTGGCCGCGGTGGTGGTGATCGATGACCCCAGTCGGGCCAAGTATTACGGCGGCGAAGTGGCCGCGCCGGTATTCGGCTCGGTCATGGCCGGCGCCATGCGCCTGCTGCAGGTGCCGCCCGCAGAGCTGACCCCGGCGGAGCAGCAGCTGGCGGCGCAACTGAACGACAGAGGTACCAAATCGTGAGTCAGCGCGAACAGAAAAGCGTTTCCCTGAAGGACCTGGTGCCGGGCTATGCCGGCATTCCCGACGTGCCGGTGACCGGCGTTGCCCTGGACAGCCGCCTGGTGCAAGCGGGTGATGTGTTTATGGCCCTGCGCGGCACCGTTGTCGACGGCCGCGAATATATAGAAGCTGCCATAGCCGCCGGCGCGGCCGCGGTGCTGGCCGACGGCGACAAGCTGGAGAGTAAGGAGCGCGACGGTATCCAGGTGGTCAGCGTGCCCGGCCTGGCCAAGCGCGTCGGCGAAATCGCCGCGCGTTTCCACGGCAACCCCACCGAGCAGATGCACCTGGTGGGGGTGACCGGTACCAACGGCAAGACCACCTGCGCCTACCTGACCTCGCAGCTGCTGGCGCGCCATTTCGGCAGCGCCGCGCTGATGGGCACCATCGGCAACGGCATCTGGACCGACGGCACTATCGAGCTGCAGGAAACCGGGCTGACGACGCCGGACCCGGTGCGCCTGCAGGCGGACTATGCCGAATTCCGCAATCGCGGCGTGCGCGCCGCGGCCATGGAGGTGTCCTCCCATTCGCTGTCCCAGGGCAGGGTGCACGGGCTGATCTTCGATACCGCCATCTTCACCAACCTGTCGCGGGATCACCTGGACTACCACGGCAATATGGCCGCCTATGGCGCCGCCAAGGAAAAACTGTTCGGCCTGCCGAAACTGAAACGCGGCATCATCAACCTGGACGATCCCTTCGGCGCCCAGTTGGCGGAGCGCTGCAAGCTGCGCAACCTGAAGGTCATCACCTACGGCCTGCAGGCCGGCGACCTGCACGCGACCGACCTGCGCCGCCACGAGGGCGGCTTCTCGGTGCAGCTGACCACCCCTTGGGGCACGGGCGAGCTGCAGGCGCCGCTGATCGGCGACTTCAATATTCACAATGCCCTGGCGGTGGTGGCCGCCGCGGCCTCGGCGGGTATGCCGTTCGAGGATATCCTCGCCGCCTTCCCGACCATCAGGCCGGTGCCCGGACGCATGGAACGGGTAAAAGTCGAGGGCGCGGACGACATCAGCGTACTGGTCGACTACGCCCACACGCCGGATGCACTGCGCGCGGCCCTGGCGGCGGCACGGCCCTACTGCCGCGGCAACCTCTGGTGCGTGTTCGGCTGCGGCGGCGACCGGGATGCCGGCAAGCGCGCACCCATGGGCCGCATCGCCTCGGAGATGGCGGATCGTGCGATTGTCACCAGCGACAACCCGCGCAGCGAGGACCCGCAGAAAATCATCGACGATATTCTCGAGGGCGCCGCCAGCAACATCGAGCTGGAAATCGACCGCGCCGCCGCGATTGCGCGCGCCGTGTCCGCGGCGGAGCCGGGCGATATTGTGCTGATCGCCGGCAAGGGCCACGAGGACTACCAGATTATCGGCAGCGAGAAGATTCACTTCTGCGACCGCGAACAGGCAGCCGCCGCGCTGCAAAAACGCACCGCCGACAAAGTAAAGGGAGAGGCCCAGTGATCAGTCCGCTCTCCCTGCACCAGTTACAAGGGCGCTTCGGCGGCGAGCTGGTCAACGGCTCGGTGCAGTTCGAGCGCGTGTGCACCGATACCCGCCAGCTGGACCCCCAGGCCCTGTTTGTCGCCCTGAAGGGAGAGAACTTCGACGCCCATGACTTTGTTGGAGAAATAAAAGAAGGCCAGGTGTTGGGCCTGGTGGTGGACCGGGAAATTCCCGGCTGCGGCCTGCCGCAGTGGCGGGTGGCGGACACCACCGTCGCCCTGGGGCAGATAGGCCGCCTGTGCCGCGAACAGTTCAAGGGCCGCGTCATCGCCATCACCGGCTCCTGCGGCAAGACCACGGTCAAGGAAATGCTCGCGGCGATTTTCGCCCAGCGCCACAACCCCTGCGTGACCCGCGGCAACCTGAACAACCAGTTCGGCCTGCCGATGACCCTGTTCGGCCTGTGCCCGGATCACGACGTGTTGATCCTGGAGATGGGCGCCAGCGGTCCGGATGAAATCGGCTACCTGTGCGGCATCGCCAAACCTCAGGTGAGCGCGGTCAACAATGTGATGCCGGCGCATGTGGAGGGCTTCGGCTCGGTGGATGCCATCGCCAAGGCCAAGGGGCAGATCTATACCGGTCTCGAGACCGGCGGCACCGCGGTGATCAACACCGACGACGGCTATGCGAACTACTGGCTCGACCGGATGCCCGAGGGTGTCCGCACCCTGGAGGTGGGACTGGGGCACCCCTGCGCCATCCACGCGGACAATATCGAACTGAACGAAAACGGCTGCCCTTCCTTCGATCTGGTGGTCGAGGGACTGGCGCACCCGGTGCAGCTGCAACTGCTCGGTGAGCACAATGTGCACAACGCCCTGGTGGCCGCCGGCTGCGCCTTCGCCGCCGGCGTGCCGGCGGCGGAAATCGCCAGCGGCCTGGGTGCGCTCGGCGGCGTCGCCGGCCGCATGCAGGAGAGCCGCGGCGTCAAGGGCGCGGCGATTATCGACGACAGCTACAACGCCAACCCCGGCTCCGTGGCGGCGGCGATCGAACTGCTGGCGCAGCGCCATGGCAGGAAAATCCTGGTGCTCGGCGATATGGCCGAACTGGGGCCGGATGCCGACGCCATGCACCGGGAAATGGGCCGGCTGGCGCGGGAGCGCGGGCTGGACTCGCTGTTTACCCTGGGCCCGCTGGGTGCTGCCGCCAGCGTCGCCTTCTGTGCCGGGCGTCACCTGCCCCTGCACAACTACCGGGACAGGAAGCCGCTGATCGCGGCGCTGACCCACGAACTGAATGAGAACACCACTGTGCTGGTGAAAGGTTCCCGCAGTGCCCGTATGGAACTGGTGGTGCAGGCGCTTTTAACCTAGCAATCCAATGGATCATCCATGATCCATTGGATTGTCGCCCGCAAAAAGCTAACGGATGGCCGCCCCACGCAACTGGGCGGAGTTGCTGGCTTTTCGCGGGCTTGCGACAAATCAGCCAAAAAACGGCTGATTTGCGGACGGGCCATCCATGGCCCCTGTTTGATGTTGAGGATAAATAATGCTGCTCTGGCTGGCAGAGATACTGCAACAACATGTGAGCACCTTTGCGGTGTTCAACTACCTGACGGTGCGCGCCATCCTCGGCGCGCTGACCGCGCTGGGCATTTCCCTGATCGTGGGCCCGCGCATGATCACCTGGCTGAACCAGCTGCAGGTGGGACAGGCGGTGCGCGACGACGGCCCCCAGACCCACCTGAGCAAGTCCGGCACGCCCACCATGGGCGGCACCCTGATCCTGGCCTCGATTTTTTCCTCCGCACTGCTGTGGTCGGATCTCTCCAACCGCTATGTGTGGGTCACCCTGCTGGTGACCTTCGTGTTCGGCGCCGTGGGGTTTGTCGATGATTACAAGAAGGTGGTGCACAAGAACCCGCGTGGACTGATCGCGCGCTGGAAATATTTCTGGCAGTCGGTCGCCGGCCTGGGGGCGGCCGTCTACCTGTATATGAGCGCGACCAGCCCGGCGGAGACCCAGTTCTTCGTGCCCTTCTTCAAGGATGTGGCCATCAACATGGGGCCGGTGTTTTTTATTCTGCTGACCTATTTCGTCGTGGTGGGCTCCAGCAATGCGGTGAACCTGACCGACGGCCTCGACGGCCTGGCGATCATGCCGACGGTGATGGTCGGCGGCGCCCTCGGTCTTATTGCCTACCTGGCCGGCCATGTGGAGTTCGCCAACTACCTGCACATCCCGTCGATTCCCGGCGCCGGCGAACTGGCGGTCTTCTGCGCGGCCCTCGGCGGCGCAGGGCTCGGATTTTTATGGTTCAACACCTATCCGGCGCAGGTATTCATGGGCGACGTGGGCGCCCTGGCCCTGGGCGCGGCGCTGGGCATTATCGCCGTGATCACCCGCCACGAAATCGTGCTGTTCATCATGGGCGGCGTCTTCGTGATGGAGACGGTATCGGTGATCCTGCAGGTGGCCTCCTTCAAGCTGACCGGCAAGCGCATCTTCCGCATGGCACCGCTGCACCACCATTTTGAACTGAAGGGCTGGCCGGAGCCGCGGGTTATCGTGCGCTTCTGGATCATTACCGTCGTTCTGGTACTGGCCGGACTGGCGACACTTAAGCTGCGTTAATCGGAAATGGTGGATGCGCTTGGTGCTTATCCATCCTACGAAAACCACAGTGATGAAAATGTAGGGTGGATAAACATCAAACGCATCCACCGAGAGCAGCAGAAATGAAAATGTAGGGTGGATAAGCGTCAAGCGCATCCACCAAGAAAAGCGAAACAAAGCGAATGACCCTGATCGCGACTTCGGAGAAAAAACTGGTAATCGGCATGGGCGCTACCGGCCAATCGGTGGTGCGTTTCCTGCTGCGTGCCGGCTTTTCCCCCGTGGCCGCGGACAGCCGCACCCAGCCGCCCGGACTGGACGCGTTCAAAGAAGAATTTCCCGAGGTGCCGGTGGAAACCGGCCCGCTGAACCCGCAGACGATGCTCGCCGCCAGCGAGATTATCGCCAGCCCCGGTATCGCCCTGGCCGAGCCGGCGCTGCAGCAGGCCGTCAGCGCCGGGATCCCGGTGATCGGCGATATCGAACTCTTCGCGCGCGAACTGGCAAAACTGGACCGGCCGCCGAAGCTGGTGGCGATTACCGGCTCCAACGGCAAGAGCACCGTCACCACCCTGGTGGGACTGATGGCGGAAAAGGCCGGCGTGGACGTGCGCGTGGGCGGCAATATCGGCGTGCCGGTACTGGATCTGCTCGCCCAGCCAATGCCGCAACTCTTCGTACTGGAGCTGTCCAGTTTCCAACTGGAGACCACTTACTCGTTGGCGCCGACCGCGGCCACCATCCTGAACCTGAGTGCGGACCATATGGACCGCTACGACACCCTGGCGGACTACCACCGGGCCAAGCAGCGTATCTATCGCAACGCCAGGCAATTGGTGGTCAACCGCGCGGACCCGCTGACCCGCGGCCCACTGTCCCGCGACAGCCGCGAGTGGAGCTTCGGCCTGGACCAGCCGGACCTGCAGCAGTTCGGTGTTCGCAGGTTCAACAATAAAGAGTGGCTGGCGCAAGGCATGGAAAAACTGCTGCCGGTCAGTGAACTGGCGATGGTGGGCAAGCACAATGTCGCCAACGCGCTGGCGGCGCTGGCGCTGGGCAATGCGGTGGACCTGCCGATGGACGCGATGCTGCCGGTGCTGCGCAGCTTCAAGGGCCTGCCCCACCGCTGCGAGCGGGTCGCGGACCTGGACGGCGTCACCTTTGTGAACGACTCCAAGGGCACCAATGTCGGCGCCACCCGCGCGGCGCTGGACGGTCTGGCGACGGAGAAAAACAAAATTGTGCTGATCGCCGGCGGCGACGGCAAGGGCGCGGACTTCTCGCCGCTGGCGGAATCCGCCGGCGCGCTGCGCGCGCTGGTCACCATCGGTGTCGACGGCGAGAAAATTGCGCAGGTGTTCGAGGGCAAGGCAGAGATCCAGTGCGCCGTCACCATGGACGATGCGGTTTCCCAGGCGCGCGCACTGGCGAAGCGCGGCGACTATGTGCTGCTGTCGCCGGCCTGTGCCAGCTTCGATATGTACCGCAACTTCGAGGCGCGCGGCGATGACTTCCGCCGCGCGGTTGGTGAACTCTCCGGCAGTCTGGCCGCCGGAGGTGGTGAATGAGTAAGGAGCTGATGCAGGGCGAAAGGAATTTCGACTGGCTGCTGCCTTTCTGCGTGCTGGCGCTGGTCAGCATCGGCGTGGTGATGGTGGCCTCGGCGTCGATCGCCTACGCGGCGGATGTGTACGGAGACCCCTGGTTCTTCCTCAAGCGCCACCTGATGTATCTGACAGTAGGCGCCGCGGTCGCGTTGGTGGTCAGCCAGGTGCCGCTGCCGGTCTGGTCGAGCCTGTCCTGGCCGCTGCTGCTGTTTTCCTGCCTGCTGCTGATGGCGGTGCTGGTGCCCGGCATAGGCCGCGAGGTGAACGGCAGCCGCCGCTGGCTGGCGCTGGGCTCGATCACCGTGCAGCCGGCGGAAGTGGCCAAGTTCTGCCTGCTGGTGTTTTTCGCCAGCTTCCTGACCCGTCGCAACCAGCAGCTGCGCCACTGGAGCAGCTTTATGGTGCCGGTGGTGATCCTGGGTCTGGTCGCGGCGCTGCTGCTGTTGCAGCCGGACTTCGGCTCGGTGGTGGTGATTTCCGGCACCGTGCTGGCGATGGTTTTCCTGGCCGGCGCGCGCCTGCCGCACACCTTCCTGCTGGTGGCGGCGGCGGCCTGCGGCCTGGCGCTGATGGCGCTGGTGAGCCCCTACCGCCTGCAGCGGCTGATGACCTTCCTGGATCCCTGGGGGGACCAGTTTGCCAGCGGTTACCAGCTGACCCAGTCGCTGATCGCCTTCGGCCGCGGCGAGTGGTTCGGTGTCGGCCTCGGCAACAGCGTGCAGAAGCTGTTCTACCTGCCCGAGGCGCACACGGACTTTATTTTCGCCATCCTGTCCGAGGAGTGGGGCATGGCCGGCGGCCTGGTGGTGATAGCGCTCTTCGTCGCCCTGACCTGGTCGCTGTTGCGCCTGGTGCGCGGCGCCCTGGCGCAGGAGAAATTCTTCGCCGCGCTGCTGGCGTTCGGCATCGCGGTGCTGCTGGCCGGGCAGGCGTTTGTAAATATGGGCGTGGCCTCGGGCCTGCTGCCCACCAAAGGCCTGACGCTGCCGTTCGTCAGTTCCGGCGGCAGCAGCCTGGTGATCTGCTGTGCACTCTTCGCCCTGGCGCTGCGGCTGCAGACAGAACTGCGTCAACAGGATGACGGCAAAGAAACCGGTGTGGGTGTGATTCGACATCTGCCGATCTTCAACCCGCTGCAGGTGGGAGATCGCACAATGAAAGGGGAGGCGGCCTGATGGTTGACAGCGAAGCGCCGTTTTCCGGTAAGAAATTCCTGGTGATGGCCGGCGGTACCGGCGGCCACGTTTTCCCGGCGCTGGCGGTGGCCCGCGCGCTGCAGGAGCAGGGGGCGACCGTCGAGTGGCTGGGCACCGAGCGGGGTATAGAGGCGCAGCTGATTCCGGAGGCGGATATCCCGCTGCACTTTATTACCGTCGAGGGGGTGCGCGGCAAGGGCAAGCTGGCGCTGTTGAAGGCACCGTTGCAGATTCTGCGCGCGATTTCCCAGGCCCGCGCGGTGGTGAAGAAAGTGCAGCCGGATGCGGTGCTCGGATTTGGCGGTTTCGCCACCGGCCCCGGCGGCGTCGCCGCGCGCCTCGGCGGTATACCACTGATCATTCACGAACAGAACGCGGTGGCCGGCACTACCAACCGCCTGCTGGCCCGCATCGCCAGCCGTGTGCTGGAGGCCTTCCCCAGCGGACTGCCGGGCGGGCAGCAGGTGGGCAACCCGGTGCGCAGTGAGATAGTGCAGCTGCCGGAACCGCAGGCGCGCATCGGCAAAGAGAAGCCGCTGCGCCTGCTGGTGCTGGGCGGCAGCCTGGGCGCCGTGGCCATCAACGAACTGGTGCCCCAGGCGATAACCATGCTGGACGAGGAACTGCGCCCGCGCATAGTGCACCAGGCCGGCAAGCGCCACCTGGACGTGGCCCGCGAGGCCTACCAGCAGGCGAACGTGGACGCGGAAGTGGTGCCCTTTATCGCCGATATGGCGGCGGCCTACAGCGAGGCGGACCTGATTATCTGCCGCTCCGGTGCGCTGACGGTTTCGGAAATCGCCGCGGCGGGCGTGGGCGCAATCATGGTGCCCTTTCCGTTTGCGATCGACGATCATCAGACCAAGAACGGCGAGTGGTTGGAGAAAGCCGGCGGTGCCATCGTGATTCAGCAGGACCAACTGGACGCGCAGAAACTGGCCGAACTGTTGAAAGAGTTGTTTGCGTATCCGCAAAAACTGTTGGCGATGGCCGAGGCTGCGCGGCGGGTGGCAAAAACCGATGCGACGGCGCAGGTGCTGGCGGCCTGCGGCGAGGAACTGGCCGCGGCCAGATAGCTTCGTAGGGTGCGCCGCGCGCACCGCGCCAGAGCCGCTGAGAGCTCCAGCGCTTGTTGGTGCGCACGGCGCACCCTACGAAGCCAGTTTTTGATGTGCGAGTGAACGAGAAAATGTCCGAGCAACCGATGACAGCGCAGAACAACTACAGCGTACCCACGATGCGCCGCATCCGCCGTATCCATTTTATCGGCGTCGGCGGCGCCGGCATGAGCGGCATCGCCGAGGTACTGCAGAACCAGGGCTACGAGGTGTCCGGTTCCGACCTGCGCGAGTCCCCGGTGACCGAGCGGCTGCGCAAGCTGGGCATCAAGGTACAGGTCGGCCACAGCGCGGAAAATATCCGCGACGTGGATGTGGTGGTGAACTCCTCCGCGGTGCACAGTGACAATCCGGAGTTGATGGCGGCTCACGAAAACCGCATCCCGGTGGTGCGCCGCGCGGAAATGCTCGGCGAACTGATGCGCTATCGCTACGGTATCGCCGTAGCCGGCACCCACGGCAAGACGACCACGACCAGCCTGATCGCGTCGATTTTTGCCGCGGACAATAAGGACCCGACTTTCGTGATCGGCGGCCTGGTAAACGCGGCCGGTGCCAATGCGGCCCTGGGTGAGAGCCGCTACCTGATCGCCGAGGCAGATGAGAGCGATGCGTCCTTTATTCACCTGCAGCCGATGGTGACGGTGATCACCAATATCGACGCGGACCATATGGAGACCTACGGCGGCGATTTCGAGAAAGTCAAGCAGATCTTTATCGATTTCGTGCACAACCTGCCCTTCTACGGACTGGCGGTGGTCTGCGGAGACGAGGCGAATATTCAAGAGGTGATACCGAAGTTTTCGCGCCCCGTGCTCACCTACGGTTTCGGCGAGGGCAACGATTTCCGCATCGTCGAGGTGAAACAGGAGCCGCTGCGCAGCCACTTCAGCGTACAGCGCCCGGACGGTAAAAAGCTGGATGTCTGCGTCAATACGCCGGGCATTCACAATGTACTGAATGCGACTGCAGCAATTGCGGTGGCGACGGACGAAGGCATTGGCGACGAAGCCATCTGTGAGGGGCTGAAGGGCTTCCAGGGCGTCGGCCGCCGCTTCCAGATTTTCGGTCACTACTCCGTCAGCGACGATGGCAGTGCGGAAAAGGTCATGCTGGTGGACGACTACGGCCACCACCCACGCGAAGTGGCAGCGACGATAAAGACGGTGCGCGACGGCTGGCCGGAGCGGCGCCTGGTGATGATCTACCAGCCGCACCGCTATACACGCACCCGCGACCTGTTCGAGGATTTCGTCGACGTGCTGTCGCGGGTGGACAAGCTGATACTGCTCGACGTATACAGCGCCGGCGAATCGCCGATCCCCGGCGCCGACGGCCGCACCCTGGCGCGCAGCCTGCGCAACCGCGGCCAAGTGGACCCGATTTTTGTCGAGACCATCGAACAGGTGCCGCCGGTGCTGGCGGACCTGCTGGAGCCCGGCGATATAGTGCTGACCCAGGGGGCGGGCAATGTGGGCACCCTGGCCCAGCAGCTGGCCAAGTGGCGCCTGGGCGAGGGAAATGCGGAATGACGGCACTTCGCCCTGTAGGAGCCTGCTTGCAGGCGAAAAGCTACAGCGCTCCGTCATCATTCGCCTGCAAGCAGGCTCCTACAGGGGGCAAGTAGGATGGGCAAAGCGCAGCGTGCCCATCAAAAGAAAGTGCGCGGTGCGCGCCCGATTCCGGGCCGCGGCGAGCGGGCGCCCCGCAACTGGCGGCCGCTGCTGATAGTGGTGCTGGCGATTGGCACCCTCGCCGGCCTCAGCTACGGCGGCCTGTGGCTATGGCAGCGCACCCCGGTGCAGGAGTTGAACCGGGTCGACGCACTGGAGCAGGTGCGGGTCAAGGGGCCCTTCAACGCGGTGACCCAGCGGCAGATAGAGGAAATCCTGCTGCCCCACCTGCAGGAGGGTTTTTTCTCCGCGGATATCCGCGGCATGCGCGAGGCGCTGCTGCGGAATCCCTGGATCACCACCGCCTCGGTGAGCCGGCGCTGGCCCCGCGGCGTCGAGGTGGAGGTGCAGGAGGCACAGCCGCTGGCGATTTGGGGCGGGGACAAACTGCTGGTGGCGAGCGGCGAGCTGTTGCCGCGACCGGCGCAGATGAATACCGGACGCCTGCCGGAGCTGGCGGGCGACGAGGAACTGGTGGAGCGCATTGTGGCGCAGTACCAGGCCCTCGCGGGGTTGCTGACCACGCGGGATATGGAAGTGAAGCGGTTGTCTTTCGACGACTTGGCAGGGTGGCAGCTGGAGCTGGTGTCCGGAGTGGCGTTGCATCTGGGACACGACGAGCTGCTGGAGCGGGTCAACCGCTTTTTGAAACTGAGCCGCGGCCTGCTGGCGCCGCACCTGGAAAAGGTGGCCAGGGTGGACACCCGCTACGGCAACGCAGTGGCGGTGCAGTGGAAAGAAGAATAGTAGGGTGCGCCGTGGCAGACAACTGCTCCATGCGTTGTCTGCATGACCGCCATCCATGGCGGTCTCGCACCGTGAATGAAAACAAAATGTAACTACTCGCCCTGTTGCCCGGAAGAGAGGCCTGGGCGGCCCTGCTACCGGTGGCCATTTGGGAAAAAGCCTCATCGGCAAACATTTCCCAAATGGCCACCGGCATCGGGGCCTTAGCGTCTGGCTCTGGATTCTTTTCCGGGTCCCGAGGTGCGAGTAGTTACAACAAAATTTAAAAGCGAACGCTGTGCCCTGGCCCGTTATTGGGAATGCGGCCCGGGGCGCAGTTCAGCGAGGTTGGTACAAAAATGACACATGCATCCGATCACCGCATGATCGTGGGTCTGGATATCGGCACTTCCAAAGTGGTCGCGATCGTCGGCGAGGTCTCCCGCGATGGCGAGCTGAATATTGTCGGTATCGGTTCGCACAGATCCACCGGAATGAAAAAAGGTGTGGTGGTGAATATCGAGTCCACCGTGCAGTCGATCCAGCGCGCGGTGGAGGAAGCGGAATTGATGGCGGGCTGCGAGATTCACTCGGTCTACGCCGGTATCGCCGGCAGCCATATCCGCAGCCTGAATTCCCACGGCATAGTCGCAATCAAGGACCGCGAGGTGACCCAGCAGGACCTGGACCGGGTGATAGACGCCGCGCGAGCGGTGGCCATTCCGGCGGACCAGAAAATCCTGCACACGCTGCCGCAGGAATTCCTGATCGACAACCAGGAGGGGGTCAAGGAACCCCTGGGCATGTCCGGTGTGCGCCTGGAAGCCAAGGTGCATCTGGTCAGCGGCGCGGTGAATGCGGCGCAGAATATCGAGAAGTGCATCCGCCGCTGCGGCCTGGAAGTGGAGGACATCATCCTCGAGCAGCTGGCTTCCAGCTATGCGGTGCTGACCGACGACGAGAAGGAACTCGGCGTGTGTATGGTGGATATCGGTGGCGGCACCACCGATATCGCAGTGTTCACCGGCGGTTCCATTCGCCACACCGGTGTGATTCCGATTGCCGGCGACCAGGTGACCAACGATATCGCCATGGCCCTGCGCACGCCGACGCCCCACGCCGAGGAGCTGAAAATCAAATACGCCTGCGCCCTGGCCAAGCTGGCCCGAGAGGGCGAGACGATCAAGGTGCCCAGCGTCGGCGACCGCGCACCGCGGGACCTGTCCCGCCAGGCGCTGGCGGAAGTGGTGGAGCCGCGCTACGACGAGCTGTTCACCCTGGTGCAGGCGGAGCTGCGCCGCAGCGGCTTCGAGGATCTGTGCGCGGCCGGCGTGGTGCTGACCGGTGGCTCCTCAAAAATGGAGGGCGCGGTGGAACTGGCCGAGGAGATTTTCCATATGCCGGTGCGCCTGGCGGTGCCTCAAGGAGTGGCGGGGTTGACCGATATTGTCAGCAACCCGATCTATTCCACCGGCGTGGGCCTGCTGATGTACGCGATGCAGCGGGAGGAGACCGGCGAAAGTCGGCAGCGCCCGGTGCGCAATGAAAACCAGTGGTGGGACAAGGTAAAGCACTGGTTCAGGGGAAATCTGTAAGGATGCGGAGCGAATGTGGAATGAAGAGTTGATCGTGTAGGGTGCGCCCCGCGCACCAGTGACCGGGAAGGAGGGATTTCCTGCCGGCACAGAAGTTTTAGGGACCGAATTAAAAATTTTGACATGAGCAAAAAAGGGGAACAGCAATGTTCGAATTAGTCGATAGCGTACAGGACAAACCTGTCATCAAAGTGATCGGTGTCGGCGGCGGTGGTGGCAATGCAGTGAAGCATATGATCGTCAGCGAAGTGGAGGGTGTGGATTTCATCTGCGCCAATACGGACGCTCAGGCACTGAAAGACATCCAGGCGCGCACCATTCTGCAGCTGGGCAACAACATCACCCGCGGCCTCGGCGCCGGCGCCAACCCGGATGTGGGCCGCCAGTCCGCCCTGGAGGACCGCGAGCGCATCGCCGAAGTCCTGCAGGGCGCGGACATGGTGTTCATCACCGCCGGCATGGGCGGCGGCACCGGCACCGGCGGCGCGCCCATCGTGGCGGAGATTGCCAAGGACCTCGGTATCCTGACAGTCGCCGTGGTCACCCGCCCGTTCAAGATCGAGGGCCGCAAGCGCTCCGTGGTGGCGGAAGAGGGCATCCTCGAGCTGCGCGACAAGGTGGATTCACTGATCACCATCCCCAATGATCGCCTGCTGGAGGTACTGGGCAACAAGATCACCATGAAGGCCGCCTACAAGGAGGCGGACAACGTGCTGCTGGGCGCGGTGCAGGGTATCGCCGACCTGATGATCCGCCCGGGCATCATGAACGTGGACTTCGCCGACGTGCGCACGGTCATGTCCGAGATGGGCATGGCGATGATGGGCTCCGGCTCCGCCGTGGGCGAGAACCGCGCCCGCGAGGCCGCCGAGAAGGCGGTGCGCAGCCCGCTGCTGGACAACGTCAACCTGCAGGGCGCCCGCGGCATCCTGGTGAATATCATCACCGGCAGCGAGGAGGGCGGCTGCCAGGAGCTGACCCTGGGCGAGTACTCCGAAGTGGGTGAAATCGTGCAGGAGATTGCCTCCGACGACGCCACCGTGGTGATCGGCACCGCCGTGGACGACAAGTTGGGCGACGAGATGCGCGTGACCGTGGTCGCCGCGGGCCTGGGCGAGGGCGTTGCCCAGGCCGCGCGCCCGACCAAGGTGGTGGACAATACCCGCCGCCCGCAAATGCACGAGGGGCGCGAAGCCCGCGACAGCAACCAGGCCGGACTGGCCGGTCGCAGCAGCAGCGACAACCGCGTAGCCGTCGAGAGCGAGCGCCCCAAGCGCCCGGCGCCGACGCTGAACCCGGCGGATACCGATATGGAGTACCTGGATATCCCGGCGTTCCTGCGCCGCCAGGCGGATTAGCCGGGAAGGGCGATGGGAGTCCTCCGTAGGTTGGGGTGAGCTTTGCGACCAATTTGCCGGGAGCAAATTGGGACACCGAAGGCGCCCGAAGGGCGAGCGCCACGGATGGCGTGAGTCAACCCCAACACTGCCGGCGGCCGCGACTGTTGGGCTTCGCTGAACTCAGCCCAACCTACGCGAACTCGGGACTCGGCGATCCGTGTGGCCACCGCCAACCGGGGCAGCAACCCCGCTCATGTCACCCTGGCGCTCCTCTTTCGGGGAGGCCGGGGCTGCCTCGATGGCGGTCGCCATATCGCTGACCGTACAGTCTGTTTTTTTCGTTGTCGAAGAATCGTTAGCCCGGGCCAGTCCCGGGTTAACAATTTTTAACGGCCATGTCGCCGAACATCGCCCTAGAATACGGTCAAGGTATCCAGCATGGCGCCGCAGTCTTCGCGCTGAGCTATTCTGAACTTACGGGGTGACAAGCTGGAATGACCGCTAAGCCAGAAGTGGTTTTGGCGTACTATTTCTGCTATGATCGCCGGCTCGCTGCGGCTTGTTGCCGCCCATCGACTGGGAAAAGACATATACATGATCAAACAGCGCACACTCAAGAATGCTATTCGCGCCACTGGCGTAGGTCTGCACACCGGCAAGAAGGTCGTCCTGACCCTGAAACCGGCGCCCGTTGACACCGGCATTGTGTTCCGCCGCACCGACCTGGATCCGGTGGTTGAGATCGAAGCCCGGGCGGAAAACGTAGGCGACACCCTGCTGTCCACCACCCTGGTCAAAGACGACGTGCGCATCGCCACCGTCGAGCACCTGCTGTCCGCCATGGCGGGCCTGGGAATCGACAATGCGATCGTCGAGCTGTCCGCCCAGGAAGTGCCGATCATGGACGGCAGTGCCGGTCCCTTCGTGTTCCTGATCCAGTCCGCGGGTATCCAGGAGCAGTCGGCGCCGAAGAAATTCCTGCGCATCAAGAAGCCGGTAACGGTGGAAGAGGGCGACAAGGTGGCCAGCTTCCTGCCGTTCAACGGTTTCAAGGTGTCCTTCACCATCGATTTCGATCACCCCGTGTTCCAGGGGCGCAACCTGACCTCCTCGGTGGACTTCTCCAGTACCTCTTTCGTGAAGGAGGTGAGCCGTGCGCGCACCTTCGGTTTCATGCACGAGATCGAGTACCTGCGCTCCAAGGGCCTGGTGCAGGGCGGCAGTGTCGACAACGCCATCGTCATCGACCAGTACCGCATCCTGAACGAGGGCGGACTGCGCTACGAAGATGAATTCGTGAAACACAAGATCCTGGACGCCATCGGCGACCTGTACCTGCTGGGTACCAGCCTGATCGGCGAGTTCAAGGCGCACAAGTCCGGTCACGCGCTCAACAACAAGTCCCTGCGCACCCTGATGGCGCAGGAGGACGCCTGGGAGATGGTGACCTTCGAGGGCGAACAGGAAGCACCGATTTCCTACGTCAAGCCGATACTGGCGGTCTGAGCCAGAATCCCAAAGCCGGCACGAAAATTGCCGGTTTTTGTTTGTGTGGGAGCCTGCCCTGCAGGCGATTTGAAATGGCCACAGGGCGGCGTCAATCGCCTGGCAGATTTCTGCTCCTGCAAAATCTGCATTTCCGCTGGGCGGCATCCGCCATCCATGGCGGTCACAAGCAGGCTCCTACACGACGCGCACAAACTGTGCACCGTTAACATTTTTGTCAGCCGGCCAGTGTTACATTGGACAGGTCAGCCGGTTGAGTTGCCATTGGAAAGGCGTGCGAGTGAAGCATGGAGGCGGTTTTCCGCGCTTCGCAACAGAGCTAACGAAAACAACAACTATCGAAATTCACACGCCTGATATGAAAATAATCCTCGTCAATGAACGCGGCGGTACGCGCAGCTTCAGCTTTGGCGGCCTCAGCAAGGCTCTGCTGAGCCTGTGCCTGCTGGGGCTGCCGGTGGGGGCCTTCCTGATAGGCGTCAACCTGCCGGTGGCGGAGACGGACGTGTTCGACTCCCGCACGGCCAAGGCCTGGAGCAAGGCGCTGCGCAAGCAGCAGCAACAGATAGACGAAGCGGACCGCGAGGCCCGCGAGCAGCTGACCGCGCTGACGGTCAAGCTGGCGGAGATGCAGGCGCGCCTGACCCGCCTGGACGCCCTCGGCGAACGCCTGACCACCGCGGCCAAGCTGGATGAAGGCGAGTTCCAGTTCGGCAGCGCCCCGGCCCTCGGCGGTCCCGAAGACCCGGGTATCCCCGGCGCCTCCGAGCTGCCCTACCAGCCCCCCGAATTCCTCGAAGTCATCGGCGAACTGTCCGAGCAGATCGACGACCGCCAGATGCAGCTCAATACCCTCGAATCCCTGCTGGCCAAGCGCCAGCTGCAGGACGAGCAGTTCCTCGCCGGTCGCCCGATCACCCGAGGCTGGATGTCGTCCCGCTACGGCTACCGCACAGATCCCTTTACCGGCCGTCGCACCTGGCACAAGGGCGTGGATTTTGCCGGCAAGAAGGGCTCCGACGTGGTCTCGGTGGCCGCCGGGGTGGTGACCTGGGCCGAGGAGCGCCACGGTTACGGCCAACTGGTGGAGATCAACCACGGCAATGGCTATTCCACCCGCTACGGCCACAACAGCGAGCTCAAGGTCAAGCTGGGCGATGTGGTCAAGAGGGGCCAGGTGATCGCCCTGATGGGCTCCAGTGGCCGCTCCACCGGCCCCCACGTGCACTTCGAGGTGTACAAGAACAACCGCCCGGTGGACCCGGCCACCTACATCCGCCGCACCGGCAGATAGCAACTATCCTCTTCATATCGGCGCCACCGCCGGCAACTCCCTGGGAAGAGCCTTCAGCTCAAGGTAGAGAGCCTTCAACCTCAGGGTAACAAGTTGCCAGCCGTGGCGCCTTCCTGTTTACTTGCACCCCTCTTTAAATGAGCGCTGGTGCCCCCAGATTCTCTACCGGCCCCGCCGGCACAAATAAGATAAGTGGTTTCTAGATAATGATTGGCAAACTGATTACATCGGTCTTCGGTTCGAAAAATGACCGCGAACTCAAACGCATGCGCCGCGTGGTGGCGCAGGTCAACGCCCTGGAGGAGGAGTACCAGAAGCTCGACGACGCTGCCCTCAAGGCCAAGACCGACGAGTTCAAGAAGCGCCTTGCCGATGGCGAAACCCTCGACCAGCTGTTGCCGGAGGCCTTCGCCGCCGTGCGCGAGGCCAGCCGCCGCACCCTGGGCCTGCGCCATTTCGACGTGCAGCTGATCGGTGGCATGACCCTGCACGAGGGCCGCATCGCCGAGATGCGCACCGGCGAGGGCAAGACCCTGGTGGCGACCCTGCCGGCCTACCTGAACGCGCTGGAAGGCAAGGGCGTGCATATCGTGACAGTGAACGACTACCTGGCCACCCGCGACGCCAACTGGATGCGCCCGGTGTACGAGTTTCTCGGCCTGACCGTCGGTGTCATCGTGTCCCAGCAGCACCCGGAGGACAAGAAGGCCGCCTACCAGGCGGATATCACCTACGGCACCAACAACGAGTTCGGTTTCGACTACCTGCGCGACAATATGGTGCTGCGCAAGGAAGACCGGGTGCAAAAACCGCAAAACTTCGCCATCGTCGACGAGGTGGACTCCATCCTGATCGACGAGGCGCGCACGCCGCTGATCATCTCCGGCGCCGCGGAGGATTCCTCCCACCTGTACCTGGCCATGAACCAGCTGGTGCCCAAGCTGCAGCGTGCGGAAGAGGGCGGCGAGGGCCACTACAGCGTGGACGAGAAGACCCGCCAGGTGGAGCTGACCGAGGACGGCCACCAGTTGATCGAGGACCTGCTGTCCCGCAGCGGCCTGATGAAGGAAGACGAATCCCTCTACGCGCCGGGCAACCTGGGCCTGCTGCACCATGTGCACGCCGCCCTGCGCGCCCATGTGCTCTTCCACAAAGACGTGGACTACATAGTGCAGAACGGCCAGGTGGTGCTGATCGATGAACACACCGGCCGCACCATGCCCGGCCGCCGCCTGTCCGAGGGCCTGCACCAGGCGCTGGAGGCGAAGGAGAAGGTACAAATCCAGAGCGAGAGCCAGACCCTGGCCTCCACCACTTTCCAGAACCTCTTCCGCTTCTACCCCAAGCTGGCGGGCATGACCGGCACCGCCGACACAGAGGCGTTCGAATTCCAGCAGATCTATGGCCTGGACGTGGTGGTGATCCCCACCAACAAGCCCACCCAGCGGGACGACCTGAACGACCTGGTCTACCTGAGCAAAGAAGAGAAGATGGAAGCCATCATCGAGGACATCAAGTACTGCCGCGACAAGCAGGCGCCGGTCCTCGTGGGCACCGCCTCCATCGAGACCTCCGAGGAAATGTCCCGCGGCCTGCAGAAGGCCGGCATCAAGCACCAGGTACTCAACGCCAAGTACCATGAGAAGGAGGCGCAGATCATCGCCCAGGCGGGCCGCCCGGGCACGGTGACCATCGCCACCAATATGGCCGGCCGCGGTACCGATATCGTGCTCGGCGGCAACTGGGAGGCGGAAGTCGCCGAATTGCGGGAAGAGCTGAGGGAAAAAGAGGACCGCGAACCCACCGAAGCCGAAATCGCCAAGATCAAGGAAGAGTGGCAGAAGCGCCACGACACCGTGATCGAGGCTGGCGGCCTGCACATCATCGGCACCGAGCGCCACGAGTCCCGCCGCATCGACAACCAGCTGCGCGGCCGCGCCGGCCGCCAGGGCGACCCGGGCGTGACCCGCTTCTACCTGTCCCTGGAAGACAACCTGATGCGCATCTTCGCGTCAGACAGGGTGAAGAACTTCATGCAGATGCTGGGCATGGAGAAGGGTGAGGCCATCGAGCACCGCATGGTCTCCAACGCCATCGAAAAGGCCCAGCGCCGCGTCGAGGGCCGCAACTTCGATATCCGCAAACAGCTGCTGGAGTATGACGACGTCGCCAACGACCAGCGCCGGGTGATCTATAGCCAGCGCAACGAGCTGCTGGAAGCGGAAACCATCAGCGACACCATTGCCGCCATCCGCGAGGACGTGGTCAACGAACTGATTTCCGGTTTTGTGCCGCCGCAGAGCGTGGAAGAGCAGTGGGACATCCCCGGCCTGGAAAAACAACTGGCCGGCGAACTGGGCCTGGAGCTGCCACTACAACAATGGCTGGACGAGGACCGCACCCTGCACGAGGAGAGCCTGCGCGAGAAAATCGTCACCGCCGCCCAGGATGCCTACAAGGCCAAGGTGGAGCGCATCGCCGAGTCCTCAGGGGACGCCAACCTGATGCCCACCGTCGAGCGCCAGATCATGCTGCAGGTGCTGGACCAGCTGTGGAAGGAACACCTGTCCAGCATGGACCACCTGCGCGCCGGCATCGGCCTGCGCGCCTACGCCAACAAGAACCCCAAGCAGGAGTTCAAGCGCGAGTCCTTCCACCTGTTCCAGAGCCTGCTCAACAACCTCAAGCACGAGGTGGTGCGCATCCTCGCCCACGTCGAGCCCATGACCCGCGAGCAGATGGAAGAGATGGAGCGCCGCCGCATAGAGGCCCAGCGCAAACAGCAGCTGGAACTGCAACACGCCCAGGCCTCCGCCATACCCCAGGCAGAAACGCAGGAACAGCAGATGCCGGAACGCCGCGGCCCCAAGGTAGGCCGCAACGATCCCTGTCCCTGCGGCTCCGGCAAGAAGTACAAGCAGTGCCACGGCAAACTGGCTTCTTCCACATCCTCAACCTGATCCCCGGGACCGCGGAGCTATCTTGGAGCGCTGAAGGCTCCAGCTTCGCTCGCGGGCCGCAGGCCCGCCGTAGGAGCCTGCTTGCAGGCGAATGGCTACGGAGCTCCGCTCTACATCGCCTGCAAGCAGGCTCCTACAAGGTAAATCCGTAGGATGGGCAAAGCGCAGCGTGCCCATCAGAAGGAATCCGATAAGCACGCTGCGCTTGCGTAACACAACAATGTCCGACAACAAGCTCCCCACAATCCCCGGCATCCGCCTCGCCAGCGTCCCCGCCAACATCAAAAACTGGCAACGCGACGACCTGTTGCTGATCGAAATCAACGAAGGCGCATCCGTCTCCGCCACCTTCACCCAAAACGCCTTCTGCGCCGCCCCGGTCACGGTGGCCAAAGAGCATATCCGGGGCGGCAATATCCGCGCCCTGCTGATCAACGCCGGCAACGCCAACGCCGCCACCGGCGAGCGCGGCCTGGGTGACGCCCGCGCCTGCTGTGCGGCAGTGGCCAAAGCGCTGAACATCGAGGCTGAACAGGTACTGCCCTTCAGCACCGGCGTCATCGGCGAACACCTGCCGCTGCAAAAAATCCTGGATGCCATCCCCACTGCTGCTTCAGAATTGACCGGCGACGGCTGGGACAAAGCCGCCCGCGCCATCATGACCACAGACACCCGCCCCAAGACCGCCAGCCGCACCGTCGAAATCGCCGGCGAGCAGATCCGCATCGCCGGCATCGCCAAGGGCGCTGGCATGATCCAGCCCAATATGGCCACCATGCTCGCCTATGTGGCGACAGACGCGGCCATACCCCAGCCGCTGCTGGATCAGCTGGTCAGGGAAGCCGTCAACGAATCCTTCAACCGCATCAGCATCGACGGCGACACCTCCACCAACGATGCCTGTGTCCTCATCGCCAGCGGCGCCACAGGCCCGCAGATAGGCGATACACAGAGCCCCGACTACCAGCGACTGAAGGCCGTCATTACCGACGTGCATGTCGAACTGGCCCAGGCCATAGTCCGCGACGGCGAGGGCGCGACCAAGTTCGTCACGGTGCAGGTGCGCGGCGCCGCGAACAGCGAGGAGGCATTGAAAGTGGCCTTCGAAGTGGGTGAATCCCCCCTGGTAAAGACCGCCCTCTACGCCTCGGACCCCAACTGGGGCCGCCTGGTCATGGCCATCGGCAACGCCGGTGTCGAGCAGCTGGACACCGCCAGGGTGAATATCTACCTGGACGAGGTGCAGGTGGTGGAGGCCGGCGGCCGCGCCGCAGGCTACACCGAAGAGGCCGGCCAGCAGGTCTTCTCCAAGCCGGAGTTCACCATCACCGTAGACCTGGGCCGCGGTGACAGCAGCGAACATATCTGGACCTGCGACTTCTCCCACGAGTATGTAACTATTAATGCGGAGTACCGCACCTGATGGGCAGGGTGGTACACGTCGCAGTAGGAGTGGTCCGGCGGGAGGACGGCAAGATCCTGATAGCTCGCCGCCCCGACCACCTGCATATGGGCGGCCGCTGGGAATTCCCCGGCGGCAAGGTGGAAGAGGGCGAGACGGTCCAGCAGGCCCTGGCGAGAGAACTGCGCGAAGAAGTGGCGATTGAAGTAAAGGACTTAAAACCCCTGACGGAGATCCGCCACGACTACCCGGAAAAGACCGTCCTGCTGGACACCTGGTGGGTCACAAAATTCGAAGGCGAGGCAAACGGTCAGGAAGGCCAGCAGACCGCCTGGGTGGAAGTGGCGGACCTGACCGACTACCGGTTTCCCGATGCCAACCAGGAAATCATCCAAGCCATCCAGGCTACCCATCCCGCGTAGGGTGCGCCGTGCGCACCGTCTAGCCGGAAAATCGACCTGAAATGGCACGAGTCCCGCTGACTTTATCCATATGCGATAAAAACCAATGTAGGAGCGGCCGTTGGCCGCGATCGGGCTATCCGAATTCCACTTGGCTCTGATTTACGCGGCGCACTACTCAGTAGCGCCCCCTCTCCCCTCGGGGAGAGGGGGCGGAGATGCCACTCAATGCTTGGTCTTGGACCGATCCAACTCCTCACTCAAAACATCATCAAAAGCCGGTTCCCCCGGAATCTTGTGCCCCTCGGAAGCCCACTCCCCCAGATCGATCAACTTGCAGCGCTCACTGCAAAACGGCCGGAACGGAAACTTCTCGTTCCACTCGATCGGCTTCTTACAGGTGGGGCAATTAAGGGTAGGTGTCTCTTTAGCCATAAAACTCTTCAAATACTTTCTTCTGCCATTCGCAGGTACTTCTGGTGCAGCGACTCGACCTGCGCCTTCAGGCTCGCCGGGTCGCCGGCATTGTCCAGCACATCGTCCGCCTTGGCCAGCCGCTCGGACCGCGACAGCTGTGCTGCCATAATCTTGCGAATCTGCTCCGGATCACTGCGATCCCGCCCGCTGGCGCGCTCGACTTGCATCTCCTCCGGCAGATCCACCACGCAGATCCTGTCCACCAGTTTAAACTGCCCGGACTCGATCAGCAGCGGCGACTCCAGAATCCCGTAGGCGCTGCGACTGGCCTCCAGCGCCCGCACTATCTCTTCCCGGATCAGCGGGTGCAACAACCCCTCCAGCCACTCCCGCTCCCCGGCATTGTCGAACACCAGTCCACGCAGCCTGGCCCGGTCCAACCCGCCGTTCTCCAGCAGGACGCCGGCCCCAAAGTGCTGCGCAATCTTCGCCAACGCCGGCTGCCCCGGCTGCACCACCACCCGCGCAGCCCAGTCCGCGTCCACCACATCGATCCCCAGCGCCCGAAAACAGTCCGCCGCCGCCGACTTGCCACTGCCGATACCACCAGTCAACCCAATAGTGAGCACAGTCCCCGTACCTCCTGTAGGAGCGGCCCATGGCCGCGATCGAGGCCGATTTCAGCCCCGGAAATTCTATGCAAGCTTGTAGCCGCTTGCCGGAACCCAACCTTCATTGTAGGGGCGAACCTTGTGTTCGCCCTCCCAAGCCGACAAGAAATAAAAAAGGGCGAAACCAAGGTCCGCCCTTCCTTACAATGCAACCAGGCGGCTCTCTTAAGAGCCCAGACCAGAATAGTGAAGATACCACCCCACAATCCGATCCCCCCAAAGCATCGCAATCCACCCGGCCCCGGCCAGATAGGGCCCGAACGCAATCGGCAGATTCCTGTCCCGCCCGGCAATCACACTCCAGCTCAACCCGGCCACAGCCCCGACGGCCGCGGACAGCAGAATCACCAACGGCAACATCTGCCACCCAAACCAGGCCCCGATGGCCGCGAGGATCTTGAAATCCCCGGCCCCCATCCCCTCCTTACCGGTCACCAGCCTGAAGATATGGAACACCGACCAGAGCGCCAGGTAACCGGCAATGGCCCCGATCACCGCATCCTGCAGCGGCACGAATACCCCCCAGAGATTGATCAACAGCCCGGCCCACAGCAGCGGCAGGGTAATGCTGTCCGGCAGCAGCTGCTTGTCGAAGTCGATCCCGGTCAGCGCCACCAGCGCCCAGGTAAACCCGCAGCCCGCCAGGGCCTGCCAGGTAAAACCCAGCTGCCAGACGACGATGGCGGTCAGCAGGCCGGTAATCAGCTCCACCAGCGGGTAGCGCTTGGAAATGGCGGTGCCGCAGTAGCCGCACTTGCCGCCCAGCAGCAGATAGCTGACCAGCGGCACATTGTGCCAGGGCTTGATCTCGGCATCGCAGTTGGGGCAGTGGGAGTGGGGCAGGATCAGGTTGAAGGGCTCGTCCAGCTCTTTCTGTTCTGCCGGAATCGGCTTGGTATCAAAGTAGCTGTAGAAATCGCGCTTGTATTCCCGCTCCATCATGATGGGTAGGCGGTAGATGACCACGTTCAGGAAGCTGCCGACCAGCAGGCCCAAAACAAAAGCGCTGCCGAGGAGCAGCGCTTGGTAGGAAACCAGAATTTCAAGCATTGTCTTTTATACAACCTGGCCCAGCTGGAAGATGGGCAGGTACATGGCAACCATCAGGCCGCCGACCAGAATACCCAGCACCGCCATGATCATCGGCTCCAACAGGGTCGTCAGGTTGTCCACCATATTGTCGACGGCCTCCTCGTAGAAATCGGCGGCCTTGCCGAGCATCTCGTCCAGTGCACCGGATTCCTCGCCGATCGCCGCCATCTGTACCAGCATGGTCGGGTAAAGTCTTGAATGTCGCATTGCATTGTTTAGTGGGATACCGGTAGCAACAGAATCGCGAATCTTCAGAGTGGCCTCTTCATACAGGCTGTTGCCGGTGGCACCGGCGACGGATTTGAGAGCGTCGATCAGCGGTACGCCGGCGGCAAAGGTGGTGGAGAGGGTGCGGGCAAAGCGGGCGGCAATAGACTGATAGGTGATCTGGCCGAGAATCGGCAGTTTCAGGATCAGCCGGTCGAAGAATTCGGCCACTTTTTTGTTGCGCTTCTTGGCCTCTATGGTGCCCCCGATGCCGACCACGACACAGATTAGCGCGATAAACCAGTTGGCCTGCATCCACTCCGACATGCCAACCACCATTTGGGTAAATGCCGGCAGGTCGGCGCCGAAACTGGAGAAAGTCTCCGCGAACTGGGGGACAACCTTGATCAATAGGATAGATGTGACCACGATAGCGACCACGATAACCGCAATCGGGTAGGTCATCGCCTTCTTGATCTTCGCTTTCAGTGCCTCGGTTTTCTCCTTGTAGGTGGCGATCCGGTCCAGCATGGTTTCCAGTGCACCGGACTGCTCGCCGGAGGCGACCAGGTTACAAAACAAATCGTCGAAATAGAGCGGGTGTTTGCGCAATGCATCGGCAAAGGCAGTACCGGAAGCCACATCGTCGCGGATCTTGTAGATCAGATCCTTGACTCCCTGGTTGTCCAGACCATCGGCGACGATTTCAAAGCTTTGTACCAGTGGCACACCGGCCTTCATCATGGTGGCCATCTGGCGGGTAAAGAGGGCGATATCCGCCGGCTTGATTTTCTTGTTGCCGCCAAAAAGAGGCTTGGGCTTTTTCTGTACCCGGTTGGCGATAATGCCCTGGCGGCGCAACTGTGCCTTGATCAGCGCCGGGTTGGTGCCGTTGATCTCTCCCTCGACCTTGTTGCCTTTACTGTCCACACCCTTGTAGACATAAGTGACCGCTGCGGCATTGGCCATGGTTGTTGTTCCCGTGTTTTATTGTTACGTCAATTTTTATTCACGCTTTGTAGGAGCGGCCCATGGCCGCGATCGATCTGTATAATCGGTAAACGCCGATCGCGGCCATGGGCCGCTCCTACAAGGGAAATTCCCTACTAATCCTTGGTAACCCGGTTAGCCTCTTCCAGGCTGGTAATGCCCATCACCACCTTGCGCAGCGCGGAGGTACGCAGGTTGTTGAAACCCTCCTTGCGCGCCTGGTCGGCAATCTGAATCGAGTTGCCGCCCTCCATTATAATTCTGGAGATGCCGTCGGTGATGCGAACCACTTCATAGACCCCCACGCGGCCCTTATAGCCCTTGCTGCAGTGCTCGCAGCCCACCGGCTGGTAGATCTTCCATTCCTTGCGCTCGATGGTCACCGCATCGAAGCCCTCCTCCTTGAGCACCTCCTCCGGCAATGTGACCGGCTTCTTGCATTCATTGCAGAGTCGCCGCGCCAGGCGTTGGGCAATAATTACACTGACCGAGGTGGCGATATTGAAGGTGGGTACGCCCATATTCATCAGGCGGGTCAAGGTCTCCGGCGCCGAGTTGGTGTGCAGGGTGGAGAGCACCAGGTGGCCGGTCTGCGCCGCCTTGATCGCAATTTCCGCGGTTTCCAGATCGCGGATCTCGCCCACCATCACGATATCCGGGTCCTGGCGCAGGAAGGAGCGCAGCGCCTCGGCGAAATTCAGCCCCACCTTTGGGTGCACGTTGACCTGGTTGATGCCCTCGAGGTTGAT
Organism: Microbulbifer sp. SE14; assembly: GCF_059834885.1. Classification (NCBI taxonomy): domain Bacteria; kingdom Pseudomonadati; phylum Pseudomonadota; class Gammaproteobacteria; order Cellvibrionales; family Microbulbiferaceae; genus Microbulbifer; species Microbulbifer sp. SE14. The sequence goes on along the minus strand of NZ_JCBAJA010000001.1, from coordinate 277,167 downwards.
CTCCACCGGGTCCTCCGCGGTGGAGATATTGCGTTCCGGGGTGTTGAGGATATTCAGGCCTGTATACAGGGAAACTGTCTTGCCCGAGCCGGTGGGGCCGGTGACCAGGATCATCCCCTGGGGCTGGGCCAGGGCGTCCATATAGATCTTCTTCTGGCCGTCCTCGTAGCCCAGGGCGTCGATACCCAGTTTCGCGGAGGAGGGGTCGAGAATCCGCAGCACTATCTTCTCACCCCACAGGGTGGGCAGGCTGTTGACCCGGAAATCAATGGCCTTGGTCTTGGACAGCTTCATCTTGATGCGACCATCCTGGGGAATGCGCCGCTCGGAGATATCCATCTTGGACATCACCTTCAGGCGCGCCGAGATACGCGGCGCCAGCTGAATCGGCGGTTTGGCCACCTCGTGCAGCACGCCATCGGTGCGCAACCGCACCCGGTAGGTCTTCTCGTAGGGCTCGAAATGAATGTCCGATGCCCCGGTGCGGATGGCATCCAGCAGAATTTTGTTTACAAAACGTACAACCGGGGCCTCGTCGCCGCCCAGATCGTCGTCCTTGTTGCGATCGGGTTCCCCGCCCTCTACGTCGAGGGCGTCCAACTCATCGTCGTCCATGCCCTCCAGTCCAGCGCCCACATCGCTGTTGGAAAGGTAGCTCTCGATGGCCTTGGCCAGCTTGTCCGCCTCCACCAGGACTGCGTCGGTATTGAGGCCGGTATTGAAGTTGATCTCGTCCAGTCCGGCCAGGTTGGTGGGGTCGGCGACCGCCACGAACAGCCGATTGCCGCGCTTATACAGGGGCAGCGCAAAGTGCTTGCTGATCAGTTTTTCGTCAACGACATCTTTGGGGATCAGGTCGAAGTTGTAGCTGCCGAGATCGAACAGCGGGGAGCCGAAGGCCTGGGAGGCGATGCCGGCCAGCTCCCGGCTCTTGACCAGCTTGGCCTCCACCGCATGCTGGGCAAAGGTCTGGTTCTCGCGCCTGGCTGCCTTGGTGGCGGAGATGGCTGTGGATTCGTCCAGGACCTGGTCGGCAACCAGCCGCTTGGCCAGGCCGGAGAGTTGGCTAACGCTCATAGGGGATGGTACCGCTGCATGATAGTGGCTGCTTGCTTTTTGATCTTCTGTTGTGTGCTGCCCCATCTGGAGAAGCCTGCTTGCAGGCGAATCTTCAGGGCCAACACCGTGCAATCCCGCCAATATAGCGAAATCAAATGCCGCCGCCAAACACCTTGTACCCAGGGGCAGTCAGGCTGTCGGGAAGCGGTCCAGCCCAGGAAAGACTGAGTCCGGCAGCATCTGACACTTTTTGTCAGCAAGTGATTGGGAGTGGAAAAGACAGATGCGAGTGATTAATTAATGGTCGCCTTCAATGTGACTTACCTCCCATTGATGCCGCTGAGGGCAATTTTTGCGCTTGCCACACTTGGCACAAAGCTTGTATCTTGTTTCGCGACTTCCTCACGGGATGCTCTCCCTTCCGGGATTCACCAAAACCAAAAGTCTGTATGGAGACGGTTACAATGAAAAAGCAACAGGGTTTTACTCTTATTGAATTGATGATCGTGGTTGCGATTATCGGTATTCTGGCTGCTGTGGCGCTGCCGGCTTACCAGGACTACACGGTCCGTACCAAAATCACCGAAGTCAACTTGCAGGTTGGTGCCTGCAAAAATGCGGTTACCGAGTTTATACAGTCAAACGGCACCTTCCCTGCTGACGCCAATGCTGCAGGCTGCAACGGTGCCGCTCAAACCAAGTATATGGCTGCTGGCCTAACGGTAGGCGCTCTCGGCGTCATTACGTCGGGTAATATCCAAAACAGTGGTGCTGCTTCCATCGATGGTACAAACATAATTTTGCAGCCGACCACTGATGCTGCGCGCACAGCTGCAATGGCTGCCGCTACAGATCCTATTCTGGGCTGGTCCTGCGGTACCAATGCTGCTGCAGCTGACTATAAATACTTCCCGGCTCCCTGCCGTCAAGTCGTTCTCGGCGGCCTGTAAACAGTTGGTCGTGACAGGGTGAAGATATAGTCAGGTCTAGTATTGAGTGCCAGTCTCCCTGTCGGACGGACTCTTTGATAAAGCCCCGCGTCCGCGGGGCTTTTCATTCTGGGAGGCTTTGCGCCGGGCAGAATTGATTTGTCGTTGAGTTGTTTCGGTATGTTAGATCGTCTTCGCGCTTTCGCAGTCCATTTATTGCTCTCCTTTTTGGTTGCCCTGGCTTCGCTGTTGCTGGTATTCCAAATCTGGTATCCGGCTCCCTTGTCTGTGGCGATGGGGGTCACACATATTTTTCTGGTGATGTTGCTGGTCGATGTCACGCTGGGGCCGGTGCTGACGTTCTGTGTTTTCAAGAAGGGCAAGAAAACGCTGAAATTCGATCTGGCAATTATCGCGACTCTGCAAGTCGGAGCTCTGATTTACGGCTTGCATACAGTGGCAGAGGGACGCCCAGTCTGGTTGGTGTTTGCCAGTGACCGGTTCGACGCTGTCCGTCCGATAGACATTGATACTAGGTTCCCTGACAAAGTTTCTCCAGAGTACGCATCCCCGTCTATATTGGGGCCTCGTTGGGTGGCAGCAGTCCGTCCTGATGACCTTCAGGTCGATTCAGAAATCGTCTTTGAGTCGATATTTGGTGGCGCTGATCTTCAGCATCGCCCTTATTTGTACCAGCCATTGCCGGAGGCGGCCGAGGAAATGCGGAAACGCGCGTTTCCTTTGGAAAAACTCAAGGACTTCAATGCTCCTGAGCGGGTTGGAGAGGTGCTCGAACAGTGGCCAGAGGCCGATGCCTGGCTGCCCTTGATGGCAAACGTCAAACCTGTGGTGGTATTGATCGATCGCGGTTCAGCAGAGGTGGTGGCTGTTGTTGATCTAAATCCCTGGAGCTAGGAAAATCCAGAGGCGGGAGAGGGGGTAAATCTTAGCATTTGACTATATCTAGATTTCCCCTATCAAAAATTTCCATCAAGTCGGAGCAGAATCTGATTGTTTCCGAAAATAAGCCGCCGAAAACCGGCGGCTACAGAGGATCAAAAATCCATGCTGAGAGAAATGCTGCTTACGGAGTGATCCGTATCATCGGTATTGAAAAGCGTGTGTTCCAGTGAGTAGGTCCACTTGCCGATACGCCAGTTGACGAAGCCCCCGTAGAAGGGGTCACTGCCATCTTGTTCGTCCTTCAGGCGGGTTTCCTGATAAGAAAAGGTGTAATTCTTCTCTTCGCCTTCAGCGTCCAGCTCCACGCCCTGGTCCAGGTAGTAGTACCTCAGGTTTGCCTGGGTGCTCCAGAATGCGTAGCCGACACGCAGGCCGCCGGATAGCTGTTTGCTGGTATCGGTGCTGATTACCGCCCCGAGTGTTTTGGCGGTACCACTGATCTCGCCGGCATAGGTCCCGGTCTCCACGCCTTCAATGCCAAAGGTATCAAGGTCGCGATAGGAGTTGCGATAGGTCTGGCCCCATTTATCCTCCCCAAAGTTGGTATAGCCGGCCTCAAGTGCGATATAGGGGTTGAGGCGGTAGCCCACGTTGATGTTGTAGCCCCGGGGATAATCGAACTCCACACTTTGTGTGATGCCCAGGTCCGCTTCGATCTCGCTGGCGATAAATTCTTCAACGGCATCCGTATCTGCGGTGGTTATGCCAAAACCCACACGGGTATACCAGCTCTCTTCAATGGTATAGGCGCCGGCGCCGGATGCGAATGCGGCGGCCAGTGCGGCTAGAATTGTTTTTTTCAATGAAATTCTCCTGTTTCTTATTGAGCCATTTATCCGGGAGTGCCGCAGGGGGCGGACGTCACTGGGGCGTGTCTCGGAACATGCTTGGCTTCCCTGGTGCGCTTGTCGGTCCCGGACCCTTCTCTCGAAGGGCAGATGGGTTCGACATTTCTGCGCAATCCGGGCCTTACCCCAGGGCCCGGGCGCGGCATAGAATAATACTCTTCCCTTATTGTTGTCCACGTCACGTCGAAATAGTGAGGTATAACAAATTCTGAGGGTGTGGCAGGGCGCAAATCCTGATGCGCTGCCGTCCTGGTGTTCGTATTTCGTTAGCTGCGCTTGCACGCGGGCTTTCCGGCGTCGTGCGCTCCGTTTGGTGTTATTTATTCAGTATGTCTTCAATCAGGGGGAGCCAATGGTTGGTCCCTGCTAATCAGGCCTATCCATCAGCAATTTTTAGCAGTAGGCGACAAATTTGACCGGCAAATTTGACCGGGTTGAGATATTGCCCAGCGCTGGCAGTTTCGCTGGGCTCCTTTGTCCATCTTGCAAGGCCGGCGCTGTGCAACGGCTGCTGACCAGAAAAATGCCCTTCAATGAAAACTCCTTACCGCCTGTATTTCTTGCCACGCCAGGCAGCTGATTCGCTGCCCGACCAGATGGATCACCGGGCAGCCTTTATCCACGCCTTCAGTGCTGATCTGAACAGTCCCCCCTATCTCGAGAATGTTCCCCCGCTTTATCTCTACCCGGTAGCGTTGCTGAACCTTCTCCCACAGCACGACATTGATGACCCCGGTTTCGTCCTCCAGTGTCAGGAACATCACACCGGAGGCGCTGCCGGGTCTCTGGCGACAGGTGACCAGGCCGATAATGGTTGCCTGTTGACCGTTGTGGTAGTAGGCCAGATCCTGTGCTTTGGTGTGCTTGCGGAAACCGTCACGGCGACGCAGCAGGGCTATGGGGTGCTCGCGCAGGGTCAGGCCTGTGCTGGTGTAGTCGCTGTAGGTGTTGTCCTCTACTGAGTTGCCGGGGCTGTGTTGGGTGATGGTGTAATTTTCTATCTCTCCGTCCAGCGATAGCCAGGTATCCAGGTAGCGGTTTTCGGTCAGGCTTTTGAAGGCATTGGCGCTGGCCAGGACGGCGGTTTGGTCCCTGGGGAGTTGGGTTAGCTGGCGGAACTGGGCCAGGGAGGTGAAGTTGTGCTTCTCCCTCAGGGTGACGATGGTGGTTGCGGTTTGTTCGTCCAGGCCGTTTACCAGGCGCATACCCAGGCGGAGCATCGGGGTGCTGGATTCCGGCATGTGCCGGAATGACGGCGATGTGTCGGCAGGGGACAGGTGGGTTTCATGCGTCCGGATGTTCGATGGGATTTGAGGGCGCTCTTGTATTTCAGTGCAGGCAGCTGGTATTGATCGCGGCCAACGGCGGATGACCGCCCCGCCGCTCCTACATGGGGTGGCCTCCTCTCTCGTAAGTGGGAGAGGGGGGCTTAGTTCCAGGCTGTGGTGCCAGTGGCTGTGGAGTACGTCTATGGGCAGTACTTTTACGTTGTGGCGCTGGGCGTCGTAGACCAGTTGGGCGGGGGCGTAGAAGCCCATGGGTTGGCTGTTGAGGAGGCCACAGTAGAAGGCTGCCGGGTGGTGGTGTTTTACCCAGGCGGAGAAGTAGGCGAGCAGGGCGAAGCTGGCGGAGTGGGATTCGGGGAAGCCGTAGGAGCCGAAGCCCTTCATCTGGTTGAAGAGTTGTCCGGCGAACTCGGCTTGGTAGCCGTTGGACAGCATGCCCTGGATCAGTTTGTCCTTGAACCTGTACAGGTCGCCGTTCTTGCCCCAGCTGGCCATGGCGCGGCGCAATTCGTCGGCTTCCCCGCCACTGAAGCCGGCGGCGACCATGGAGAGTTGGATTACCTGTTCCTGGAAAATCGGCACGCCTTTGGTACGCTCCAGTACCGGTCGCAGGTTTTCGTGGGGGTAGGTAATCGGTTCCAGCCCCTGCTTGCGACGCAGGTAGGGGTGCACCATGCCTCCCTCGATGGGGCCGGGGCGGACTATCGCGATTTCGATGACCAGCTCGTAGAACCGGCGCGGCTGCAATCTCGGTAGCATGCTCATCTGTGCGCGGGATTCTATCTGGAAGACGCCGACGGTATCGGCGCGGCAGATCATCTCGTAGACGGCTTCGTCGTCGGGGGGGATATCCTGCAGTCCGAGCTTGGGGCCGTAGAGGGCGATATAGCTCAGGGACTTGCGCAGGGCGGTGAGCATGCCCAGGGCGAGAACGTCCACCTTCATCAGTTTCAGGTCTTCGATATCCTCCTTGTCCCACTGCACTATGGTGCGGTCTTCCATGGCGGCGTTCTCGATCGGCACCAGGGTGTGCAGCGGCTGCTCGGTGATCACGAAGCCGCCCACGTGCTGGGACAGGTGGCGGGGGAAGCCGTGGATCTGCTGCAGCAGCTGTGGCAGGGCCTTGCCGATAGTGCTCTTCGGATCCAGGCCGACTTTCTGCATCTGCCGGGGGAAATCTTCCATCTTGTCCCACCAGGCGCGCTCCGCCAGCAGCTGCTCGATGGTGGCGGCGCTGATACCCAGGGCCTTGCCGATATCGCGCAGGGCGCTCTTGAAACGGTAGCTTATTTTTGTTGCAGCGAGGCCGGCGCGGTGGCGGCCGTATTTGCCGTAGATGTACTGGATGATCTCCTCGCGCCTTTCGTGCTCGAAGTCCACGTCGATATCCGGTGGTTCGTTGCGCTCGCGGGAGATAAAGCGCTCGAACAGCAGTTCGATCTTTTCCGGGTCCACTTCGGTGATAAACAGGCAGTAGCAGACCACCGAGTTGGCGGCGGAGCCGCGGCCCTGGTAGAGGATATGCTGGCTGCGGGCGTGCTGGACTATGTCGTGGATAGTCAGGAAATAGTGCTCGTATTGCAGTTCGGCAATCAGCGCCAGCTCTGTCTCGATTTGCGCGGCGATTTTCTGGGATGGCCCCCGGGGCCAGCGCACCTTCTTGCCCGCTTCCACCAGCTCGCGCAGGTAGTCGCTGGCCTGTTTGCCTGTCGGGAGCACTTCCGATGGGTACTGGTAGTGCAGTTCGCTGAGGCTGAAATGGCAGCGTTCGGCAATTAATAGAGTGTTTTCTATGGCCTGCTTTGGATACAGGGTTTTGATGTCGTCGAGGCTGCGCAGGTAGCGCTCGGCGTTCTGCTCGATGCGGTAGCCCAGTTGTTCCAGGGTGCAGTTGTGGTAGTTGGCGTTGAGCACGTCCTGTAGCGGTTTGCGGCTGCGGCAGTGCATCAGTGCGGCGCTGGTGGCGACGAGGGGCAGACTTTCCCGCTTCGCGAATTCAATCAAGTCGATGTTGCGGAGGTTTTGCTGCGGCAGCAGGTGGTTGCTGATGGCGATATACAGGCGGTCACGGAAATGTTGTTTCAGTTCTTCGGGGATGCTCATTGGAGATCTGTGCGGCAGCCAGAGGGCGATGCTCTCCCGGCACAGTTGCAGCAGGTCTTTGAGGTAGGTCTGGTACTGGCCTTTTTCCGCGCGCAGGCGGGAGGTGGAGATCAGTTGGCAGAGTTCGCTGTAGGCGGCTTTGGTGGGTGCCAGTAGCACCAGTTGTTCGCCTTCCTGCAGGCGGAAGAGGCTACCGCAGATCAGTTTGAGTTGGCTGCCGCTGGCTTTCAGGTTTTCCAGCGCCTTGTAGGCGCGGACTACGCCGGACAGGGAGCACTCGTCGGTTATGGCCAGGGCCTTGTAGCCCAGTTGATATGCCGTTTGGATCAGTTCCTGTGGGTGGGAGGCGCCCTGGAGGAAGGAGAAGTTGCTTTGGCAGAGGAGTTCGGCGTACTGCATTGTGTTTGCCTTGCGGCATGATATTCCTGCGCCGGAATGATGATTGTTAAGACTGCTTCAGATCGACAACTGTTGTGGCGTGATCCCCAGTGCAGCAGATACCCGTTGCAAGGTGGACTTCCGCGGGCGCTGGCTGGCTTCGAGTTGGGCGTAAGCTGCCTGGGTAATATTCAGGCGTTTGGCGACTTCGGCCTGGGTAAGTTTCAGGTGCTCCCGCCAGGCGCGCATGGGTGTCATGTTTTGTTCAATCACCATGCCAACAACTTCGTTCGGAATCAGGTTGCGTTCACGGGCATAGAGGCGCAGAAATTCGTTATAGGGGATGACGGTGAATTCCGGCTTGCCGTCTGGACCGTTGATTACCTGGATATTAGTAGGTGCGTTCATCGCGTTTTTTTACCTCTTCAGTAGAGACGCCTTTGATACCACCGTCGAACTCAAAGAAGACCCGATAATCGCCTATTCGAAGCCCTGTAACTGTAGTCGTGATCCGTCAGCGCTTGATACCCGGGCAATCTGGAAAATCAGTGAGCACCTGTACACCGCGATAGACGCGTTTCTGTGCCTCTGGATTCCTGAGCTTGCGCAGTTGCCGGGCAGCTTTCTGTGGCCAATGGATGGTATTCGCTGGAAAATATAAGATAAAAATAAGATTTTGCAGTGAATATAAGATTTATGCATAAACCCCATGTAGATACCAATCCTCCGAAGTCAGATCCTGAAACACCCAATAGAGCCCCCCTTCCTCCCCCCGCGCTATGTAGTAATCCCGCCCGTGCCGGCCGTGTTGCCACCAGTAGCCGTCGATGCGCTCCGGGCCCTGCAGCAGTTTGATTTCACCGCGGTAGAAGAGCTTGTGTTCGCGGCTCTGCAGTTTGTCGGGCCGGGGCAGCAGCCAGATGGGGCGGGGGGCATTGACGGGCTGCAGCCGGTGGCCCTTTTTGCTGCGGTTGCTTTGTAGCACCAGGGTGTCGGCGCTGGCCCAGGCCTGTTCCGGCAGGTAGCTCTCCTTCAGGGTGACGCCGGACAGGGCCTCGTGGCCGAGGCGGGCCTTGAGTTTGTCCAGCAGTTGGTGGCTGCGCTGTACCTGGGTTTCTTTGCCGAAGAGGTCGTCGTCGAGCTTGTCCTGTTCCAGCGGCAGCAGCTGGTCGCAGGTGAGGCTGAGGGCCTGTGTCGGCTGTTCCAGCTTGATCCTTTCCAATTGCAGTTTTGTCAGTGCGATCAGGCGCTGTGGGTCCAGCATCGGGCGGGAGACTTCGACGCTGAAGACCTTGCAGCCCTGCTGGCCGAAGTCCAGTTTCCAGCGCAACTGGTGACTGTACAGCTGGCGGCGCTGCAGCTGTTGGCAGAGTTCGCGCACCAGGCGGCCGGTGGGAAACAGCAGTTGTTCGCTGTTGTCCAGCGGGCTGGGGAAGAAGAGTTCGCTGTGGAATTCCGGCGGCGGCTGGTAGCTGGGCACCGGGTCGTGGCGGGTGCCGTTGAGGCGCGCCAGGTAGTCGACGAAGCCGCGGCCGAAGCGGCTGCCCACTTCCGACAGGGGTATCGCCAGCAGTTGGCTGACGCGCTTGATGCCGCAGGCATAGAGTTTGGCGATGGTCTTGTTGTCGCAGTCGAGCAGCTTGCTGGGGGAGAAGCTGATCCACTGCTTCCACTGCTGCGGACTGGGCGGGGCCTGGGTTTCCCTCAGCCACTGGCGGTGTTCCGGCAGCTGGCTGAGCATGCGCGCGGCGCTGGGGCTGTGTCCCAGGCCCATAAAACTGCTGATGCGCATCTGGCGCAGTTCGCGCACAAGCTGTTGCAGCAGCGAATTGAGGCCGCCGTTGGCCTTGAGGCAGCCGGAGAGTTCCAGGTAGAGGCAGGCGAAGTGGTCGTCGCCGGCGTCGACGGAGCCGGCGGCCAGTGGGGAGACCACCGGGGTGAAGCTGTAGCCCCACTGGGCCAGTTGCTGCAGCTGCTGTTCCTCCCGCTGGGTGTCCCGCTGCAGCAGTTGCAGGTCGGCGCAGAGGGCGCAGGCGGTGGCGATGGTGAGGCCGGTTTCCACGCCGCGTTCGGCGGCGGGGCGGTTGGCGTCCACGATCAGTTGTTGTTCCACCACGGCCTGGGGGCTGGTCTGGGTGCCGTCGCGCTGGGCGCGGGTGAGCACTTCCAGGGGGAGTTTGGGGAATTGGATGCAGAGCCAGAGCATGGTTGGGTTTCCGTTTGTTGCCTATTGCACACAGCCATTCGGATGGGTCGATCGCGGCCATGGGCGGATGGCCGCCCCGCCGTTCCTACACCGTTTTGTAGGAGCCTGCATGCAGGCGAATAGAATCGGCACTCTGTAGCCGTTCGCTTGCAAGTAAGCTCCTACAGCTCCGTAGGGTGCGCCGTGCGCACCATTGCGCGGGATGGTGCGCACCGCGCACCCTACGTCAGTCCCGAGTCCCGAGTTTCCATCAATGCAGCGGCCGGTCGCGGCGGACCAGGTCGGCGCTGCGGGACAGGTGCAATCGCTGGCCGGACTGGCCGCCCAGTTGTTTCAGCAGCTGCACTGCCAGCTGCTCGCCGTCGCTGTTCAATTGCAGGCGCAGGCTGGCCGGGGAGGGGCTGGCGGCTGCGGACTGGGGGCGGAAGTGGAAGTGCAGGCAGTCGCCTTCGCGGGCGGCGAGCTGCAGGCGGCGCAGGTCCTTGTCCGCCGGGGCCTGGCGGTCCTGCCAACTGAGCAGGGCGCCGCAGCAGCCGGATTGCAGGGACTGCTCCATCGCCCAGAGCTCGTCCTTCTGTCCGCGGGGGTGCAGTATCAGCAGTTTCTCCAGCTGTACGCCGGCGCTGGCCAGCGCTGGCGCGTAGGGGATAAAGGGCGGGTTGACCAGCACCACCATCTGCTCCTGCCGGGTGAGTTCCGCCAGGGTCGGCAGCAGCAGGGAGATTTCGCCGATGCCGGTGCGATCGACCAACAGTTCGGTGGTGGCGCCGCGGGGCCAGCCGCGGCCGGCGAGCAGGGCGTCCAGGGTCCCGTAGCCGCTGGCGATGCCGCTGCGCTGGCACCTGTGTTCGTTGGCGGCCTGCCAGATATCCGGCCTGGCGAGCAGCTGGCTCAGCCGCTGCTGTTTGGACTGATCGGCTAACTGATTGTTTTGCAAAAGGTTTTCAGCGTTGCTCACGGTTTTCGGCCCTCGTTGCCCGCCCCTTCGGGGTGGCGACTGTATATCTGTACAGTTGTTACTGGCAATTTATACAGTAGTTTATCCAGGGCAACAAGTGCCGGGGAGGGCGATTGGCACTTTTTTGCACAGCGCAAAAGGGCTATGATTCGGCCTCTTTAATCGACAGCCAGAAGTAACTCCCCGCCTACCGGCCGGATTCGGCCGAAGCCCTCTGCAGGAGCCTGCTTGCAGGTGGGGCGCTGTAGCCGTTCGCCTGCAAGCAGGCTCCTGCAGCGTCACTCGGCGGAAGTAGTTACAACCACAAAAGTACCCAGGGGGAGCGGAGTGAGTATCAAGTCCGACAAGTGGATTCGCCGTATGGCCGAGCAGCACGGCATGATAGAGCCGTTTGAGCCGGGCCAGGTGCGCCAGAACGGCAGCGGCGAGCGGCTGATCTCCTACGGCACCTCCAGCTACGGCTACGACGTGCGCTGCGCCAGTGAGTTCAAGATCTTCACCAATGTGCACTCCGCCACCGTGGACCCCAAGACTTTCGACGAGAACAGTTTCGTCGACGTGGAGGGGGATTCCTGCATCATCCCGCCGAACTCCTTCGCCCTGGCGCGCACCGTCGAGTACTTCCGCATCCCGCGCTCGGTGCTGACCATCTGCCTGGGCAAGTCCACCTACGCCCGCTGCGGCATCATCGTGAACGTGACGCCGCTGGAGCCGGAGTGGGAAGGGCATGTGACCCTGGAATTCTCCAACACCACCAACCTGCCGGCGAAGATCTACGCCCACGAGGGCGTGGCGCAGATGCTGTTCTTCGAGTCCGACGAGGTCTGCGATGTGTCCTACGCGGACCGCGGCGGCAAGTACCAGGGCCAGCGCGGCGTCACCCTGCCGCGGGCCTGATGACTCCGTGGCCGCGGTCGCGGCCACAAATCCCCATTCATGAATGAATCCCCTACCAGCCAGCTGCCCGAACGCGTCGATGTACTGATTATCGGCGCCGGCGCGGCGGGGCTGATGTGCGCGGCCACCGCGGGCAAGCGCGGGCGCAGCGTGCTGGTGCTGGACCACGCCAATAAGGTCGGCAAGAAAATCCTGATGTCCGGCGGCGGCCGCTGCAATTTCACCAATCTCTATACCTCGCCGGAAAATTTCTACAGCGGGAATCCGCACTTCTGCAAATCGGCGCTGGCCCGCTATACCCAGTGGGACTTTATTGCGCTGGTGGAGAAGCACGGAATCCCCTACCACGAGAAGACCCTCGGCCAGCTGTTCTGCGACAACAAGTCCAAGGATATTGTCGACCTGCTGCTGGCGGAGTGCCGCGCGGCGAAAGCGCAGATACGCACCCGCTGCAGTATTCTCGCCATAGAGCCGTTGGAGAAAGGTTTTCTCGTCGACACCAGCCTGGGGAAGGTGACCTGCGAATCCCTGGTGATCGCCACCGGCGGCCTGTCGATCCCAACCATGGGTGCCACCGGCTTTGGCTACGACATAGCGCGCCAGTTCGGCCTGAAGATTGTCCCCACCCGCGCGGCCCTGGTGCCCTTTACACAGCACAAACGCCAGTTGGAGCAGCAGAGTGAACTGCCCGGCAGCGCCCTGGCGGTGACTGCCAGCTGTGGTGAGGGCAGCTTTAACGAGCAGATGCTGTTCACCCACCGCGGCCTGAGCGGTCCGGCGGTGCTGCAGATCTCCAGTCACTGGCGTGAGGGTATGGCGGTGGATTTCGACCTGGCGCCGGGACGGGATCTGGGCGAATGGCTGCAAGAAAGGTGCGCACAGAACCCGGACAGCCACCTGCACAGTGCGCTGGCGGAAATCTGGAGTAAAAAACTGGTGCAGCACTTCCTGCAGCGGCGGGGCATCGACAGCCGACCGCTGAAACAGTACGGCGAAAATGCACTGGCCAATATCGGCCGGCAGCTGCAGACTTGGCAGCTGGTGCCCGCCGGCACCGAGGGCTACCGCACCGCGGAGGTGACCCTGGGCGGGGTGGATACCGATTCCATTTCCTCGCGCACCATGGAGTGCAAGACACGGGGGGGACTCTATTTTATCGGCGAGGTGCTGGACGTGACCGGCTGGCTTGGGGGATACAATTTCCAGTGGGCCTGGGCATCGGGTCACGCGGCAGGGGAGGTTGTGTAAAGACTATGGGTGACGTGATTCCGTTCAAGAGAAAAACCGCCTGGCAGAAACACAAAGGCAGCAGCCTGTGCCGCGACGGTTTCCACAAATGGGTGGTGGTTACCGAAAGAAAGTTCGACGTGAAGCAGGGCAAGTTGGTGACCGAATACCGCTGCCAGCGCTGCGGCAAAACGAAGAGCAAGTTGCTGTAGGCCGCGCCCGGGGCAGAGCCCGGGGCGCAGCCCGGTTCCTAACGATAAACCCGGCGGCCGCGGCTGTCGTAGTAGTAGTATCTCTTCTTCTCGCGGTCGTAGAGCCAGCCGGCGCCGGCGCCGATCAGCCCGCCCAGGGCGGCACCGCCCACATCGCGGCTGATGAGTGCCCCGGTTACCGTGCCTATGCCCGCACCGGTGGCCACGCGCCGCTCGGTGGCGGTCATATTGGCACAACCCAAGCCCGTCAGGCTGACCGTCAGCAGGGAAACCAGCCCCACACGTTTAACTGCTTGAATACCCATAGATACCTCTGCTACTGCTCGGTTGAGGTTTTGTAGGATCGGCCTACCAATTTGCCAGTTTGGCCGGAATGCGTCGGAGCCAGTGTAGGGTGGCGATTTCGGGGCAACAAGTTGTTAAATTACCCGTATAAGCGGGACTCTCGATCGGTTGAGCTGGTTCGCCTTGTCGATGGCGTTGCGGCCAAATACTTAAAAGCATAGCCATGTTTGAAAAGCAGGACCTTCTGGATATAGCGCGCACACAGATGCCGTTCGGCAAATACGCCGGACGCGCACTCATCGACCTGCCGGAGGAGTACCTGCTCTGGTTCGCCAAGAAGGAATTCCCCGCGGGCAGGCTGGGGCACCTGATGGCGCTGACCCTGGAAATCAAAATCGAGGGATTACAGGGGCTGATCGAACCGCTGAAAGACAGTTGATCCGAACCCCAGGCGGCGCGGCCGCAATGGAGCGGGGTTTGGGATAGCCGCCGGTCACACTAAACTATAAGTACCCGGGTAGGGAGAGTCCCCCGCAAAAAGCGGGGAACAATAATAAGCGGTCCGTAACTGGAGACTTGGACTAACCCGTAAATAGACCCACAGCGGGTAACCACTGGTCTGAAAGCAAAGACTTCAGCGAGGTGAACAGCGGGTGTAGAGCCAGTCAGCTTGAAGAGAGGGAGCGGTCGAAATGAATTCGGCCGCTATTTATTTGTGCCCCCGCAAAATCCCCGAACCAGCCGCGCTATTTTTCCGGATGCTACCGGTAGACAAACTGCGTCGACGGTCACATTTCGTGGCATCAAACGCCAACAACTGCTTATTTTATGTGACTTTCTTGGCAAGAGTGACCAATCGCACTGGTTTTTGCACATGCTTACCGTTAATGTGAAAAGCTAAATGACATCGCTGTCATTGCTCTGTATAAAAACTGACAGCGATGTCATTTATTGAATGCCCGGGTCCCCGGGTAGGGCCTTAAGTCCTGCGGTAACGGGGACAAAGGCCCAGAACAATAAAAAGTATTCAAGGTGATAATCTATGAAAGGGCTCAAACCCAGCCACTGGCGCCGCGCGCTCTTCGCGCTCGGCCTCGCCACATCCCCCGCCATTGCCGCACCCGGCGCGCCGCAGATCGACTGGATGGAAACCAGCTTCGCCATCATCGAGGTGGACGATGCGGCCACCGCCTATGAAAACCTGGTGACCGTGCACGACTACGCCGAGGTGCCGGTGGCCTGGACCAAGTGGTCCGGCGACGACGGCCACACGGTCCAGTACCTGCTGAACGGCACAGTGGTCCTGGAAGAGGCCGCCTCCGGCAGCGGCAACCAGAGCGGTTCCGCCACACTGCAGATAGCCCGGGGGGGCAAGTACGAGCTGCAGGTCGCCCTCTGCGACGACTCCGGCTGCAGTGCCTCCGCGGTGACGGAGATAGTGGTTGCGGATACCGACGGCAGCCACGTGGACCCGATTGTGCTGAATGCAGGTGAAAACAACCAGCCCTATACCAACAGCAGCAACTCGGTGGTGGGGGCCTATTTTGTCGAGTGGGGTGTCTACGGCCGCGCCTTCCCGGTGGACAAGATCCCGGCCTATAACCTGACCCATATCCTCTACGGCTTTATTCCCATCTGCGGCGGGGACGGAATCAACGACAGCCTGAAGTCCATCAGCGGCAGTTACGAGGCGTTGCAGAAATCCTGCTCCGGCCGCGAAGACTTCAAGGTCTCGCTGCACGATCCCTACGCGGCGGTGCAGAAATCCCAGCAGGGGCAGGATTACTCAACCCCCTACAAGGGCAACTTCGGCCAGCTGATGGAACTGAAGAAGGCCTACCCGGACCTGAAGGTGCTGCCCTCCATCGGCGGCTGGACCCTGTCCGATCCCTTCTATTTCCTCGGCGACGCGGCCAAGCGCCAGACCTTCGTCGACTCGGTTGAGGAGTTCCTGCGCACCTGGAAATTCTTTGACGGCGTGGACATCGACTGGGAATTCCCCGGTGGCGGCGGCGCCAACGCCGCACTCGGTGACGCCAGCGACGGCGAGACCTACCGCCTGCTGATGCGCGACCTGCGCGCCATGCTCGACGGCCTCGAGGCGGAAACCGGTCGCGAGTACGAGCTGAGCTCCGCCATCAGCGCCGACCCGAAGAAGATCGCGAAGATCGATTACAACAACGTCCAGCAGTATATGGACTACTTCTTCGTGATGACCTACGACTTCTACGGTGCCTGGAGCAATGAGTCCCTCGGTCACCAGACCGCGCTCTACGCGCCCTCCTGGGACCCTGAAGACAACTTCAATGCCCACAGCGGCATCCAGGCGATGCTGTCCCAGAGCGTGGCTCCCGGCAAGCTGGTCATGGGCGCGGCCATGTACGGCCGCGGCTGGAGCGGCGTTTCCGGCTGGAGCGGCGGCGATCACCTGACCGGCACCGCCACTGGCGCCGTGGCCGGCACCTGGGAAGCGGGAGTCGTGGACTACCGCGATATCGCCGGCAAGCTGGCCAGCGGCAACTGGGAGTACCACTACGACAGCACCGCCGAGGGCCCCTATATCTTCGAGCCCAGCAGCGGCGACCTGATCACCTATGACGACGCCACCTCCGTGGCCGCCAAGGGCGCCTATGTGCAGAGCCTCGGCCTGGCCGGCTTCTTCGCCTGGGAGATCGACGCCGACAACGGCGACATCCTCAACGCCATGCACGAGGGCCTCGGCCACGGCGATTCCAGTGGCAACCGCGCGCCCGTGGCCGACGCCGGCGCCGACCAGTCGGTGGAAGAGGGCAGCAGCGTCACCCTGGACGGCAGCAACTCCGCCGACCTGGACGGTGACCCGCTGAGCTACAGCTGGATGCAGACCGGCGGCACCGCCGTGACGCTGCAGAAT
This sequence comes from Microbulbifer sp. SE14, assembly GCF_059834885.1. NCBI lineage: Bacteria > Pseudomonadati > Pseudomonadota > Gammaproteobacteria > Cellvibrionales > Microbulbiferaceae > Microbulbifer > Microbulbifer sp. SE14. The sequence goes on along the minus strand of NZ_JCBAJA010000001.1, from coordinate 260,923 downwards.
GCCGACCAGGCCACCGCCGGCTTTACCGCCCCGGACCTGGATGCGGACGAAACCCTGACCTTCCAGCTGACGGTCAGCGACGGCCAGGCCGACGCCACCGACACGGTATCGGTACTGGTGACTGCCGTGCAGTCCAACCGCGCGCCCGACGCCAATGCCGGTGCCGATCAGTCAGTGCAGACACCGGCGGCGGTAGTACTCGACGGCAGCGCCTCCAGTGACGCCGACGGCGACACCCTGACCTACAGCTGGGTCCAGGTGAGCGGCACCGCGGTAGCCCTGCAGAACGCCGACAGCGCCAGTGCCAGCTTCGACGCGGCCGAGGTCAGCGCCGACGAGAGCCTGGTATTCGACCTGACCGTGAGCGACGGCGAATTCAGTGATACCGACTCGGTGACGGTGACCCTGCAGCCGCCGCAGTCCAACACCGCGCCGGAGGTGTCGGTGCCGTCCAGTGTGACCGTGGCCGAGGGCAGCAGCGTGGACATCACTGCCACCGCCAGCGATGCCGACGGCGACACCCTGACCTACAGCTGGAGTGCGCCGGCCTTCAATGTCACCAACGGCGACAGCGCCACGGTGACACTGACTGCGCCGCAGGTGGACAGCGACACCAGCTACACCGCCACTGTCACCGTCAGCGACGGCACCGACACCGCTTCCGCCAGTGTCACCGTGGCGGTCACCGACAGCGGCAGCAGCGGTGGCTGTGAGTTCTCCGATCCCAATGCGTCCGCCTACCCGGCCTGGTCCAGTAGCGCCACCTATGTGGGTGGCGACCAGGTCAGCCACAACGACCTGGTGTGGGAGGCCAACTACTGGACCCAGCAGGAGCCGACCCTGGAGTCCGCCGACTGGACCCTGATCAGCGACGTAGAAGTGCCCTGGAGTGAATCCAAGGCCTACAACGGTGGCGACGAAGTCAACCACAACGGCCGCCGCTACCGCGCCCAGTGGTGGACCCAGGGCGAGGAGCCCGGCGTGGCCGGTGTCTGGGTGGATATAGGTCCCGCGAGCTGTAACTAATCTGTCCGGAACGAACTGGGACGCCGAAGGGCGCCCGAGCGCCAGGGATGGCGCGAGTCATTTCGATTCTTCTCACAGGAGAAAAGCAGTCGGTAAAGGGCGCTCAGGCGCCCTTTGTCGTTTGCAGGGGAGAGCTGCGATCAGTGATTCTGTTTCCCCAGCGCCCGGTTGATCACCCCCGCCAGCCTCACGCCCCCCTGGCTCAGGCGCTGCTCGACGATTTCCCGGTTGCGCTGGTAGTAGTCCTCCCCGAGTTCCGCTTCAGTGGTATAGGCATGGCTGTGCGCCAGGCGTTGGGACTCGGCGGCCCATTCGATCGCTCCGCTGCCCAGCCACAGCTCGCGCTCTTCCTCGGTGATTTTTTCGCTCTGCCGCTGTGCGTATTTTTCCCAGTCCCCCACAAAGCCCGCCGGCAGGTAGACGTCCCAGAGTGCGTGCAGGTTGGTGGGGAAACCGAAAAACCGCACATTGACATCGTTGCCTCCACGGTCCTCCCGCAGCGCCGTGTGCATCGGCTGGTGCAGGTCGCCGACGAAGTGGGCGACAAACAGCAGCGCCTCCGTCCGCTCGCTCTCCGCCGCATTGGAATCGCTCAAAATTGCTTCATATTTCGCCAGTGCCTTCAGGATACAGCCTGCGGGCGGGCAGTCCCTGGTCTCGACGTAGCCGTCCCAGTTGCGCGGCAAGTTGATGTAGTGCAGCGGCGCCGCCCAATCGTAGCGGTCGTCGCCGCGAATGCGGTCCGCCCAGGTGCTGGCCTCGGCCAGTCCCGGTTCGCCCGCCTTCTGCAGCAGCTTTCCCACCTCTTTTTTCACTTCCGGCTGCAGATGGTCCCAGGCGATGGCGCCGACAATCCGGTGGCCGTCTTCCCCCCAGGCCAGGGCGTTGCTGGCAATCAGGAGTAAAGAGAGGTTAAGGAATATTCTGGCCAGGAGACTTTTCTCCGCTTTCATTTTGTCCACCCGTTGTTACTGTCGAAGTTACCATATTACCCGTATATTGTTACAAAGTTGAACATGAGGACAGGTTTTGCGCGGAGGGATTTGCCGGATTCTTTTGAGGCACGGACGCGTACCAACTGGCCGGGCTGCCCAATGTTGGTGCCGGGAGGCCAATTTTATACAGTGGCCGGTCGCAGTCTGCACGCCGGCTGAAATCCCTATCCAAGTATATTCGCTGATACATATGCCCGGACTTGGCAACAAAGTTAACCATTTAGACAGGTTTTGGCACAATTGTTGCTATGTTGTCCTTGTGGTCAAGATTCATAAAATTTTAACTTCGGTGTCATTTTTCTCCCGGAGAATAGCGCCGCATTGACTTTCGTCACAAAAAATTAATGGAAAACGAAAAGCAATAAACCACATCGATGGTCGTTGTCTCAGGCCACTTCACAATGAGGAGAATTAGATGAAACGCTGCTCTTTCCCGCGCGGGCTCTTGTCTGCCGCGGTGATCTCGGCGATGGGCGCCGCGCCTGTGGCCTTTGCCCAGGAAACCAGCACCGCCATCCGCGGTACCGTGACCGGTGCCGATGGCCAACCCGTGGATAACGCCAGGATTACCGCCATTCACACCCCTTCCAACAGCCGCCGTGAAATCCTTTCCAGCGAATCCGGCCGCTTCAGCCTCAATGGCCTGCGCGTGGGTGGACCCTACACCATCCGGGTGGAATCCGAGGAGGGCGAAGAGGTCCTGAATGACATCTACCTGACCCTGGGCGCTCCCCTGACCCTGCCCATCGACCTGGGTAGTTCGGACATCCAACTGAACGATGTCGAGGAGGTGGTGGTATTCGGCGAAGCCGAGGTCTACACCAGCCGCGGTTCCAGCAGCGTTTTCGGGGAAGAGCAGATTGCCAACTCGGCCACATTCAACCGCGACCTCAAGGACGTGGTCCGCTCCAACCCGCTGGCCGTGGTCAGCCCGAACGGTGTCGAGCTGAGCATCGCCGGCACCAACCCCAAGTACAACTCGCTCACCATCGACAGTGTGGGTATCAACGATACTTTCGGCCTGGCCTCGAACGGCTATCCCAACGCCCGCCCGCCCATATCCCTGGATGCGGTGGAGCAGATCTCCATTGAGTACGCGCCTTTCAATGCCCGCAAGGGCAGGTTTTCCGGTGGCAACATCAACGCCGTGACCAAATCCGGTACCAACGAATTCCACGGCAGTGCCTTCTTCGAATCCGTGCCCTGGGCGGGCACCGCGAAAGACGATAAATTGTCCGATGACGGCTCGGTAACCGAGTACGATGTCGATAACGAGGAGGAGAGCTACGGTGCCACTTTCAGCGGCCCGCTGGTGCAGGACAAGCTGTTCTTCTTCACTTCCTATGAAAAATGGGAAGAGGAGATTGCCTTCAACTACGACCTGGAGACACTGGAAAACCATGATGTCGCCCCGGATGAGCTGTCGCGCGTGTTGGACGTCATGCAGGACGTCTACGGCCTGGGCGACTCCGTGGGCTCGGCGCCGTCCCCGGACAGCGACGAGAAGCTGCTGGTCAAGCTGGACTGGAACATCGGCGACAATCACCGCGCCGACTTCACCTACAGCAACCAGGAGACCCGCTCGGCCCAGAATTACACCGACGGCGACAACACCCTCAACCTGTCGTCCAACCTCTGGACCCTGGCCCAAGACACCACCTACTACACGGCGCACCTCTTCTCTGACTGGAGCGACGTATTCAGCACCGAGGTGAACCTGTCCTACAAGGAATACGAACAGGCCTCCCTGACCAACTCCGACTGGGGCGAAGTCAACATCAGAACCGGTAGCGGCACCATCGTCGCCGGCCAGGATGAAAACCGCCACGCCAACGTGCTGGCCAATGAGGTGTGGACCTTCGGCGTACACGGTACCTACCTGGCCGGTGATGTCCAGTACCGCTTCGGTGCGGAAGTCGAAGACACCTGGAACTACAACCTCTACGGCCGCGACGCCGCCGGCACCTGGGGTTTCGATAGCATCGACGACTTTGAAAACCGGCAGATAGACAGTTTCGAGTACAGCAGCGCCTACACCAACGATATCCAGGACATCGCCTACGATGTAAACGGCAAGACCTATTCCCTGTATGGCGATGCCACGATGGAACTCTTTTCCGGCTTCGAACTGGTTGCCGGCCTGCGCTACGAAACCCTCGGCATCGACAGTACGCCCAACCGCAACACTAATTTCGAGGAGACCTACGGCTACGCCAATACGGAAAACCTGGACGGCCGCGACATCTGGCTGCCGCGGGCTGGTTTCACCTGGGAGCTACGCGACGACCTGACCCTGCGCGGCGGCGTGGGCCGTTTCAGCGGAGGCATGCCGTTGGTGTGGGTGTCCAACGCCTACACCAATGACGGCACCACCAAGGACTCCGTTTATTTCCCCAGTCTGGACCCGAGCGCAGTGGATTTCACCCGCGTGCCCCAGGTGGCCCTGGATGCCCTGGCGCCGGGCGCCGGCAGCACCAACAATATAGATCCGGATTTCGAGCTGCCGTCGGACTGGCGCTACCAGTTGGCTGCGGACTACGCCTTCGATATTCCCGGCCTGGGCGAGGACTTCAACTGGACCACCGAACTGACCTACGTGGACCGCGAAGACGCGGTTTACTGGCGCGACCTGTCGCGGGTGGACAGCGGCAACAGGACACCGGATGGCCGCATCATCTGGGACAACATCTACGCCGGCACCGAATTCGAGGGCAACTACGATCTGGAGTTGACCAACATCGACAACGGCGGCCGCAGCATCATCTGGACCACCGCCCTGGACAAGGCGTTCGACAACGGTCTCTCCTTCAACCTGTCCTACACCCACCAGGACATCACCGAAGTCAATCCGGGCACCAGCTCTACGGCGGAATCCAACTACCAATACGAAGTTGTCGAGAACCGCAATGTGCCGCTGGAAGGCACCGCTTACTATGAGGTTGAACACCGCTTCGTGCTGAACCTGGGCTACCGCAAGGACTTTGTGCCGGGCTACGCCACCAATTTCAACCTGTTCGTCGAACGCCGCTCCGGGCGTCCCTTCTCCTGGACCCTGGGCGCTCACAACGACAGCGACCTCGGTGACCAGACGGCTTTCAATCGCTCCGACGTCTACCTGCCCTACATCCCGTCCGGCGCCGACGACCCGGCAGTGGATTTCGAGAGCGGCCTGAGTTACGCGGAGATCATGGAGATTGCACAGCAGGCGGGCGTGGCCGGTGCCGCCGGCGGCTATGTGGACAAGTATTCCGACAACATGCCCTGGGTCACCACCATGGATCTGGCCATTACCCAGGAAGTGCCCGGCTTCCTGCCGGAGCACCGCGGTTTGGTCTACCTGACCATAGACAACTTCGCCAACCTGCTGAATGACGATTGGGGTAAGGTGTACGATCTCGAGTTCCCGCAGCAGATACTATTTGACTACGACGTGAACGACGAAGGCCAGTATGTCTACGACATACCCTTCGGCGGCCTGGATACCAAAAACTACGGCCGTTTCCAGGCTGCGGAATCCACCTGGCGTGTGAAGCTGGGGTTGAAATACAACTTCTGATCGCCGTATCGGAAGCATTCAGAGCCGGCGCTTAGCGCCGGCTTTTTTTACCTGAATACCCCCACGGACCACGGAGCTGTTTATGGCGCTGAAGGCTCCAGCCCCGCAAACGGGCCCCAGGCCCGTGCCAGAAAAAAAACATGCCGGAGCAACCATGGCCATACAGAAACAAAATCGACAGGGAAAATTTCTTTGCACAACACTCCTGGCAACGGTGTTGCTGTGGTTTGGTTTTGCGCACGAAGCACTTTCAGCGCAGGACAATCAAGCCATCCGCCTGACCCTGCTGCACACCAACGACAACCACGGCCGCTTCTGGCACAACCGGCACGGCGAGTACGGCATGGCCGCGCGCAAGGCGCTGGTGGACCAGGTCCGCGCGGAAGTCGCGGCCGAAGGCGGCTACACATTGCTGCTCTCCGGTGGCGATGTGAACACCGGTGTGCCGGAATCCGATATGCAGGATGCCGAGCCCGACTTCAAGGGCATGAGCCGCATGGGCTACGACGCCATGGCGGTCGGCAATCACGAGTTTGACAACCCTATTGAGGTCATCAGGAAACAGCAGGGTTGGTCCACATTCGATTTTCTTTCCGCAAATATTTACGGCAACGATGGCAAGCGGCCGTTCAAGCCCTACAAGGTTTTCGAAAAGGGTGGCATGCGTATTGCGGTTGTTGGCCTGATCACCCAGTCCACCGAAAAAATCGGCAACCCGGAAAATATCAGAGGTTTCCGCTTTGTCCTGCCGGAAAAGGAGATGGGACGGCTGCTGCCAAAATTGCAACAAGAGGCCGACCTGGTCATTGCGCTTACCCATATGGGCCACGACATGGACTCGGTCGGAACCGACGTCGCCCTCGCCAGGGCGGTGGACGGTATCGACATCATCGTGGGCGGCCACTCCCAGCAGCCGGTGTGCACCGATGCCCGGGGCGAACTGGTTGCGGATTACCAGCCGGGTGCCCCCTGCAAGCCCGACTTCGAAAACAACACCTGGATAATGCAGGCGCATGAATGGGGCAAATACGTCGGGCGGGCGGATTTTATCGTCGGCAAGGACTCCGTTCAGCTGATCGACTACCGCCTGATCCCCGTCAACCTGAAAACGCCACAAAGCGATAAACAGGAGTTCGTGCAGCCCCGGATCAAGCCCGATGAAGACCTGCAGGCCTTCCTGCAGGAATTCCAGGACAAGGGCGGTGCAGCTCTGCGCCAGGTCATTACCCGCGCCGAGCAGACCTTCGACCGCCGTGACAAGCGCGAATTTCCCAACGTCAGTCCACTGGGCAGCCTGATTACCCAGGCGTTCAGGCAGTTTGCCCGGGCCGATATCGCCATCACCAACAGCGGTGGCATTCGCGACAACCTGTATAAAGGTGACGTCACCGTCAAATCGCTGATGCAGGTGATGCCCTTTGCCAATACCGTGGGCTATGTGGATCTCAACGGCAGGGAGCTGCGCCAGTACCTGGAGGCGATAGCATTGTTGCCCCGCAATGAACGCGGAATTCAGTTTAGCGGCCTATCCCTGACGGCCGATGGCAGTCTTACCATCGGCGATGACAAGCGCCCCCTCGATCCCGACCGGATCTACCGGCTGGCCACCAACAGTTTCCTGGCGGCGGGCGGCGACGGTTATCCCCCGCTGCTGGATAAGCCCACTTACGTAAATAGCGGTGTTGTGGATTTCACTGCGGTGCGGCAACTGTTGGCCGGGCGCGAAAGCATATCACCTGGGGAATTTTGACAGGTGCAATGAGGCGCAGTCGCACATCGATCGCGGCCATGGGCCGCTCCTGCAGGAATATATCGGCATTCCCGAAAGGGGTGAACCCCTGAAATGGCGCCGAAGCCGATCCTATCGCGCGGCCGGGGGACACCCACAAGAAGGCTCCGTTTGCACCTTTGTGGCTGTTGGTAGAATAATGCAAAAAGATGACCAACCGAATAGATTTGCGGGTGCACGTGGCACGCCGCTTGCGGCGGATTTGGCTATCCATTTTTCCGGGGAGGGGAGAGATGTTGAACTTGGGAAAATTCTTGCGGCGAGCCCTGCTGCCGCTGCTGCTTTCCGGTGCGGCCGCGGCGCAGGATTCCTGGTTCGAGGACTTTAAACAGGAGGCCAGCGACGCGGAACTGTATCGCTTCCTCTATGCCATGCCCAAGGGCGGGGACCTGCACAACCACCTGTCCGGTGCCGGCTTCCCCGAGTGGTGGTACCGGCTGGCGTTGCAACAGGAGGAGCGGGGCTACCTCTATTACACCAAGGTGCGTATCGAAAACTGCCGCGGCTACGGCACCGATGCGTTCTCGGCGCAGCCCTACCTGCTGCTGTTCCGGAATATTCTCGCCGCCGGTTACGACAAGCTCAGCGAGTGTGAAAAGCGCGAGTACAAGCCGCTGGCAGAGCTGGACCGCGAAGAGCGGCTGGCGTGGCAGAACAGCATCCGCCTGGATAAACCCCACGAGGGGCGCGACGAATTCTTCCAGACCCACTGGCAGCGCCTCAATGACCTGGCCAGGAATCCCCATATCATCGCCGAGCTGATCTACCTGAATATGAAACACTTCGGCGCCGAGGGACTGCTTTACTTTGAGCCCCAGGTCAGTGTGCACGGCTTCCAGCGCGCGGACGGCAGCGCCCTCGGCCCCGACGAGGTGGCGGCCATCTACCGCGAGCGCATTGCGCGCGCGGATGCGCGGCAAACGGGGGTGGCGGTGCGCTTCCAGAGCTCGCTGCTGCGTTTCCACCCGCAGGCGGAGGAAATTCTCGGCAGCCTGTACCGCTTCGTGTACAACAATCGCGACCTCTGGGTGGCGGTGAACATGGTGGGCCGTGAGGACAACGACAAGGGCTACCCGCTGCGCTTCCTGCCCACACTGCGCAAGCTGCGCCGCCAGTACCCGGGGGTGAGGCTGTCGATTCACGCCGGCGAGGTGGACGAGCCCAACCGCCATGTGCGCGACACGCTGCTGCTGGGGGCGGAGCGCATCGGCCACGGTATCAACCTGATCGACGACCCGGACACCCTGCTGGCTATGCGTCGCGGCCCCTACCTGGTGGAGATCAACCTGATCAGCAACCTGCTGCTGGACTATGTGAGCGACTACGGCGAGCATCCCTTCCCGGAATACCTGCGCACCGGTGTACCCGTGGCCCTGTCCACCGACGACCGCGGCATGTGGGATTCCACCATGACCGACGAATACTTCGTCGCGGTGAAGGAGTTCAACCTGTCCTGGAGCGAGCTGCAGCTGCTCGGCCGCAACTCCCTGGCCTACAGCTTCGCCGACGAAGAGACGCGGCAGTCCCTGCTCGAGACCTTCGAGCGCCGCAGCCGGCGCTTTGTGCAGCGTGCGCAGCGGGAAAATTTCTGGGCGCGGGCGGAAATACCCGGGCCGCGGGGCTTTATTTGTGCGCACTACCAGCTCTGCGCACTGGAGTAGGTCGGTTCGCACAGACCTCCGCCGCCGTGCGCGAGCGCGACAGTGCCATAGATGCCTGCCGTCGCCTGGAAACCGCTGGGCTTTATTACAAAACGGGAAAATGACCATGCTGAAGAAAATTGCTATGACATTTGTAGCGCTCGGCCTGCTCGCCTGCAATGCCGAGCGCGAAGTCGCGGTCAAAAAAGAAACCCCACTGCCGGTCAGGGTGGTAGTGGTCACCATGTTCGAGATCGGCGAAGACAGCGGAGATACCGCCGGGGAATTCCAGCTGTGGAAGGAGCGCCGCGAACTGGATCGGGTGATTCCTTTCCACGGTCACCACGACCTGCACTACAACGCCGAGTCGCAGATCCTCGGCCTGGTCACCGGCATAGGCACCGCCAAGTCCGCCGCCTCGGTGATGGCCCTGGGCATGGACCCGCGCTTCGATCTGAGCAAGGCCTATTGGCTGGTGGCGGGCATCTCCGGCTTCGACCCCGCCGACGCCTCCATCGGCTCCGCCGCCTGGGCCGACTATGTGGTGGACGGTGATCTGGCCCACGAAATCGACCCGCGGGAAGCGCCCGCAGACTGGCCCAACGGCTATTTCGCCCGCGACAGCAAGGGTCCCTTCGACAGGCGCCCGCAGCCCAGCGGCGAGGTGTTCGCACTGAACAAATCCCTGAGTGACTGGGCCTACCACCTCACCAGAGACCTGGAACTGCAGGATTTCCCGGGCATGGAGCCGGTGCGCACCCTCTACACCGACACGCCCAAGGCGCAGGGCAAGCCGTTTGTACTGAAGGGGGACAACCTGGCGGCCATGACCTACTGGCACGGCAACCTGATGAACGACTGGGCCAACCGCTGGGTGGACTACTGGACCGACGGCCAGGGCCAGTTTGTGTCCTCGGCGATGGAGGATACGGGCACCTACCAGTCACTGCTGTGGCTGAGCAAGACCGGCCGCGCGGACGTGAACCGCCTGATGGTGCTGCGCACCGCCAGCAACTACACCACGCCGCCCCCGGGAATGACCGCGGCGGAAAACCTGCTCAGGGACAACGAGGGCTACCCGGGCCTGCAGGCCTCGCTGGAATCTGCCTACCGCGTCGGCTCGGTGGTAATCGACGAACTGCTGGGCAACTGGGAAGATTACAAGGACACTGTTCCCGGCACCGAGTGAAGCTGTAGGGTGGGCAAAGGAGCGGCGACGTGCCCGTCATAATACTGCGCCGCGGTGGACGCCATGGCCATCGGCTGGAGGCCGTGGAGCCGCCAAACCCCGAATCCATAAGAGGAAGGATGATGAGCGAACAACAGAATTTCGAAGACTGGCTGAAAGCCGCCCCCAAAGCCGAACTCCACCTGCATCTGGACGGCACCCTGGAAGCCGGCCGCCTGCTGCAATTGGCGGAGAAAAACCGGGTGCAGCTGCCTTACAAAACGCTGGAAGAAGTGGAGGCCGCCTACCGCTTTGAAAACCTGCAGAGCTTCCTCGACCTCTACTACCTGGGCGCCTCGGTGCTGCGCGACGAGGAGGATTTCTACCACCTGATGATGGACTACCTGCAGCGCTGCCGGGAAAACAATATCGTCCATACCGAAATCATGATCGAGCCGCAGACCTATCTCCCCAGCGGCATCGGATTCGCGGTATTTATGGCCGGCTTCAAGCGCGCGCTGGAGGAGGCGCACAGCCGCTGGGGCCAGTCCGCGCTGCTGATCCTGAGCTTCCTGCGCCATCTCCCCGAGGCGGAGGCGCTGGAGGTGCTGGAGCTGGCGGAGCCCTACCGCGGGGACTTCGTCGCCATCGGCCTGGCCAGCGGCGAACAGGGCAACCCACCGCAGAAATTCGCCGAACTCTACCGCCGCGCCCGCGAGCGCGGCTACCGCCTCACCGCCCACGCCGGCGAAGAGGGGCCGCCGGCCTATATCCGTTCCGCGCTGGAGGACCTGCAGGTGGAGCGCATCGACCACGGCGTGCGCTGCCTGGAGGACGAGGCGCTGGTGGAACTGCTGCGCGAGCGCGCTGTTCCCCTCACGGTCTGCCCGCTCTCCAATGTGCGTTTGTGTGTGTTTTCCGATATGCAGCAACACAATATCCTGCAGCTGCTGGAGCAGGGTCTGGTGGTCACGGTCAATTCCGACGATCCCACCTATTTCGGTGGCTACATGAACGACAACTTTATCGCCCTGCAGCGGGCGCTGGATTTGAATCGCACCCGGGCCCTGCAGCTGCTGCACAACGGCTTCGAGGCCAGTTTCCTGCCCGCCGCGGAAAAAAGCGCTTTTCTGGAACAGCTGAGCCTGTTTGCGGAATCCCCGTGAGCGCCGCGGCCCGCTCGCCGCCATCAGCGCCTTCGCATCTGCTTCGGCATTCTGTTCGTGCCTCGAATCCGCACGGGCCAGCTACTTCAATACCCCGTGCAAAATCAACCGGCTCAAATCCTCAATGGCCTGCTCCCGCTGCTCTTTCGACAGGCGCCGGTTGCCGTTCAATATCCGGATCTGATAGTCGTAATCGGCGTAGTATTGGGTCGTGGCCCAGATCATATTGAGCAGGCTCTGCGGGCTGACCGCCTGGATGCGGCCCTCGTCGATCCAGGACTGGATCCTCTGCAGTACCGTGTCGTCCCAGGTCAGGAGTGCCTTGCGGATCTCCTTACCCATCACCGGTCCGCCCTGGATAATCTCCATGGCCCACATCTTGGAACCCTTGGGGCGGGTGAAGGAATGCTCCATTTTTGCGCGGATATAGGTGCGCAGTACCTCCTCGGGATCCGAGGAGCGGCTGAAGATCTCCGCGTCCTGCATCCAGCCCTCGAGGACATCCCGCAGCACCACCGTGTAGAGGTCTTCCTTGGTCTTGAAGTAATAGTGCACATTGGCCTTGGGCAGGCCGGCCTTGTCGGCGATTTCCTGGGTGGAGGTGCCGTTAAAGCCCTTTTCGGAAAAGAGTGCTTCTGCTGCGGCGATGATCTGGCGGGTATTGGCTTCGCGGATGCCCGACTTCCGTGTCGTGGTGGGCTTGTTTTTACTGGGCATAAATATCAAGGGGCATTGTGGGAATGGTTGCGCACCATTCTCTCACAAGCGGCCTTCCGGTGACAGAAGAGGCTATTTTCCGGTGCCGTACAAGCGGTCTCCGGCATCGCCAATACCCGGGAGTATATAGCCCTTGCTGTTCAGCTCCCGATCCAGGGCCGCTGCGTAAACAGTGACGTCCGGGTGCTCTCTGGCCAGGGTGGCCAGTCCCTCGGGGGACGCCAAAAGGCAAATGAAGCGGATATTGCTGGCTCCGTGACGCTTGATCTTGTGAATGGCGGCACAGGCGGAATGCCCCGTGGCCAGCATCGGGTCCACCACCAGGCAGAGGCGGTCGCTGAGCTGCTTGGGCGCCTTGAAGAAATACTCCACCGCCTCCAGCGTCTCGCTGTCCCGGTAGATGCCGATGTGGCCCACCCGGGCGGAGGGTACCAGTTCCAGCAGTCCGGACAGCAGGCCGTCGCCCGCCCGCAGAATGGAAAAGAGGCAGAGCTTCTTGCCGGACAGCGTCGGAGCGTCCATCTCCTCCAGGGGGGTCTCGATATTCTTGCTGCTGAGAGGCAGGTCCCGCGTCGCCTCGTATCCCATCAGCAGGCTGATTTCCTTTAACAGCAGGCGGAACTTGCTCGATGCCGTATCCCTGTCGCGCATGATGGTCAGTTTGTGTTGAATCAGCGGGTGGTCAATTATCACCAGGTTGTCGGTCATGCTGGAGTTTCCTGTCGATTCCGGTGTCAGGGGCTGGCATGCCCTCGCGGCCTTCAAAGGGCTTTCGTAACTACTCGCTCCCGTGGCACTAAGCCGAGGCCTGGGCGGCCCCCAGGTATTCCGGGTCCCGAGGGGGCGAGCAGTTATGGGCCTTCAATGTAGAAAGACTGCGTAAGACCCTGTTTTTCAAGGTAATTATTTCTTTCAGGCGGGGAGGATTAAATCCCGTATCCACTTTGTGGTCAAGCTGCCGGGATATTTCTGTTGAATCCGCCGGCAATATGAAATAGCCTTTTTAGATGCTGACCACGTGGACAGGTTTTTATGGCGGTGCAGAAGATGACAATGCCCCCCGACTCTTGTTTCATTCTGGTGCGCGGATGCAATCGCATCCCGCTGAGGAGCCCACAGTGAGCCGAAATATTCTGGTGGTGGGCAGTATCAACTGCGATGTCACCCTGGGCGTGCGCGATTTCCCGGTGGCCAATGAAACGGTGATGGGCCGCAGCGCCGCGCTCAAGCTCGGCGGCAAGGGCCTGAACCAGGCGGTAGCGGCGGCGCGCGCCGGCGCAGCCGTCGAGATGATCGCCTGTGTCGGCGACGACCAGTTCGGTGCCTCCGCGCTGGACTACCTGGCCGCAAATTCGGTCGGCGCCGCCGGCGTGCGCCGGTCGGCGAAAGCCACCACCGGAACCGCGGCCATCCTGGTCAACGACCGGGCGGAAAACATGATCGCCGTCGCCGCCGGGGCCAACGCCGAACTCACCCCGCAACACCTGGCGGAATCCTGTGCGGCGCTTTCGAATATCGGCGCCGTGGTGGTGCAGATAGAAGTCCCGCTGGACACGGTGCGCGCGACCCTGGAATACGCTCGCGCGCGCGGTGCCCTGGGTATTTTCAATCCGGCTCCGGCGACGCCGGAGGCGCTGGCGCTGTTGCCGCTGGCGGACCTGGTAACGCCGAACGAGAGCGAGACGGAACTGCTCACCGGTATCTGCCCGGACAGTGAAGACAATGTGCGCAGGGCCACCGACCGGCTGCGCCAACTGGGCGCGCGCAATGTGGTGATCACCCGCGGGTCCCGCGGCTGCAGTGTCGCCTGGGGAGACTATTTCTTTCACTCGCCGCCCTTCGTGGTAGAGGCCGTGGACACCACCGGTGCCGGCGACGTCTTCAACGGCGCACTGGCCGCCGGCCTGGTGCAGTCGCCGCTGCCCTTGGACGCAAGTTCGGTGAAACGCGCAGTGCAGTGCGCCTCGGCCGCCGCGGCCATGTCCGTGCGCAAACCCTTCGCCCAGGATGCCGCGCCCTTCGTAGGGGAGCTCGAGATTTTTCTGGCGGAGCGGGCCGCGGATGAAGTCGCAATTTAGAGGCAATGCTGCTGAGCTAAGCAGCTGTATCGTAGGAGCCTGCCTTGCAGGGGATAAAAATGGTGCTACTGGCAGCGCCGTTTTCGCCAGCAGGGCTGGCTCCCACAGGGTGCCAGCTCTTAACTCAAGTTTCGGAGTTCACATCGAGGGCAGGAAGACTGCGGGCGGCACAGTGCGAGGCCCTGCTGCCGGTGGCCACCTGGCAAATATTTACCGATGAGGTTTTTTGCCAGGTGGCCACCGGCAGCAGGGCCGCTCGAAGGCTCTTCCCTTCCGGCCTGGCAACACCTGTGAACTCCGAAACTTGAGTCTTAACTCAACAGCGGTGGCTTTGGAGGCAATTTGATAACAACGAAAAATGGAGGCCCGATAATGAGACTAGTGCGCATCCTTTCTGCTGTCCTGGCGCTGATCCTGCTCTGTTCCGCCTGTGGCAAGCCCGCCGGGGAATCCCCTGGATCCGCCGACGCCGCCCCCGAAAAGGCCCGTATCGCCCTTGTGATGAAATCCCTGGCCAACGAGTTCTTCGTGAATATGGCGGACGGCGCCAGGCGGCACCAAGCCGAGCACGGCGACCGCTACGAACTGATCGTCAACGGCATCAAGAACGAGACGGACCTGGCCCAGCAGGTGGCGCTGGTGGAGCAGATGGTGGCCATGGGGGTCGATGCCATAGTGATTGCGCCGGCGGATTCCAAGGCGCTGGTGCCGGCGCTGGCCAAGGCCCGGCGCGCGGGCGTCGTGGTGGTGAATATCGACAATCGCCTGGAACCGGAAGTGCTCGAGCAGTTCGACCTGAAAATTCCGTTTATCGGCCCGGACAACCGCAAGGGGGCCAGGATGGTCGCCGACTATGTACTGGGCGATTACCCCGAGGGCAGCGAGGTGGCGATTCTCGAGGGGGTGCCCACCGCAGTGAACTCGATACTGCGTCGCGAGGGTTTCCAGGCCGCCATCGCCGAGAAAAACATGAAGCTGGTGTCGGTGCAGAGCGCCCACTGGGAGGCCACCAGGGCGGCGGACCTGACCTCGGCCATAATCACCCGGCACCCGAACCTGAAGGTGATTCTCGCCGCCAACGACAATATGGCCCTGGGTGCGGCGGCGGCGATCAAGCTGGCAGACCTGGATCACAGGATCGATATCGCCGGCTTCGACAATATTTCTGCGATTCACGCGCTGATCAGGGACGAGCGGGTCAAGGCAACCGCCGACCAGTACGGCGATAAATTCGCGGTCTTCGGTATCGAGTTTGCGCTGCAGGCACTGCAGGGTGGCGGCGAGGCCGACATCGACCGCGAGACGCCGGTGGACCTGATCACCATCGAGGATATCCGCGGTTGATGGCTGGAAAAAAGTTGCGGGTTAATATTCGGGGACTGCACAAATCCTTCGCCACTCCGGTGCTCAGGGGGGTCGACCTGCAGCTCGCCGAGGGCGAAATCCTCGGCCTGGTGGGCGAGAACGGCGCCGGCAAATCCACCCTGATCAATATTCTGTATGGTCTGCACCGGCCCGATCTGGGCCTGCTGGAAATCGACGGCGAGGCCTACGGGCCGAAAAATATCCGCGATGCCATGCAGCGCGGAATCTCCCTGGCGGCGCAGGAACTGAGCCTGATCGAAAACCTGAGCGTGGCCGAGAATATCTGCCTGAAGGCACTGCCCGCCAGCGCCGGGTGCATCCGCCGCGGGGAGCTGCACCGGTGCGCCGCGGAGCTGCTGCAACTGGTGGGGGCGGAACAGGTTTCGCCACAGGCCCTGTTGTCGGAACTTAGCCTGGCGCAGCGGCAGCTGGTGGAGCTGGCCAAGGCGCTCTCCGCCTGCACCGACGCCGGTGTGCTGATTCTCGATGAACCCACCGCGGCGCTCACCGGTCCCCAGGCTGAGCGGCTGCACGAGATTATCCGCGCGCGCAGCCGCGCCGGCCTCTCGGTCATCTATGTGTCACACCGGCTCGACGATGTGCTGGATGTCTGCGATAGGGTCGCGGTGCTGCGCGACGGCGAGATCCAGTGCTGCCGGGACAGCTCGGAACTGGATGTGGGCGACCTGATCCGGGCCATGTCCGGCGAATCCCTCCGCGATCGCGCCGGGGACGCGGGGCGCCAGCTGGGGCCGCCCTGCCTCGAGGTCAGCGGCCTGCACAGCGCAGAGCTGCCGCATCCCATCGACCTCTGCTGTCACCGCGGCGAAATCCTCGGTATCGCCGGCCTCGCCGGCGCCGGCCGCTCGGAACTGCTGGAGGCCATCTACGGCCTCGCCGACAGGCGCGGCGGCAAGGTGGAGCTGGTGAACGGCGACAGGCGCACCGCAATCCGCAGCGCGCACCGGGCGGCCCGGTGCGGCATGGGCCTGATCGCCGAGGACCGCAAGACCCAGGGCATCTTCGCGGCCCAGTCGCTGGGCTTCAACAGCACCATTGCCGGCCTGGACAGGATTTCCGCCTGGCTCGGGCGGCTGTTGCCGCGGCGGGAAAAGGCCTGCACCCAAGCCCTGATCAGGGATCTCGCCGTGCGCTGCGACGGTCCCCATCAACATATCGAAAACCTGAGCGGCGGCAACCAGCAGAAGCTGCTGTTGGCGCGCTGGCTGCACTGCGACGCCCGGGTGCTGCTGCTCGACGAGCCCACCCGCGGCGTGGACCTGGGCTCCAAGCTCGCCATTCACGCCCGCCTGCGCGCACTGCGCGACGGGGGTGCCGGGATCATCGTCGTCTCCAGCGAGCTGGAGGAACTGAACGCGCTCTGCGACAGCATCCTGGTGCTGTCGAAACGCAAACCGGTTGCGCGTTTCCGCCGCGGCGACTGGTCCACCGACGCCATTCTCAAGGCCGCCTTTAGTGAGTACACCCGCAATGACAACACCTGACCAGAATGCTGCCTTTCCCGATAGAAGTATCGGAGTGATATTGACATCCAGGACCGTAAAGCAATTTTTTGAATCCTATTTTATTTTCCTGTCGCTGCTGTTGCTGGTGGCTTTTTTCGGCATGGCGACCGACAACTTCTTCTCCATGCCGACGCTGAACGCGATACTCGCCAGGCTGCCGACGCTGACGGTGATCACCATCGGCATGACGCTGGTACTGATCTGCGGCGGTATCGACCTGTCGGTCGGGTCCGTGGTGGGCCTGAGCGCCGGGGTTATCGGTCTCGCCTCCACGGTACTGGGCCTGCCGCTCGCGGTCGCGGCGCTGCTCGGCATCTGCGCCGGCGCCTGCGCCGGCCTGGTGAACGGTCTTCTCGGCAGCTACCTGCGCCTGCCGATTTTTATCGTGACCCTCGGCATGCTCGAAGTGGCGCGCGGGCTCGCGGAGATTTCCACCGGTTCGAAAACCCTGTTCCTGGGGCCCGGCATCCTCGAGCTCTCTTACCCCATCCCGGGTCTCGGCCTGTCGCCCGCCTTCCTGATCGCCCTGTCGCTGGTGGCCATCGCCCAGTTTGTGCTGACACGCACCGTCTTTGGCCGCCGGATTATCGCCATAGGCACCAACGAGGAGGCCGCGCGCATTTCCGGCATCCGCACCAGGCCCTATATTCTCGCGGTGCTGGTAATCTCCGGCACCCTCGCCGGACTCGGTGGGCTGATGGATGCCGCCTACCTGGGGTCGTCGAACCCGGGTGCCGCCACCGGCTGGGAACTGAGTGCCATCGCCGCCGCGGTGATCGGCGGCACCAGCCTGATGGGCGGGCGCGGCTCCATCCTGGGAGCCTTTATCGGCGTGCTGATTATCGCCGTGCTGGACAATGGCCTGGCGCAGATGGATGTATCCCCGCCCGGCAAGCGGCTGATTACCGGGGCGGTGATCATTCTGGCCGTGTTCGTGGATCGCTTCCGCAACCGGTAGGAAGCTCGGGACTGGGGACTGGGGACTGGGGACTGGGGACTGGGGACTGGGGACTGGGGACTGGGGACTGGGGACTGGGGACTCGGAAAAATCGTAGGGTGTAATAGCCTCCGGCGTATTACACCAACCGCGGCCGGCGGATGCGCCCGGCGTGGATGCGCTTGACGCTTATCCACCCTACAGGAGCCCCAACACCGGGGTTTGGTCCTAAAGTAAGTGCCATTGAACTCAGCAATCTATGTGGTCGCCGGGTAATACTCCAGCGAAACGTCCGGCGCGAAAGAGGAGAGCAGGGTCGTCACCAGGTCCCGCTGGCTGATATCGGCTGCCGATTCCACCAGCACGCAGCGGGCGAGCCGGGCGGGCATTTCACGCAGGGCAGCGGGGCCGAGCGCCATGCGCATATTCGACAGGGCGGCGTGCAGTGGGGAGAGTCCCGGGTTGTGCGCCGCGTTTTCCGCATAGCTGCCGGAAAATATCGAGCCGTCGCGCAGTTGCAAGGTGCAACCGGCATAATTTCCCGTGTAGGGTGCGTAGGAAAAGCGCGCCGCTGCCAGGGTCTCCAGAGTCAGGCCGTCGTCCTGCGCGGAGGCGAGCTGCAGCGATCGGGGGCTGCCGTTGACCGCCATCATATTGCCTTTGCCGCCCAGGTCGGCGGGGCCGAAGGCGCCGGGCAGCAGTTGTTCGATTTCCGCCGACTGGTAATTTCCCTCGCCGTTGCCGGGAAGGAAAATTTGCAGCGGGCTGGCGGGGGCGGAGAGTTCGTAGAGAAACTGCCGGCAATGGCCGCAGGGCGGGGCGGATACGGCCAGGCTGGTCACCCCGGGCTCGCGATGATGCCAGGCGCTGGCCACTGCGGCCTGCTCCGCGTGCAGGCTGTAGCAGAGGGCGCGCCCGGGAAATTCCATATTGGCGCCCAGGTAGAGTTGCGAGTAGCCGCCCTCGTCCACCCGTCCGCCCCGCGCCACGGCGCCGACAAGAAAGCGCGACACCGGCGCCACCGCGTAGCCGGCCGCCAGCGGCACCAGCCGCAGCATCAGGCTCTCGATATCGATATCCAGGGTTTCGCAGACCCGGCGCACCGACGCCGCGCTCATGACACCGCCGTTGGCGGCCACCTGTGCTATCTCTGTGTGAAGCTGCCCGGGAAAATCCTTCAGCGCAGTTTCGAATGTCGGGAACATCTCTCGCATCGCATTGGCGGCCTTACAGGGAAACGAAGAATCCGGCCAGCGCCGCGCTCATCAGGTTGGCCAGGGTGCCGGCCAGCACGGCCTTCAACCCCATCCGCGCTATCTCCGGGCGCCGCGACGGCGCCAGGCTGCCGAGGCCGCCGAGCAGTATGGCGATGGAGGAGAAGTTGGCGAAGCCGCACAGGGCGAAGGTGACCACTACCTGGGCGTGGGCGGACAGTGTCTCCTTGTGGGCGACGAAGTCCGCATAGGCGACAAATTCGTTGAGCACCAGCTTTTGCCCGATCAGGCTGCCGGAGGCCATACTCTCCGACCAGGGAATTCCCAGCGCATAGGCGATGGGTGAAAAGACGGCACCGAGGATGCTCTGCAGCGTCACCCCCGGCAGGCCGAACCACCCGAAAATGCCGCCGATGGCGCCGTTGATCAATGCGATCAGGGCGATAAAGGCGATCAGCATGGCGCCGATATTCACCGCCAGTTTCATGCCGCTCAGGGCGCCGCTGGCGGCCGCGTCAATCACATTGGCGGGGCGCTCGCCGTCATCAAAGGCGACTTTTACGTCGGCGGCCTGCAGCGTCTCCTGTTCCGGGATCATCAGCTTTGCCATCAGCAGGCCGCCCGGCGCCGCCATAAAACTGGCCGCAATCAGATATTTTAAATCCACGCCCATGTTTGCGTAGCCCACCAGCAGGGAACCGGCGATGGACGCCATGCCCCCCACCATGACCGCAAAGAGTTCGGAGCGGGTCATGCCGGCGATATAGGGGCGGATAACCAGGGGCGCCTCGGTCTGGCTGACAAAAATATTGGCGGTAGCGGACAGGGATTCCGTATGACCGGTTCCCAGCACGCGGTGAAAAAAAGTACCGATCACCCCGACGATTTTTTGCATGATGCCCAGGTGGTAGAGCACGGCCACCAGGGAGGAGAAAAAGATCAGCACCGGCAGCACATTGAACGCGAAGATGAATCCGAGTTTCTGCCTGCCGAGATCGCCGAACAGAAAATTGATGCCGGCGTCGGCATAGTCAATGACGTGCTGGACACCCTCGGATAACGATGCCAGCGCGGCCTGCCCGGCGGGAATGTAGAGAACCAGGGCGGCAAAGCCGGCCTGTATGGCAAAGGCCGCACCGACGGTGCGCAGCCTGATGGCCTTGCGGTTTTCGGAAAATAGGACTGCGATTGCCACCAGGGCAAGCATACCGATCAGACTCATAGAATTGCCTGCTGGAGCTGCGGCATCCCGCGGTTTTCCGTTGCCGGGAGTACCTTCGCCAGCTCGAGTTATTAATATTTTTGCCTCAGCGCGGCGCGACGTCCGGAAATTATCAGGAACTGATCAATCGGTCAATTTGCCGTGCTTTGGGGATGGCCCTGTAAGCCCCGTAAGTCGGGACTTTGCGGCGATTGTGGCTGCAAAAAGTGGACCAAGTGGTTAGGATTGATCTATGATGTCGTGGTCGGCCGGGAGGTCGCAACAAATCTGTAATAAACAGGAATTACCCCATAATGCTGGCCCAGGAAATCATTCACGCGAAGCGCGAGGGCGGGGCCCTGTCCGCGCGCGAGATCGAGTTTTTTATCGAGGGCATGGTGAATGAGCGCATCACCGAGGGCCAGGTGGCCGCGCTGGCGATGGCGATATTTTTCCGCGGCCTGGCGCGCCCCGAGTCGGTGGCGCTGACCCGCGCGCTGCAGCGCTCCGGCACCACCCTCGACTGGTCGGCGCTGGACCTGCCGGGCCCGGTGGTCGACAAGCACTCCACCGGCGGTGTCGGTGACAAGGTCAGCCTGATGCTGGCGCCCATGCTCGCCGCCTGCGGCACCTTCGTGCCGATGATTTCCGGCCGCGGCCTGGGCCACACCGGCGGCACCCTGGACAAGATGGACAGCATTCCCGGCTACAACACCAGCCCGGATATCCCCGCCTTCCAGCAGGCGGTCAAGCGGGCCGGCTGTGCCATCGTCGGCCAGACTGCGGAACTGGCGCCCGCGGACAAGCGCCTCTACGGCATCCGCGATGTCACTGCGACGGTGGAATCCATTCCGCTGATCACCGCCTCTGTCCTGTCCAAGAAACTCTCCGCCGGCCTCGACAGCCTGGTGATGGACATCAAGACCGGCAGCGGTGCCTTCGCCGACAATTTCCCCATGGCAGTGGAACTCGCCACCAGCATCGTCGAAGTGGGGGAGGGCCTGGGCCTGCCCATCTCCGCACTGATCACCGACATGTCCCAGGTGCTGGGCCCCACCGCCGGCAACGCGCTGGAAGTGCGCGAAGTGATCGATTACCTGAAGGGCGACTTCCGCGACCCGCGCCTGCACCAGGTGGTGATCGCCCTCGGCGCCGAGCTGCTGCTGCTCAGTGGCCGCGCCGGCGGGCTGCAGGAGGGCCGCGAAATGATGGTGCTGACCCTGGACAATGGTTCCGCCTGCGAGTATTTCGCCAACATGGTGGTGGAGCTGGGAGGCCCGGCGGACCTGGTGGACAGGCCGGACAGGCACCTCCCCGCCGCGCCGGTGGTGGTGCCCGCCTACCCGGAAGCCGCCGGTACCATTGCGGAAATCGACGTGCGCGCGGTGGGCAACGCCGTGGTGGAACTGGGCGGTGGCCGCCGCCGCGCCCAGGATCCGGTGGACCACCGTGTCGGCCTGAGTGACATCCGCGCCCCCGGCGACAGCGTCGGCGCGGATACACCGCTGGCTATGATCCACGCCGCCAGCGAAGCGGATGCGGAAAGGGCCCTGGCGCGGCTGCGCCGGGCCTTTGCCCTGGGCCCGGATACGGCAGGGGAAACCGGCAGGGCGAAGCCGCAGCCGGTCATCCTGGAACGTCTCGGCGGGCGTGGCAGGAGAGAGGAAGGCTGATATGTTCCCCCGCGCCTTTATCCTGGTAATGGACTCCCTCGGCATAGGCGCCAGCGCCGACGCCGGCCGCTTCGGCGACGCCGGCGCCAATACCCTCGGCCATATCGCCGGGGGTTGCATCCGCGGGCAGGGGGACAGGGAGGGGCTGCGCAGCGGGCCGCTGAAGATTCCCAACCTGCTGCGCCTGGGTCTGGGCCGCGCACTGGAGGAGAGCAGCGGCGCACCGATCGAGGGAATAGACGCGCCGCAGTCGCTGACCGGTGCCTACGGCCACTGCGCCGAGGTCAGCTCCGGCAAGGACACGCCCAGCGGCCACTGGGAAATCGCCGGCCTGCCGGTGGAATTCGACTGGACCTGTTTTCCCGACACGGTGCCGTCCTTTCCGGCCGGGCTCACCGATGAACTGATCCGCCGCGGCAAGCTGCCCGGCATTCTCGGCAACTGCCACGCCTCCGGCACCGACATTCTCAGGGAGCTGGGCGAGGAGCATGTCCGCAGCGGCAAACCCATTGTCTACACCTCGGCGGATTCGGTGGTACAGATCGCCGCCCACGAAATCCATTTCGGCCTGGGGCGGCTATTGGAACTGTGCGAAATCGCGCGGGAGCTGGTGGACCCGCTGAACGTCGGCCGGGTGATAGCGCGGCCCTTTGTTGGGGAGAGAGCCGGGGACGGCGCCGACAGCTTCGCGCGCACCGCCAACCGCCGCGATTACACCACACCGCCGCACAGGCCCACCCTGTTGGATAAGCTGCAGGAAAGTGGCGGCGAAGTGGTGGCAGTGGGCAAGACCGGCGATATTTTTGCCGGCCGGGGGGTAGGGCGCAGCGTCAAGGCGGATGGCAATATGGCCCTCTTCGACGCCACCCTGAAGGTCGCGTGCGGAAACTGCGACAGGCCGACATTGGTGTTCACCAACTTCGTCGACTTCGACACCCTCTACGGCCACCGCCGCGACCTGGCCGGCTACGCCGCCGCCCTGGAGGCCATGGACCGGCGCCTGCCGGAACTGCAGGCGCTGCTGCGCCCCGGCGATATCGCGGTGATCACCGCGGACCACGGCTGCGATCCCACCTGGCCCGGCAGCGACCACACCCGCGAGCATATTCCCGCACTCTTCTTCGGCCCCGGCGTCGCCCCCGGCAGCCTGGGCCTGCGCCACAGTTTTGCGGATATCGGCCAGACCCTGGCGGAATTTTTCCAACTGGCGCGGCTCGACTGCGGCCATTCTTTTTACCGACAACTGCAAGGTGACGCCCATGACGGCCACCACTGAAATGAAAAGGAACCAGCAGAGAGCAACAGAGGGGCAGACTGTGAGACAAAAGGGTGAAACCCCTGGCGTCGCGGGACACGCCGTCAACCCGGGAGTCCCCTTCAACCCCGGGTGGCTGGAGGATATCCGCGTAAACCTCAGCGCCGCCGAGCGGCGCATCGCCACCCTGGCCGCGCGCCGCTCGCTGAAGAAGAACTGGCAGGCCGCCTGGCTGTTGAAGGCGATCAGCTGCATGGACCTGACCACCCTGTCCGGCCAGGACACCCCCGGCCGGGTGCGGCGCCTCTGCGCCAAGGCGCGCACACCACTGGACCCCGCGCTGCAGAAGGCCCTCGGCGTGGAACAACTGAACATCACCACCGGCGCCGTCTGCGTCTACCACCAGATGGTGGAAACCGCGGTGGCGGCGCTTGCGGGCAGCGGCATACCGGTGGCTGCCGTCTCCACCGGCTTTCCCGCCGGCCTGTCGCCGCTGGAAACCCGCCTCGCGGAAATCCGCGCCTCGGTGGCTGCCGGCGCGCGGGAAATCGATGTAGTGATCACCCGCGCCCACGTGCTGAACGGCGATTGGGCTTTCCTCTACCAGGAGATCAAGGCCTGCCGCGCCGCCTGTGGCAGCGCCCATATGAAAACCATCCTCTCCACCGGCGAGCTGGGCAATCTCAACAATGTCGCCCGCGCATCCATGGTGGCGATGATGGCGGGCAGCGACTTTATCAAGACCTCCACCGGCATGGAGTCCACCAACGCCACACTGCCGGTGAGCCTGGTGATGCTGCGCGCAATCAGGGACTACGAAGCGCTGAGCGGCTACCGTGTCGGCTTCAAGCCCGCCGGCGGCATCGCCACCGCCAAGGACGCGCTCAATTACCTGGTGCTGGTCAAGGAGGAACTGGGAAACGCCTGGCTGACCCCGAAACTTTTCCGCTTCGGCGCCTCCAGCCTGCTCGGCGATATAGAGCGGCAGTTGCAGCACCATGTCAGCGGGCGTTACTCGGCCGCGCATCGGCACGCGATGGGATGATGCGGAACCGGAAAAAGATAACGAGCTGGATGCGAAGGCTTGGCGCCCAAGGGCCCGAAAATTGAAATGATGGAAACCCCTTATGACGGTTGCGGAAATTTTTGAAAACATGAGTTACGGCCCCGCCCCCGAAAGCACGGATAAAGTCGATGCCTGGCTGGAAGGCCACAGTGACGGTTTCGGACTTTTTATCAACGGAGACTGGGTCGCGCCGGCATCCGCCGCGGGTTTCGGCAGCGTCAACCCGGCCAACGGCAAGCGACTGGCAAGAATCACGCAGGCGGGCAGCGGGGATGTGAATGCGGCGGTTGCAGCCGCGCGCGCGGCGCAGCCGGCCTGGGAAAAACTCGGCGGCCACGGCCGCGCCCGCTACCTCTACAGCCTCGCGCGCCTGCTGCAGAAGCGCGCGCGGGAATTTGCCGTGCTGGAATCCCTGGACAACGGCAAACCCATCCGCGAAAGCCGCGATATCGATATCCCCCTCGCCATCCGTCACTTCTACCACCACGCCGGCTGGGCGCAGCTGCTGGAGTCGGAATTTCCCGGCCAGCGGCCACTGGGCGTAGTGGGCCAGATAATCCCGTGGAACTTCCCGCTGCTGATGGCGGCCTGGAAAATCGCCCCCGCGCTCGCCGCCGGCAACTGCGTGGTGCTGAAACCGGCGGAATACACCAGCCTCACCGCGCTGATGTTCGCCGAACTGTGCGCGGAAGCCGGGCTGCCGCCGGGCGTGGTCAATATCGTCACCGGCGACGGCGCAACGGGCGAATACCTGGTGGACCACCCGGACGTCGACAAAATCGCCTTTACCGGCTCCACCGAAGTGGGCCGTCGCATCCGCGCCCGCACCGCGGGCAGGCAAAAAAAACTCACCCTGGAACTGGGCGGCAAGTCTCCGTTTATCCTCTTCGAAGACGCCGACCTGGACGCCGCCGTGGAGGGACTGGTGGATGCCATCTGGTTCAACCAGGGGCAGGTGTGCTGCGCCGGCTCGCGGCTGTTGGTGCAGGAGGGCTTGGAGGAGCGCGCCATCGCCAGGATCCGCGCGCGTATGGAAAAGCTGCGCGTCGGCGACCCGCTGGATAAAAACACCGACCTGGGCGCCATCGTCGACCCGGCCCAGCGCACGCGCATCGCCGAACTGGTGGAACAGGGTGTGCGCGAGGGCGCCGTACTCTGGCAACCGGATTCGCCCTGCCCGCAGGAGGGCTGCTTCTACCCGCCGACGCTGCTGACCGGCGTCGAGCCTGCAAATGTGGTGGCCCGCGAGGAAATCTTCGGGCCGGTGCTCTGCGTGATGAGCTTCCGCACCCAGGCCGAGGCCGTGGCCCTGGCCAACAACAGCCGCTACGGCCTGGCCGCCAGTATCTGGTCGGAAAATATCAACCGCGCCCTGGATGTGGCGCCGCAACTGAAGGCCGGCGTGGTCTGGATCAACAGCACAAACCAGTTCGACGCCGCCTGCGGTTTCGGCGGCTACCGCGAATCCGGCATAGGCCGGGAGGGCGGTAGCGAGGGCATGGAAGAGTACCTGCGCCCGCGATTCGAATTTGTCGACACGGAAGGCGCGCCCGCGATGGCGGGCCCGGCCGCAGTGGTTGGAGAAAGCCCGGCCGTGGGCCTGCCGCCGATAGACCGCACCGCCAAGCACTATATCAACGGCAGGCAGGTGCGCCCGGACAGCGGTAATACCCTGGCGGTGGGTGACCCCGGCGAGCGGGTCGGCGACGGCAACCGCAAGGATATCCGCAACGCCGTGGAGGCCGCCTTCAAGGCCGAAAGCTGGAGTCGCAGCAGCGGTCACATGCGCGCGCAGCTGCTCTACTACCTGGCGGAAAACCTGAGCTGCCGCGAGGGAGAATTCTGTCGGCGACTCGTCGACACAACCGGTGTGAGCACTGACAACGCCGGGCGCGAGTTCGACGCCAGCCTGAGCCGGCTATTCACTTACGCCGCCTGGGCCGACAAATACGACGGCGCCGTCCACCAGCCGCCCCTGCGTGGCGCCGTCCTGGCAATAAACGAGCCCATCGGCATCATCGGCGTCGGCTGCCCGGACCATCTGCCGCTGCTGTCGTTCGTCTCCCTGCTGGCGCCGGCGCTGGCCATGGGCAACCGCCTGGTGCTGGTGCCATCGGAAAAGTATCCACTGCTCGCCACGGATTTCTACCAGGTGCTGGAAACCTCGGACATCCCGGCCGGTGCGGTCAATATCGTCACAGGCCCGCGCGACACGCTGGTCAAGGTGCTCGCGGAGCACGACCAGGTGGATGGGATCTGGTATTTCGGCGGCGCTGCCGGCAGCGAAATGGTGGAGCTGGCCTCGGCCCACACGGTCAAGCGCACCTGGGTAAACAACGGAAAATTCCCCGACTGGTTCTCCCGCGAGCAGGGGGAGGGCAGGCAATTCCTTCGCGAGGCCTGCGAGGTGAAGAATATCTGGATTCCCTATGGTGATTGACTGAATGCTTTCGGGAATCGGGGCCCGGAAAAGAATGCCATAGTCGTAGGATGGGCAAAGCGCAGTGTGCCCATCAACCGGCGCTGAATGATGGCACACCGTTGCGCTCCTTTGCCCATTCTGCAAGGGACTTATACCGAGCTGTGTGTAGGTTGAAGTGAGTTCCGCGAACTCCAGCACAACTGCCTGCGCCCATGTTGGGGTTCGTTACACTCACGCCAACCTACACCTGGCAAGGGCGGTGGGTAATTCCTACTGCCCCCAGATGGACCCCACATATTCCGGGTGATCGATGAAGGGGTTGCGGTTGCCCTGGTAGCTGTAGGCCGCCTCGTTGCGGTCCACTTCCCACTGGCTCACCGGATCGGCGTTGTGCCAGTCGATCAGCAGCTGCAGGGCCCAACTCTCGAATACCTGATCACCGGAGCCGTCCAGCATGGCATCGCCGTAGCTGCTGTTGTTTTCCCAGCCCGCGATCACATCCTGGTAGCGGGTGGCCATATAGAAATAGGCCCTGGCGACATCCCCCTTGAACTCGTCGATGGGCTCGAACACGGTGCCGGTATAGCCCTGGCTGGACTGACCGCTGCCGAGCTTGCTGCCATTGCTGGAAACGGCGCTGGTGGTGGCCACCTCGCCATAGGGATAGCTGCCGCGCAGGGCGTTGACATAGCCATCGGAGGCGAAAATGTGGTGCACGTCCGTATTCATCGGCGCCACGGCACCGCCGAACCAGGAACGCGGGAAGCTGTGCTCGCGGTTGTAGCAGTCGCCCTCACCGCTGTAGTTGCCGCACTGGTCGCTGACCGCGGTGTACTCATAGGGATCGCTGCCACCGGGATTTTCCGAATAGATATCCAGGATTGATCCATCCCCCTCGTAGTAGTAATCCAGGTCATTGGCGGCGTAGAAATCCCACAGGGCGCTGTAGCTCTGGGCGCTGTGGTCCCGGATGATGTTGTGGAGCGCCGTCTTCAGGCTGTAGCCGCTCAGGCCGTCGGCGGAGTCATAGTAGCTGCCGCCGCCGCTGGACCCCCCGCTGCTTGAGCCGCCGCCGCTGCTGGCGGTGGGCTCAAAGGCATCCACATAAACCACTTCCGAGCCGTCGAACCCCCAGCGGTCGTAGAAACGCAACCCCACCTCGATGGTGCCGCTGCCGCTGGCGGTAAAGCTGTAGCTGAGCTGCTGCCACTGGCCGGTCTGCGAATAGTCGGAGTAGTCCCGGTAGCCGTTGACGTAAAGGCGCGCCGCGACACTGCCCTCGGTATGGCGGACCCACACGGAAAAATTGTAGGTCTGGCCGGCACTCACGCTCACCGTCTGGCGCAGATCCGTCGACGACTGGGTGCCGGTTGTCACCCTGACCGATGCCGCCGAGCCGCCGCTGTATACCGTGGAAGTGCTCTGGCTGACGTCGATGCCGGAGTCGATGGTGCTCCAGCCATCGGGGCTGCCGCCGGTCCAGTCTTCAAAACCGCCGTTGGCCACATCGGCACTCGCCCACTGGCTCAATGCCGCCAAAAATAGAAAAGCTCCTAGATATTTTTTCATCACTATTGTCCTGGGGATTGATTTTCCGCGAACGCAAGTGCGTCCGCCCGATTACCACTACAGTCAGTCGTTCAAGGGTGCGACTCCAACGTGGAAACGCCCTGAGTTCTACTTCTGCCTGGGTACAGATCAATCCGCCGGCAACTGCGAAGCCGTTGCAGGACTGCTCGAAGAAAGCCGACCAGAGCTTCCGATAACCTGATCAACCGGTTAAATTTATGAATACCGCCAGCCAGCGTCAAGGGGGGTTAATGAACGAAAAGATTTAGTGGTAGCCCGCCACGATAGTGTGCATATATGACAATAATTTGTATCTTTTCCAGGAAAGGCAGGTTTGGATCCTTTTGCTGGCGATCGTGTTGGTGCACGACAAAATTTAAATACCATTCCCAATGTTGGCCGCTCCTACAGGGTTGGCAGTAGCGGGTTGTTGTAGGCCAGGTGTCCGGCAATATAGGTGCGCTCGACGATGCGCTCGTCCCCCATGGTCATATAGGCAAAGAGTTCCTCGCGGATATCGCGGCAGTAGCGCAGGCGTTCGCGCAGCAGCGGTTCGCGGCTGCCGTTCAATAACAGCAGGTCCGCCTCCTTGCCCGGTGCCAGGTTGCCGATATAGCGGTCCAGGTGCAGGGCGCGGGCGGCGCCGAGACTTGCCATGTAGAAGGCCTCGGCGGCGCCCAGGGGGTAGTTGCCGAGCTGGCATACCTTGTAGGCCTCGCCCATGCTCCGCAGCTGGCACAGGCTGGTGCCGGCGCCCACATCGGTGGCCAGTGCCACCGGTATGCCGCGCTCACGCAGCTTTTGCAACTTCAGCAGGCCGCTGCCGAGAAACAGGTTGGAGGTGGGGCAGAAGGCCACGGCGGCGCCGGCATCGGCCAGGCGTTGCTGTTCCGATTCGGTCAGGTGGATACAGTGGGCATAGACACTGCGCTCGCCGTGCAGGCCGTGTCGTTCATAAATGTTCAGGTAATCGCTGGCCTCGGGGAAGAGGGCGGCGGTCCAGGCGACCTCGTCGCGGTTTTCGCTCAGGTGCGTCTGCAGCCACAGGTCCGGGCAGTCCCGCAGCAGCTGTCCGGCCACCGCCAGCTGCGCGCGACTGGAGGTGCCGGCGAAGCGCGGGGTGACGGCATAGCCGAGTCGCCCGCGCCCGTGCCACCTGTCGATCAGGGCCGCGGATTCGCGCAGCGCGCGCCAGGGGGTGTCCAGCAGGCCTTGTGGTGCGTTGCGGTCCATCAATACCTTGCCGGCGATCAGGCGCATATCGGCGCGGTGGGCGGCCTCGAACAGGTGCTCGGTGCTGTGGGCAAAGCTGGTGGTAAACACCACGGCGGTGGTGGTGCCGCGGGAGAGCAGGGCGTCGATAAAAAAGTCGGCGTTGTGGCGGGAGGTTTCCTCGTCGGCAAAGCGCAGCTCCGCGGGAAAGGTGTATTTGTGCAACCAGTCCAGCAGTTTTTTGCCGTAGCTGCCCATCACCGGCAGCTGCGGCGCGTGTACATGGGCGTCGATAAAACCGCTGGTCACCAGCGCCTCGGGCCTGTGTTCGACCGTAGCCAGGTCCAGGCCCCGGGCCTCGGCGCGGCGTGCGTCTTCGAGCAGGGTGATGCGACCGTCGGCAAAACCGATAACGCCGTCCTCGTAGTAGGCGAGGGCGGCGTCCGGGGAGCCGCTTACGTCGTCGCGAAAGTGGACTATGCGGCTGCGCAGCAGTGTCTGTTTCACTTCAGCCTCCTCCCAGCTCCCTCTCCAACAGCGCGCTGATTGCGACGGAGCGGCCGGCGAAGAAATCTCCTGTTCGCGATAGGTGAGCGCGGGTGAGTATGCCCCTTGGCGATCAGCCGCGGTTGAGTGTCCGGGTAAACAGCTCGAAGGCCCGCGCGGCGTCCGTTTCCAGGCAGATTTTTACCGGGGGATTGTCGCCGCCGGTGCGGGTAATGCCGCTTTTCCCGGCATCCAGGTGCCGGCGTTCGGCGCCATTGTAGGTGGTGGCGGGAATGGAGCGCAGCGACGACGGCTGCCAGGGCGCACCGCGTTTCACGCTGACGCTCACCGGCTGCAGGGGCCCGCGGCAGAAGGCCGGGTCCAGGGCCACCAGCGCGGCCAGCACGTCCCAGAAATAGTATTCACCGGACTCGATAAACCAGTCGTTGTCGTCCAGCACCCCATCCCAGAAACGGGCCGCGGGGGTTTTCGCCGCGGCCTTGAAGTCACGGGCGAATGTTTTGGTGACCTTTACTTTGTTGGTCACGTCCAGGCCCACCACCTCGATTGGCAGCCCGGAGGCGAAGACCCGGGCCGCGGCCTCCGGGTCCACGAAGATGTTCCACTCCGCCTGTGTGTTGGGATGGTTGTCGGTAAAGCCGGGCACAATGATGTTGCCGGGCACGGCGAAGGCGCCGCCCATGATGACCAGGCGCTTTACCCTGTCCCCGTCGCCGGGGTATTTTTCCAGCCACTGGGCGATATTGGTCAGGCTGCCGGTGGCCACCAGCACGGCTTTTTGATCGCTGCCGGCGAGGGCGGAGTGGATCACCTCCACCGCGTGTTTTGTGCTCGCGGCGCGCGGGCTTGCGGGCAGCGGAATGCCCGAGAGGGTGTCCGCCTGCTGGCGCCAGGGCTCCGGGAAGGCGAAGTAGCCGTCCAGGGGGTGGTCGTCGCCGCAGGCGATCTGCACCTGGCCGGCGGGCGTCAGGTCCAGCAGGGCGGCAATATTTTTCATCGCCGGGGCACAGCGGGTCTCGCCGGCACCGTTACTGGTGACGGCGACCAGTTCCAGCTCCTCGTGCATGGCCAACAGCAGCAGCGCGGACCAGTCGTCGATGGCCATGTCGGTATCGAAGATGACCGGCCGCGGCGCGGATGCGTGGGCGTTTGCAATGAAAATGGTGAGCAGGCAACTGCAGGCGATGAATAGTTTTCTCATTGTCGTGCTCGAACCGGTTACTGTGGATCTTGTTTCGCTTTGTGTACGGGTGCCAGAGAAATCCTGACCAATTGGTTTAAAAATTGCAAGAGTTAATTAAGAGTTGAATGGCGCTAAGTTAAGGCTTTGGGGCGGGCCTGCTACCGGGGTGCTTTGCGGGACACGCCGTGAATACATCCCTGTAGCCTTGTCTGCGAGGTCCCTCTCGCAGACAGTCCCGCAAAGCCCCCCCGGTATCAGGCCCTCCGCATCGGACTTTTCGCTTAACTTAGCGGTATTCAATTAAAAGTTAATATTGCTCGATCAACGATAAAAATATGGGTTAATTCTTATGCAGAGAGTCGCGGACTATTTCAATTTCAGGCTCGCGGAGTCGGGACGGGGGGAGCTGCGCGCCGGTTTCTGGCGGCGGGAGGCGCTGGCGGGGCTGACCACCTTCCTGGCCATGGCCTATATCACCGTGGTCAATCCGGCCATTCTCTCCGAGGCGGGCATGGACTTCGGCGCCGTGTTTGTGGCCACCTGCCTGGCGGCGGCCTTCGGTTCCATCGCCATGGGGCTGCTGGGCAACTATCCCCTGGCGCTGGCGCCGGGCATGGGCCAGAACGCCTTCTTCACCTATGCCGTGGTGCTGGGCATGGGGCACCCCTGGCAGACGGCCTTGGGGGCGGTGTTCCTGTCCGGCATCCTGTTCGTGGCGCTGAGCCTGCTGCCCTTCCGGGAGTGGCTGATCAACGCCATTCCCCGCAACCTCAAACTGGGTATCTCCGCGGGTATCGGGCTCTTCCTGGGCATTATTGCCCTGAGCAATGCGGGGGTTGTGGTGGACAATCCGGCGACGCTGGTATCCCTGGGGGACCTGACCGCCTTCGAGCCGCTGATGTGCCTGGCCGGCTTCGTGCTGATCGCCGCACTGGCCCAGCGCGGGGTCACCGGCGCGGCGGTGATCGGCATACTGGCGGTGAGCGCCGTCGGCTGGGGGTTGGGTCAGGTGGAGTTCAAGGGGCTGGTGGCCCTGCCGCCGTCGCCGGCGCCGGTGCTGTTGCAGCTGGATATCGCCGGCGCCTTCGACATTTCCCTGGTCACCGTGATCCTGACCATGCTGCTGGTGGATGTATTCGACACGGCCGGCACCATGGTGGGGGTGGCCAACCGGGCCGGCCTGGTGCGCGCCGACGGCTCCCTGCCGCGCCTGGGCAAGGCGCTGCTGGCGGATTCCGGGGCCACGGTAGTGGGCGCGCTTGCGGGTACTTCCTCCACTACCAGCTATATCGAGAGCGCCGCCGGGGTCGAGGCCGGCGGCCGCACCGGCATGACGGCCATCGTCTGCGGCCTGCTCTTCCTGTTGTGCCTGCTGTTCGCGCCCCTGGCGCAGAGCGTCCCCGCCTGTGCGACGGCGGCGGCGTTGCTGTTCGTGGCCTGCCTGATGGCGCGCAGCCTGGCGGACCTGGATTGGTCCGATCACAGCGAAAGCGCACCGGCGGTCATCGCCGCCCTGGCCATGCCCCTGGGCTACTCCATCGCCGACGGCATCGGATTGGGTTTTATCGCCTATGCGGCGATAAAACTGCTCAACGGGCAGCTGAGATCCTGCCCGCTGGTGGTCTATCTTGTGGCTGCTGTCTTTGCGCTGAAGTTTGCGTTTCTGTAACCGGCGTGCGGACGTTGTGAACGTTTTTCGTCGCTCGCTTTTTTACCTGTCCCTGAATGGACGCCCTGTTGACGGCGGGCGCAGGGGCGCGCTGCCCTCGATCAGGCTGTTCAGGTGGTCGTAGGCCGTATCCCCGAAGTCGTCGCACACCGCCGCGCTCGCATCCACCGCGGCCGATAGGCGAAGAAGTTCCAGTGATTGCTGGCGAAAGGCGGCGGCACATAAAACGCCTTGGGATCATCGTAGGAATAGGGTTCGGTGAGCGCATACTGCGGGTGGGTTCAACAGGGGAGGGTAGGTAGGAATCTTTGCAGATTCTGATTGGAGAGAGGGAAAAGATCGAATTAACTGTCAGAAATCTGGAGCTGGCAAGCGGTTCACAATGTCACTGCCAACGTTATCGGCAGTCGATCGATTGAAATCTGACAGGGTTCTGCGTGCGAGGGCGAACCTTCTGTTCGCCCACGGGAGGCCGGTTGAGCGAGTGGTGGCGATGCGAAGGCCCTGATACCGGGGACTCCCTTGCGAGACTGTCAGCGAGAGGGATCTCGCTGCCAAGCCTGCAGGGATGTATTCACGGCGTGTCTCGCAAGGGAGTCCCCGGTAGCAGGGGCGCCACGGCACCGGCTACAGGACCCGGGAACTGATCGTACAAGGGCGAACACAAGGTTCCCCCCACTAATTTGCTGAGAAAGAATCAGAGCGGAATCCGGATCACCACTCCGCCCATGGTCTCGCCCAGTTCGAAATCCGTGCGCGGGCTGTCGATATGGTCGTTGTGGCAGCTGACGCAGGCGGGCGATACGGCGACGTCGGGATAGATTGCGGTGAAATACTCCGTGTCGCCGAGGGTCTCGCGGCCGTAGAAGTTCTGCCCCGGATTGTCGATGACGAACTGCAGGCCCTGCTTTTCCAGCTCGGTGCGCGGCTTGTTCTGCTTGTTGATGGCCCAGAGGGAGAGCAGGGCATAGTTGAAGCCGGCTTCCTTTTCCGCCACCCGTTCGGCGCCCATGCGCATCATCTGTGCCGGCAGCGGCAGCGCCTTGTTGTCCTTCCAGTGTTCATCGGCTGCGATCACCTTCTCCTCGTTCTGCAGCCGGTTGACCACATTGTTGGTATAGCTGGCGCGGTCGGCTTCGATCACGGCAAAAATGGCATCGGCCATGCGCTCCGGCGCTATGCCCTGTTTCTGTCCGCAGGCAGTCAGCAGGGTCGCGGTGGCGACGATACAGGCAGCGATACGCATAGTCTTTCCCCTCCTATCGGGTCTCGGTTTTGGGCTGGTTGCTGTTGGCCATTCGCGCGATCCGGTCGCGGATCAGGTCGAAGGTCTCGTGCTCGGTTTCCGGTGCCCGGTCGAAGTTGCGGGCGATCAGCTTTTTGTCTGCGAGTGCGGCCAGCGCAAATTCCGCCCCATGGCAGTTCAGGCACACCGGCAGCATCTTGTCGTTGGGGCGCAGGTTGTGGTTCTGGTTGTGGTTCACGACGATGCGCTCGCCGTGAGCCTCCCGCGGCAGGTGGCAGCTGGCACAGCTGACGCCGTCGGCGGCTTCCGCGCTCCAGGATTTGAAGTGCGCTGATTCCTTGAAGGCGAGGCTGTGTTCGTCGCTGTGGCAGCCGAGGCAGGCCTCCACCGCGGCAAACTGCAGATCCGTTTCGTGGGGCTTGTGACAGCTGGCGCAGCTGAGTTCGCCGCTGGCATCCGCATGCATCGGCAGCCGCGCCAACAGTGGCGTCATTGCGCCCCCGGCAAAATCCTGCGGCAGCTGCGACGACAGGCGCATGCCGTGTTTGCCCTGGGTGAAGGCCTGGCGCTGTTTGCTGTGGCAGCTGCCACATTGGTCGACAATCTCGCGGCTGGAAAATTGCACCTGGCCTTCGGCGTGGCAGCCGCTGCAGTTGACCTCTACCCTGGCGTGGGCGCTGTCGGCCCAGGCCGCGACGATTTCAGTATTTCCTTCGCTGAGGTCGGCCTCTTGTAATTGCAGCGGCTGCTCTTGCGGGTGTTTCCCGAGCCAGGTCTGCACTGCGGTGCGCGCCGGCAGCTGTGCGTCCGGCAGCAGGTCCGGCTGGCCGACGTGGGCGATCAGGAAGTCCTCGTACAGGGTGCGGTTGTCGTGGAAGTTGTGACAGCCGGCACTGGCGCAGCTGTCGAAGGCGAAGTCCTCGTGGCTGGGGCGGTCCTCGGCGATATCGGCGTGGCAGTGGAAGCAGAAATCCCCGGCCAGGGTGACGCCCATATTCTGGGTGATCTCCGGCTTGTGCTCCGTGTGGCAAGTAATGCACTGGCGTGCATCCAGGTGGGCCAGCAATGGAGCATTGCGCGGGTCGAGGAATTTCTTGCGCGGGTGCGAGTCGTTGGCAATTTCCAGTTCTTCGGCGTGGCAGTTCAGGCAGGCCTGCTGCATGGCGTCGGGGCCGGCGAAGCCGTCGCCGTGGCAGGCGGTGCAGGCCAGCTCTATCTGGTGGTGGCCGTGGCTGGTCTCGCCGCTGATAAACAGCGTCTTGTCGGAAAACTCCAGGTTGTAGGCCACCACCGAGCCGATCGCCAGGGTGACCAGCAGGCCGTAGTGCCAGAATTTGAATTGGTATTTCATCAAAAGTAGTACACCGCCAGTATGTGATAGCCGAGAAGCGCCGGCAGGGTCCACAGCAGCGCATAGTGCACCCGCGACCACCACTTGCGGTGTTCGCGCAGTTTCAGGTCTGTCCAGTGGTGGTTGCGGGCCATAAACACCCCGACCAGGGCGCCGGTGGTGGTGGCCGCGAGGAAAACCAGCATCAGCGCCAGGTTGAGGTTCTCACCGAGGCGGAAGCCAGTGTGCACCACCAGCACCACCAGGGCCGCGCAGCCGATCACGCTGTGGAAATAGCGCCAGTGATCCACGTGTCCGTAGGTCAGTTTGCGCCAGCGCTTGCGCAGGCTGAGGGTGGCAGTGAGGACACAGAATCCCAGCAGGCTGTAGCCGCTGACCTGTTTCCAGAAGTTGTCGTACCAGAGCTTTTGCCAGTACCAGTGGGTCTGCACGCTCTCGGAGATGGGCGCCGGCGGCATGAAGGTGGCCAGCGCGATCAGGATCAGGGAGACGATCGAGGTGAACAGTATGCCGCGGGCGTGGCGCATCACCAGGTTGGGGGCGGGGGCGTCCAGAAGTTCGGCGATCAGGGGGCGGCAGCTGCCGCACACGGAGCCGGCGTTGGTGGCCTGCTGCAGGTCCATCAGGTTGCGCTTGCCCTGGGAAATGGCCGCGCAGAGTTCGCCTTTGCTGACATCGTTGCATTGGCAGACCAGATAGTTGTCGGGCTGCTCTTTGATACTGAGCGCCACTTTTTTCTGCCACAGATGGCCGTCCTGCTCGAACTGCTGCAGTGCCCGCGGGGTAATTTCCTCACCGCGTGCGACAACCTTGCGCAATTCGTTGGCTTCGTCCCAGCTGCCGATATACACGGCGCCGACAATGCGGTTGTCCTCTATTACCAGCTGGCGGTACAGCCCCTTGAAGCGGTTGCGGTATGTAAAGAGCCGGCTGCCACCGGAGTCCGCTGCACCGGCTTCGCCGCCAGGGTTTTTGGCCGCATCCAGCTCGCCGATAAGGGCGCAGGGGATATGGGCGATCTTCAACTGGATGTCGGTCAGGCTGCCGCGGTAAGGCTCCGCGGACAGGTCGGGGTTCCGCTCACGGCAAATGTGCCTGCTACAGCTCTCAACCTGCTCATAGCCGGGCCTGACAAATTGATACACCTTCTGTACAAATTCGGCGCACTCGCCCACGGCGTAGATGTCGGGGTCGGAAGTTTGCAGCCACTCGGAAACGACAATACCTCGATCTGTCATCAGCCCGCACTGGCGCGCCAGGTCAATTTCCGGGTGAATGCCGGTACACAGGACGACCGCTTCGGTCTCCAGTGTATCGCCGCTGGCAAAGCGCAGCTGGCACGCATCCTTTTCGCCATCGATCGCGGTCAGGGCATCGCCGATCTTGAGTTCTATGCCGAGGGCGCTCAGTGCGGACTTGAGGTAGTCCTCGGCCTCTTCGTTCAGCATGCCGCTGAGCAGGCGAGTACGGGATTGCAGCGTAACCCGGTTTTTCTGTGTCTTCAGTGCGGCGGCCGCCTCCAGGCCCAGTGCGCCGGCGCCGACAACACAGATATGCAGGTTCTGATCGCGCAGTTGAATCAGGGTTTCCGTATTGCGCAGGCTGCGGAAGGGATACACACTTTCCTGCTCGGCGCCGGGAATCTGGGGAATGGTCGGGTTGGAGCCGGTGGCGAGGATCAGCTTGGAATAGGGTTGTACCCGCCCCGTTACATCCGTAACGGTTTTATTGGCCCTGTCGATGGCAACAATCCGGCGATCGATGAATTCGGCCAGCCTGCCATTGCTTTCGCCGAGTATGGGGTTGTCGATATCGGACAGGGAAAGCTGTTCGGAAAGGTATTGGGAAAGCTTAACCCGGTTGTAGGGCGATTCGGCCTCGGCACCGAAAATCACCACCTGCGCATCATCACTGTATTCGAGCAGCTTCTGCGCGCAGCGCACGCCCACCGGGCCGGTACCGATAACGACATAAACCGGGTAGTCGGTATCAATTGTCTCCGAGCGAACTGGCGACTCGTGCGGGGCAAGGGGATCCTCAAGTTCAGCCATGCCGCTCCCCGGAAATACTGGCTCTCATCAATGGCTCTGCCTTGTTGTGATTCGTTGTATTGATGGGCCCTCAGGGCTGGGGTCAAAAATTTTATTTTTTGATTTTTAGAGGATTCTAATGCCATTTTATTAAAATAAAAAGAAACAAAATTTTGACTATGGGATTGTGGGTGACCACTTACCGGAGGGCGTCGGGAGTAATTTTCCGGCGGGCGATACGGAAATATCGGAAGGGGATGAGAGTCAGGTGGCCCGGTTGCCGGCGCCACCCTGCGGAGAAAACTGTGGTAACTATTTATGAGGGCTGGTAGAGGGTGTACAGCTCGTCTTCCTCCAGGGACACGCGACGGGTCAGCGCTTCGCCGATTTTCTGGTAGTCGCGGCGGAAGTCCCGCACCATTTCCGGGGTAAAGGCCTCGTGGGTGTAGCGTTTGCAGAACTGCACCACCGCAGTGGCTATCTCGTTCATGTCCGTGCGGAAATCCTTGACGATCTGCAGCGTGTGCACGTCTTCGGCCAGGGCCTGTTCCAGATAGACGTAGAAACGCACGTTTTCCTTGATCAGGTGGGCCTGGAAGCCGGATTTGAACAGGGTCAGCAAGTGGGCCAGTTGGCGGAAGTTCTGCTGTTCGAAACCCTCAGACCAGATGCGCTGGAAAATTTCCACCAGGGCCTGGTGGTCCTTTTTCAGTGCGCTGATCAGGGTGGGATCATAGGAAATAGTGCGAGTGGGCTTTGCTCCGGTGTGCGTACTGCGGGTGTACTTCTCCTCATCCACCTGGCTGTCGCCCCGGAACAGGTCGGAAATAAAGCTGAACATTTTTCTACCCTTGAAGTATTTGTTGTTGGAGAGTCGTCATGATTGCCGGTGACGGCTGGCTGGGCGTTGAGAATAGCGCCAGTCTTTCGGGATGTCATCGGAATTGTGATGTGCATCTCGGAAACTCTGGCCTGTTCGTTTTACCGGACTTGGCAGTCCCTGTGTCTGGCAAAAGTAGACGAGGTTTAAATGCGCTGCCGAATTGTTCGATTAATTTTGAGATTTGCATCACACTTTCCATTGTTGCTGGCGTCTTCTTTAGGGTCTTGATGCCGCGGCTCTAGATGAGTGCCTTCAACAGGTGCGGGGGCACTCCCGTTGTGAATGGCGGCAAATGTACCACATGGGGATTCCCGAGAGCGCTGTTCCCGGTGGCTGGTGGTCTTTTTGTGACGGATATCTGAATTTTCTTTCAGCGCAACAGCTTCCCCCTGTTGCCAGTAAGAAATGCCTGGGCGGCCCTGCTGCCGGTGGCCACCTGACAAAAAACCTCATCGGTAAACATTTGCCAGGTGGCCACCGGCATCAGGGCCTTCGCGTCTGGCTCCGCTATTCTTTCCCGAGTCCCGAGTCCCGAGTCCCGAGTCCCGAGTCCCGAGTCCCGAGTCCCGAGCAGTTGCCGGCAGCTATAAAAAAACCCGGCTCGGCCGGGTTTTTGTCTTTTGCCCTCAGCGAGCGTCAGCGCTGATCGAGCGGAACATAGTCGCGCTCGGTATGGCCGGTGTACAGCTGGCGCGGGCGGCCGATCTTGTAGGGGTTGGAGATCATCTCGTTCCAGTGGGCGATCCAGCCGGCAGTGCGGCCGGTGGCGAAGATCACGGTGAACATGTCGGTGGGAATGCCGATCGCCTTCATGATGATGCCGGAATAGAAGTCCACGTTGGGGTAGAGCTTCTTCTCCACGAAGTAGTCGTCTTCCAGGGCGATCTTTTCCAGCTTCTTGGCGATCTTCAGCAGCGGGTCCTCGGACACACCCATGGCGTCGAAGACTTCGTCGCAGATACCCTGCATTACCCGGGAGCGCGGGTCGAAATTCTTGTATACGCGGTGGCCGAAGCCCATCAGGCGGAAGGGGTCATTCTTATCCTTGGCACGCTTGACGAACTCCTCGATACGGCTCTCGTCGCCGATCTCCTGCAGCATGTCCAGTACCGCCTCGTTGGCGCCGCCGTGCGCCGGTCCCCAGAGGGCGGCGATGCCGGAGGAGATGCAGGCGAAGGGGTTGGCGCCGGAGGAGCCGGCCAGGCGCACGGTGGAGGTGGAGGCATTCTGCTCGTGGTCGGCGTGCAGCAGGAAGATCACGTCCATGGCCTTGGCCACCACGGGGTCTATCTTGCTCGGCTCGCAGGGGTTGCCGAACATCATGTGCAGGAAGTTCTCGGAGTAGCTGAGGCTGTTGTCCGGGTACATGAACGGCTGGCCCTTGGAGTGCTTGTAGCACATGGCGGCCAGGGTCGGCATCTTGGCGATCAGGCGGTCCGCGGAGACCTTGCGGTGCTCGGGGTCGGTGATATCGAGGGAGTCATGGTAGAAGGAGGCCAGGGCCCCGACCACGCCGCACATCATGGCCATCGGGTGGGCGTCGTAGCGGAAGCCCTTGAAGAAGTTCACCAGGGACTCGTGCACCATGGTGTGGTTCATGATGCTGTCGACGTATTCCTTCTTCTGCTCGGCGTTGGGCAGTTCGCCGTTCATCAGCAGGTAGCAGGTTTCCAGGTAGTCGGACTTCTCCGCCAGCTGCTCGATGGGGTAGCCGCGGTGCAGCAGTACGCCCTTGGCGCCGTCGATAAAGGTGATCTTGGATTCGCAGGCGGCGGTGGACACAAAGCCCGGGTCGTAGGTGAATAAGCCCTTGCCGGTCAGGCTGCTGACATCGACAACGTCGGGGCCAAGGGTGCCGGAGAGTACGGGCATCTCGATAGTGCCGTCGACACCGTCGACCGTGAGTTGCGCTTTCTTATCGGACATTGCGGACTCCTAAAACTGTTCTTATGCCGCCTTTCCCTGTCCCTTTATGCCGGGAAAGGGGCGGTAGCGGGCTTTTGAGCGGGGCCAAACTTAAGTTGCGCGCCGCAAATTGTCAAACCAAAAGGGGTGGACGGCCGGTCCCGCAACGACAGGATATCCGGCCTCCCGCCCCGGTGGCAGAGGAATTGCCTGGCTCCCCGCCTTATTGTCCGTGGATATTCCGCGACCGCCGCGGCGTCTCCTGACTAGCGGCCAAGGTGGTAAAAGGCCCAGTATAGATGAGGCGTTCGTTGTGTTTTGGGGGC
Source organism: Microbulbifer sp. SE14 (assembly GCF_059834885.1). Lineage (NCBI taxonomy): Bacteria > Pseudomonadati > Pseudomonadota > Gammaproteobacteria > Cellvibrionales > Microbulbiferaceae > Microbulbifer > Microbulbifer sp. SE14. Next base: position 220,248 of record NZ_JCBAJA010000001.1, on the reverse strand, counting down.
CGAATGCCTATAATCCGCGCGGCTTGCGCCATGGTAAGGCCACTTTGTACAAGGCTTCAGCAGGTCGTGCGCAAAGTGATCAGCAAGCAGGGCACCTCTAGAAATCCTGGTGAGCAGCTGGCTGGTGGTGGCTGCCGGAGCGGAGCAAGCGGAGTGTACTTTAGTACATGAGCATTGCGACCGGGCTGGCGCACCAGCACCGCCGGACGCCGCCAGGCGCACGCGCAGTAGGTTTGTAGAGATGCCCGGAAACTCGCCCCTCCATTTGAAAAGCTATACGGGCGCCCCGTCGTTCAGGGCAACAAGGTGTTTTTCCTGTGAACAAAAACAGACCTGTCAATCTAGACATCTCCACTATCAGTCTTCCCGCTGCCGCTCTGGTTTCCATCCTGCATCGTATCTCCGGCGTAGTCCTCTTCGCTGTGGTGGCACTGCTCCTGTGCATGCTCGATGCGAGCCTGGAATCCGAGCAGGGTTTCGCCGACACGGCGGCGGCCTTCAGCAGCATTCCCGCCAAGCTCATCCTTTGGGTCTCCCTGGCGGCTCTCATCTACCACCTGGTGGCGGGCATTCGCCACCTGCTGATGGATCTGGGGATCGGTGAATCCCTGGAAGGCGGTCGGCGCGGTGCCGTAGCGGTGCTGGTCGTCTCCGTAGTTCTTATTCTGCTGGCGGGGGTATGGATATGGTAACCACAATCACAAGTTTCGGCCGCAGCGGCACTTTCGACTGGCTTTACCAGCGTATCAGTGCGGTCATCCTCGCGGCTTATACCTTCTTTATAGTAGGTTTCATTTTTCTGAGCGACGACTTCAGTTACCAGACCTGGTCTGCCCTGTTCGAGCAGCGCTGGATGCGCGTGTTCACCCTGGTGGCCCTGCTGGCCACCGTGGCGCACGCCTGGATCGGCCTCTGGTCGGTGCTTACCGACTACATCACCAACCGCCTGATGGGCCCCAAGGCCACCGCGATCCGCATTGTGATCGAGGTGCTGCTGGCTGCGGTTGCCGTGTTCTACACGGTGTGGGGCATTGAAATTCTTTGGGGTGTGTAACTGATGGCGAACATGCGAACTATTTCTTTTGACGGGATTGTAATCGGCGGCGGCGGTGCGGGCATGCGCGCGGCCCTGCAAATGGCCCAGTCCGGCTTCAAGACGGCGGTGATCACCAAGGTGTTCCCGACCCGCTCGCACACCGTGTCCGCCCAGGGCGGCATCACCTGCGCCATCGCCAGTGCGGATCCGCAGGACGACTGGCGCTGGCATATGTACGACACCGTCAAGGGCTCCGACTATATCGGCGACCAGGATGCCATCGAGTATATGTGCTCCGTGGGGCCGGAGGCGGTGTTCGAGCTGGAGCACATGGGCCTGCCTTTCTCCCGCACCGAGGAGGGCCGCATCTACCAGCGTCCCTTCGGCGGCCAGTCCAAGGACTTCGGTCGCGGCGGCCAGGCCGCCCGCACCTGTGCGGCCGCTGACCGCACCGGCCACGCGCTGCTGCACACCCTGTACCAGAACAACGTCAAGCACGACACCGTATTCCTGAACGAGTGGTTTGCGATCGACCTGGTGAAGAACCAGGACGGCACCGTGGTGGGTGTGATCGCCCTGTGCATCGAAGACGGCGAAGTGGTCTTCATCAAGTCCAAGGCCACCGTATTCGCCACCGGCGGTGCCGGCCGCATCTACGCGTCGACCACCAATGCCCACATCAACACCGGCGACGGCGTGGGTATGGCCCTGCGCGCCGGCCTGCCGGTGCAGGATATCGAGATGTGGCAGTTCCACCCCACCGGTATCCACGGTGCCGGCGTGCTGGTGACCGAGGGTTGCCGCGGTGAGGGCGGTTACCTCATTAATAAGGATGGCGAGCGCTTCATGGAGCGCTACGCCCCCAACGCGAAGGACCTGGCCTCCCGCGATGTCGTGGCCCGCTCCATGGTCCTGGAGATCCTCGACGGCCGCGGCGCCGGCCCCAATGGCGACCATGTATTCCTGAAGCTCGATCACCTGGGCGAGGAAGTGCTGCACAGCCGCCTGCCGGGTATCTGTGAGCTGGCCAAGACCTTCGCCCACGTGGATCCGGTCAAGGACCCGATCCCGGTGGTGCCCACCTGCCACTATATGATGGGCGGTATCCCCACCAATGTGCACGGCCAGGCCCTGACCCAGGACGCCGCCGGTAACGACCAGGTGATCGACGGCTTCTACGCCTGCGGCGAGGTGGCCTGCGTGTCCGTACACGGCGCCAACCGCCTGGGCGGCAACTCGCTGCTGGACCTGGTGGTCTTCGGTCGCGCCTCTGGCCTCTTCATCGAGCAGGCCCTGCGCGAGGGCATCGAGCACCGGGAGGCCTCCGAGTCCGACATCGAGGCGGCCATGGTGCGCCTGAACCGCCTGGAGAACACCAACGACGGCGAATCGGCCGCGAGTCTCCGCACCGAGCTGCAGAACGTGATGCAGAACCACTTCGGCGTATTCCGCCGCGGCGACTATATGGCCGAGGGCGTGAAGAAGCTGGAAGACCTGCGCGAGCGCATCGCCAATGTGCGCCTCACCGACAAGAGCCGCGCCTTCAACACCGCCCGCATCGAGGCCCTGGAGCTGCAGAACCTGCTGGAAGTGGCCGAGGCCACGGCGATTGCCGCCGAGGTGCGCACCGAGAGCCGCGGCGCCCACGCCCGCGAGGACTTCCAGGAGCGCGACGACGAGAACTGGCTGTGCCATTCCATGTTCTTCCCGGCGGAGAAACGCGTCGGCAAGCGCGCGGTCAACTTCGCGCCCACGACCATGGAAGCCTTCGAGCCGAAAGCTCGGACTTACTGATTCTGTAGGAGCGGCCGTTGGCCGCGAATGATGTTGAGGAAACCCCAATACTGATCGCGGCCAAGGGCCGCTCCTACAAAGACACTGGATGCAGAGTATGTTGAAAGTAAGCATTTACCGTTACAACCCGGAGACCGACAAAGCTCCCTACATGCAGGACTACGAGCTGGACACCCAGGGCAAGGACCTGATGGTGCTGGACGTGCTGGAACTGCTGAAAGCCGAGGACCCGACCCTGTCCTTCCGCCGCTCCTGCCGCGAGGGCGTGTGCGGTTCCGACGGCATGAACATCTCCGGCCGCAATGGCCTGGCCTGCACCACGCCCATCTCTGAAGCGGCGCGCAAGGGCAAGCTGGTGCTGCGCCCGCTGCCGGGCCTGCCGGTGATCCGCGACCTGGTGGTGGATATGGAGCAGTTCTACGAGCAGTACAAGAAGATAGAGCCCTTCCTGCAGAACGACTCCCCGGCGCCGGCGATCGAGCGCCTGCAGAGCCCGGAAGAGCGCGAGAAGCTGGACGGCCTCTACGAATGCATTTTATGCGCGTGCTGTTCCACCGCCTGTCCGTCTTTCTGGTGGAACCCGGACAAGTTCATCGGCCCGGCCGGCCTGCTGCAGGCCTACCGCTTCCTGGCGGACAGCCGCGACGAGGCCACCGACGAGCGCCTGTCCAAACTGGACGACCCCTTCAGTGTCTTCCGCTGCCACGGTATCCAGAACTGTGTGAACGTGTGCCCCAAGGGTCTGAACCCTACCCGCGCTATCGGCCACATCCGCAATATGCTGCTGGCCCGCGCGGTATGAGGGCCAGCAGCCCAAGCCCGGTTGAGCCCGCGCCTGCGGGCCCGGCGCCAACGGCGGCGCCTATCTAACGACGAGAAAGCTGGCCAACGAGCCGGCCGTAATTGGAAAGGGGAGACAGCGTCGCGCGTCTCCTTTTTCGTGAGTGAAAGAAAAGCGGAGGGTCGCTCCCTCCCATCGAGGTAGGCATCAACATGCACGAAAGTACCATGGAGCAGCTGTGGCGTAGCTCCCATATCTCCGGGGGCAACGCCGCCTATGTGGAGGAACTGTACGAGACCTATCTGCACGACCCCAACGGCGTGCCGGGGGAATGGCGCAGTTACTTCGACAGCCTCCCGCGGGTAAACGGTGTCGGCGACGTCTCCCACGCCGCGGTGCGCCACCACTTTGAGCTGCTCGCCAAACACCGCACCCGCCCGCTGGCCGCTCCCGGTGCCGGCGCCATCAATGTCGAACACGAACGCAAGCAGGTCAAAGTCCTGCAGCTGATCAACTCCTATCGCCACCGCGGCCACAAGAAGGCCACCCTGGACCCGCTGGGCCTGATGGCGCGGGAGCAGGTGCCGGACCTGCAACTGAATTACCACGGCCTCACCGAGGGCGACTTCGACACCACCTTCCAGACCGGCGATCTCTTCTTCGGCAAGGAGGAGGCCACCCTGCGCGAGATCGTCGAGGGCCTGGAGCGCACCTACTGCGGCAACCTGGGTGCGGAGATCATGCACCTGTCCAACCTGGACGAACAGCAGTGGTTCCAGCAGCGCCTGGAGCGCAGCCAGTCCAGGCCCAACTTCGGTGCCGATATCCAGACCGAAATCCTGCAGCGCCTGTCGGCGGCCGAGGGCCTGGAGCGCCACCTGGACTCCAAGTACCCGGGCACCAAGCGCTTCGGCGTCGAGGGCGGCGAGAGCCTGATCCCGATGCTGGACGCCCTGATCCGCCGCTCCGGCACCTACGGTGTCAAGGAAGTGGTCATGGGCATGGCCCACCGCGGCCGCCTGAACACCCTGGTCAACATCCTGGGCAAGAACCCGGCGGACCTGTTCGAGGAGTTCGAGGGCAAGAAGACCCTGGATACTTCCGGCGACGTCAAGTACCACCAGGGTTTCTCCTCCAACGTGATGACCCCGGGCGGCGAGGTGCACCTGGCACTGGCCTTCAACCCCTCGCACCTGGAGATCTGTGCACCGGTGGTCGTCGGTTCCGTGCGCGCCCGCCAGGACCGCCGCAACGACCCGACCGGTGAAAAGGTGCTGCCGATCAACATCCACGGCGATGCCGCCTTCGCCGGCCAGGGCGTGGTGCAGGAAACCCTGCAGATGTCCCAGACCCGCGGTTTCTATACCGGTGGCAGCATTCATATCGTGCTGAACAACCAGGTGGGCTTCACCACCAGCAAGCGCGAGGACGCCCGCTCCACCGAGTACTGCACCGACGTAGCCAAGATGATCGACGCCCCGGTGCTGCACGTGAACGGCGACGACCCGGAAATGGTCGTGCTGGCCGCGCTGCTGGCGGTGGACTACCGCTACGAGTTCAAGAAGGACATCGTCATCGACCTGGTGTGCTACCGCCGCCGCGGCCACAACGAGACCGACGACCCGTCCGGCACCCAGCCGCTGATGTACCAGGCGATCCGCAAGCACAAGACCACCCGCACCCTGTACGCGGAAAAGCTGGTCAGCGAGGGTGTGATCGACAAGGCCACCGCCGACAAGCTGGCCAGCGACTACCGCGACAAGCTGGATAAAGGTGAAGACGTGGCCACCGGCCTGGTGAAGCAGCCGGATTCCTCCATGTTCGTGGACTGGACCCCCTACCTGAACCACGACTGGCTGACCCCGGCGGATACCGGCTTCCCGCTGCCGAAACTGAAGGATGTGGCCAACCGCATGACCACCGTGCCGGACGGCATAGTGATGCAGCGCCAGGTGGCGAAGATCTACGAGGACCGCCGCAAGATGGCCGGCGGCGCCCTGCCGCTGAACTGGGGCATGGCCGAGACCCTGGCCTACGGCACCCTGCTGGAAGAGGGCTACCTGGTCCGCTTTACCGGTGAGGACGTCGGCCGCGGCACCTTCTCCCACCGCCACGCGGTGCTGCACAGCCAGAAGGATGGCCAGTGCTATGTGCCGCTGCAGAATATGTATGAGGGGCAGCCGCCTTTCTACATCTACGACTCGCTGCTGTCGGAAGAGGCGGTGCTGGCGTTCGAGTACGGCTACGCCACCACCACGCCGAAGTCGCTGGTGATCTGGGAGGCCCAGTTCGGCGACTTCGCCAACGGCGCCCAGGTGGTGATCGACCAGTTCATCACCTCCGGTGAGCACAAGTGGGGCCGTATGTGCGGCCTGGTGATGCTGCTGCCGCACGGCTACGAGGGCCAGGGGCCGGAGCACTCCTCCGCGCGCCTGGAGCGCTTCATGCAGCTGTGCGCCGAGCACAATATTCAGGTGTGCAACGCCACCACCCCGGCGCAGATCTTCCACCTGCTGCGCCGCCAGGCGGTGCGCCCGATGCGCCGCCCGTTGGTGATCATGAGCCCGAAGTGGATACTGCGGCACAAGCTGGCCACTTCCAGCCTGGAAGAACTGGCCAACGGCAGGTTCCACAACGTCATCCAGGACGACGGTGTGGATCCGGCCAAGGTCAAGCGCCTGATCCTCTGTTCCGGCAAGGTCTACTACCATTTGCTGGAAGCGCGCATGGAGCGCGAGCAGGAAGACGTGGCCTTTGTGCGTATCGAGCAGCTGTACCCCTTCCCGGACGAGGAGTTCGTGGAGGCGGTGTCCGCCTACAAGAACATTGAGAGCGTGGCCTGGTGCCAGGAAGAGCCGATGAACCAGGGCGCCTGGTATCACAGCCAGCACCACCTGCGCCGCCTGCTGGCGGAGACGCACCCGAAGCTGGATCTGCAGTATGTGGGTCGCGAACCCTCCGCGGCACCGGCGGCGGGCTATATGTCCACGCACCTGGAAGAACAGAACAAGTTCATCAACGAGGCGCTGACCGTCAAGTAAGGCGGCAGTAATTAGTGAAGAGTCAATCTCAGGAAACAGGAACAATGACGATCGAGATTAAAGCGCCAACTTTCCCGGAATCCGTTCAGGACGGCACCGTTGCCACCTGGCACAAGAAACCCGGCGAAGCCGTGTCCCGCGATGAACTGATCGTGGATATCGAAACCGACAAAGTGGTATTGGAAGTTGTCGCTCCGGCTGACGGCGCCATCAGCGAAATCCTCAAGGACGAGGGCGATACCGTCCTGTCCAATGAAGTGATCGCCAAGTTCGAGGAAGGCGCCGGCGGCGGCGCCGCGCCGGCGGAAGAAAAGGCCGAGGAAAAGGCGGAAGAGAAGCCCGCTGCCGAAGCGGCCGGCGAGAAAATCGCCATGCCGTCTGCCAAGAAGATGGCGGCGGAGAAGGGCGTCGACCTGGGCGGTGTCGAGGGCACCGGCAAGGGCGGCCGCGTCCTGAAGGAAGACGTGATGAAGGCGGGCACCGCGCCGGCCGCCGCCGCACCGGCCGCCGCTGCGGAAGTGACCGTGGCCCCGGGCGAGCGCGTTGAGAAGCGCGTGCCCATGACCCGCATGCGCAAGCGCATCGCCGAGCGCCTGCTGGATGCCTCCCAGTCCACCGCCATGCTCACTACCTTCAACGAAGTGAACATGAAGCCGGTCATGGACCTGCGCAAGAACTACAAGGACCTGTTCGAGAAGGTGCACAACGGCACCCGCCTGGGCTTTATGGGCTTTTTCGTGAAGGCGGCGGTAGAGGCGTTGAAGCGCTATCCGGCGGTGAACGCGTCCATCGACGGTGACGATATCGTCTACCACGGCTACCAGGATATCGGTGTGGCGGTTTCCTCGCCAAAGGGCCTGGTGGTGCCGATCCTGCGCAACGCCGAGAACATGGGCCTGGCGGATATGGAGAACAGCATCCGCGACATGGGCGTGCGCGCCCGCGACGGCAAGCTGTCCATCGAGGAGATGACCGGCGGTACCTTCACCATCACTAACGGTGGTGTCTTCGGCTCCCTGCTGTCCACCCCGATCCTGAATCCGCCGCAGACTGCCATCCTGGGTATGCACAAGATCCAGGAGCGCCCGATGGCGGTAGACGGCAAGGTGGAAATCCTGCCGATGATGTACCTGGCGCTGTCCTACGACCACCGCCTGATCGACGGCAAGGAAGCGGTGGGCTTCCTGGTGGCGATCAAGGAGATGATCGAGGACCCGGCCCGTATCCTGCTTGAGGTTTAAGGGGGCTTTTTTCTAGCTCCGTGGCGGCGCTGCTGCCGGTGGCCGTCCGGGAAAAAGCCTCATCGGTCTATTTACCGGCCACAGGCGCCTTTCCCGGACGGCCACCGGCATCAGCGTCTTCGCATCAACTTCGGTGATGTCGCAAAGCTCGATGTAGGAGCCTGCTCGCAGGCCGCAAGTAAATTCACAAAATATCTGGAACAGACCATGTCGGAAAAATTTGACGTAATCGTAATCGGCTCCGGTCCCGGGGGTTATGTCGCCGCCATTCGCGCCGCGCAACTGGGCCTGAAAACCGCCTGTGTGGAAAAGTGGACCAACAAGGAAGGCAAGGTGGTCAACGGCGGCACCTGCCTGAACGTCGGCTGTATCCCGTCCAAGGCGCTGCTGGACAGCTCCTGGAAATATCACGAGGCCAAGGACGCTCTCGACGTACACGGCATCGACACCGGCAAGGTGAAGATCGACGTCAAGAAAATGATCGAGCGCAAAGACGGCGTCGTGAAGCAGATGGCCGGCGGTGTGGCCAGCCTGTTTATGGCCAACAAGGTCACCTCCATCGAGGGCACCGGCAAGCTGCTGGCCAACAAGAAGGTTGAAGTTACCGACCACGACGGCAAGGTGACCGTTTACGAAGCCGACAATGTGATCCTGGCATCCGGTTCCGTGCCGGTAAACATTCCGCCGGCCCCGGTGGACAACAAGATCATCGTCGATTCCACCGGCGCGCTGGAATTCACCGAGGTGCCGAAGCGCCTGGGCGTGATCGGCGCCGGTGTTATCGGCCTGGAGCTGGGTTCCGTCTGGAATCGCCTGGGCAGTGATGTAGTGGTGCTGGAAGCGTTGGATAACTTCCTGGCGATCATGGACCAGCAGATTGCCAAGGAATCGCAGAAGATCCTGAAGAAGCAGGGCCTGGACATCCGCCTGTCCTGCCGTGTCACCGGCACTGAAGTAAAGGGCAAGGAAGTTGTTGTCACCTATGAGGACAAGGACGGCAAGGAGCAGCAGGAAACTTTTGACAAGCTGATCGTATGTGTGGGCCGTCGCCCCTACACCGAGGGCCTGCTATCCGAGGACGCCGGTGTGAAGCTGGACGAGCGCGGCTTTATCTATGTCAACGACCTGTGCATGACTTCCGCGCCGGGCGTCTGGGCGGTCGGCGACGTGGTGCGCGGTCCGATGCTGGCACACAAGGCGTCTGAAGAAGGTGTGGTAGTTGCAGAGCGTATCGCTGGCCAGAAGCCGATGATGAATTACGATGTGATTCCGAACGTGATCTACACCCACCCGGAAATCGCGGCTGTCGGTCGCACCGAGGAACAGGTTAAGGCAGACGGCGAACCCTACAATGTAGGCGTTTTCCCGTTCGTCGCCTCCGGCCGCGCTGTGGCCGCAAACGAAACCGCCGGTATGGTGAAGCTCATCGCGCATGCGGAGACCGATCGCGTACTGGGTGCGCATATCGTCGGCCCGTCTGCAGCGGATCTGGTGCAGCAGGTGGCGATCGCGATGGAGTTTGGCTCCAGTGCGGAAGATATCGGTATGACAGTGTTCGGCCATCCGACCCTGTCCGAAACCGTGAAGGAAGCGGCGCTGGCGGTGAACGGCCACGCGATCCATATCGCCAACCGCAAGAAGCGCAAGTAAGCGGATTTTCGATGCCGGGGTGCTGGTTAAGTTCAACTAGGCGCCCCGGTTTCATTTGCAGAATTCGAAATTTGCAATGAAGGAAATTTTGAATTTTGTCCTTAGGTGCAGAGCAATCTGCAATTGGTAAACACATTTCAAATGTGAATTGGTATTGACTATGAACTTGCATGAGTATCAGGGCAAACAACTGTTTGCAGCATACGGATTGCCGGTTTCCAAAGGCATAGCAGCGGAAACCCCGGCAGAAGCAGCAGCGGCGGCAGACCAGATCGGCGGCGACAAGTGGGTGGTAAAGGCCCAGGTACACGCCGGCGGCCGCGGCAAGGCCGGCGGTGTAAAACTGGTGGATTCCAAGGCGGAAATTGAAGAGTTCGCCAAGAAGTGGCTGGGCGAGCGCCTGGTTACCTACCAGACAGACGAAAACGGCCAGCCGGTTTCCCGCATCCTGGTAGAGAGCTGCACCGATATCGACCAGGAACTGTACCTGGGCGCGGTAGTCGATCGCTCCACCCGTCGTATCGTTTTCATGGCCTCAACCGAGGGCGGTGTGGAAATCGAGAAGGTAGCGGAAGAGACTCCGGAAAAAATTCTCAAAGCCACCATCGACCCGCTGGTGGGCGCGCAGCCGTACCAGGCGCGCGAGCTGGCCTTCAAACTGGGCCTGAACGACACCCAGGTCAAGCAGTTCACCAAGATCTTCCTCGGCCTGGCCAAGATGTTCGAAGAAAAGGACCTGGCCCTGCTGGAAATCAACCCGCTGGTGATCACCACTGAAGGCAACCTGCACTGCCTGGACGCCAAGGTCGTGATCGACAGCAACGCCCTGTACCGCCACGCGGACCTGCGCGAAATGCACGATCCGTCCCAGGACGACGCGCGCGAAGCGCACGCGGCCAAGTGGGACCTCAACTATGTAGCGCTGGATGGCAACATCGGCTGCATGGTGAACGGCGCCGGCCTGGCCATGGGCACCATGGACATCGTCAACTTGCACGGCGGCAAGCCGGCCAACTTCCTCGACGTTGGCGGCGGCGCGACCAAGGAGCGCGTGGTTGAAGCCTTCAAGATCATACTGTCGGACGAAAACGTCAAGGCAGTCCTGATCAATATCTTCGGCGGCATCGTGCGCTGTGACATGATCGCCGAAGGCGTGATCGGCGCGGTGAAGGAAGTCGGCGTAAAGATTCCGGTTGTTGTTCGCCTGGAAGGTAACAACGCCGACCTGGGTGCCAAGGTGCTGAGCGAGAGCGGTCTGAACATTATCGCGGCCACCAGCCTGACCGACGCGGCTGAGCAAGTGGTTAAAGCGGCGGAGGGTAAATAATCATGTCTGTACTGATTAACAAAGACACCAAAGTCATCTGCCAGGGCTTCACCGGCTCCCAGGGCACTTTCCACTCCGAGCAGGCTATCGCCTATGGCACCAAGATGGTTGGCGGCGTGACCCCGGGCAAAGGCGGTCAGGAGCACCTGGGCCTGCCGGTATTCAACACCGTGAAAGAAGCGGTGGAAGCGACCGGTGCGGAAGCCTCCGTGATCTACGTTCCGGCCCCCTTCTGCAAGGATTCCATCCTGGAAGCGGCCAACGGCGGCATCAAGCTGATCGTGTGCATCACCGAGGGTATCCCGACGCTGGATATGCTGGATGCCAAGGTGAAGTGCGACGAACTGGGCGTGCGCCTGATCGGCCCCAACTGTCCGGGCGTGATCACTCCCGGCGAGTGCAAGATTGGCATCATGCCGGGTCACATCCACAAGCCGGGCAAAGTGGGCATCGTTTCCCGCTCCGGAACCCTGACCTATGAAGCGGTCAAGCAGACCACCGACTACGGCTTCGGCCAGTCCACCTGTGTGGGCATCGGCGGCGACCCGATTCCGGGCTCCAACTTCATCGACATCCTGGAAATGTTCGAGAAGGATCCGCAGACCGAAGCCATCGTGATGATCGGTGAAATCGGCGGTACCGCGGAAGAAGAGGCGGCGGCCTACATCAAGGAAAACGTCACCAAGCCGGTGGTTTCCTACATCGCCGGTGTCACTGCACCTCCCGGCAAGCGCATGGGCCACGCCGGTGCCATCATCTCCGGCGGCAAGGGCACTGCGGACGAGAAGTTCGCGGCGTTGGAAGATGCCGGTGTGAAAACCGTGCGCTCCCTGGCCGAGATCGGCAACGCGCTGAAGGAAGTTACCGGCTGGTAAGCCGGTTGTGTCCACCTCTCTTTCACCCTTGTCCCGCTTACGGGAGAGGGGCCGGGGGAGAGGGGATCAAAAAGGCCGCTCCGCAAGGGGCGGCCTTTTTGCGCTTTGGCTGAACGATATACAGAGCCCCCGGTCATTCCTATACTGCTCAAAAACATTACTGGAGGAGCGAGTATGGCCAGGGCAATAGTCGGTGTCATCGGCGGCAGCGGTCTCTACGAAATGCGGGGGCTGGGCAATGTGCGGGAACATTGGATGGAGACGCCCTTCGGCGCCCCCTCCGACGCCATAGTTACCGGCGAGCTGCACGGCGTGCCGGTTGCCTTCCTCGCCCGCCACGGTCGCGGCCACCGCCTGATTCCCTCCGAAGTGCCCTACAGGGCCAATATCCACGCGCTGCGCCAGCTGGGCGTGCGCTATATCCTGTCGCTGTCCGCGGTCGGTTCCCTGCGCGAAGACGTGCGGCCTCTGGATATGCTGCTCCCGGACCAGTTTATCGACCTGACCCGCAAGCGCGAGAATACGTTTTTTGGCGACGGCGCCGTTGCCCACGTGTCCATGGCCGACCCGGTGTGCCCGCAGGTCGCCGGCTGCCTGGAGCGCGCTTTCGAGACCACCCAGCGGGATAAGCCGATCACACTGCACCGCGGTGGCAGCTATGTGTGCATCGAGGGTCCGCAGTTCTCCAGCCGCGCCGAGTCCCACTGGTACCGCAGTATGGGTGCGGCGGTGATCGGCATGACCAACATGCCCGAGGCCAAGCTGGCGCGGGAGGCGCAGATCGCCTATGCGACCCTGGCCATGGCCACCGACTACGACTGCTGGCACCCGCGGGAGGCCGCAGTCACCGCGGAGGTGGCCATAAACAACCTGCAGCAGAATGCCGCCCGCGCGCAGCGGATAGCCGCCGAGGCGATCCGCCTGCTGGGTGAAGAGCTGCCGCAGTCGATAGCGCACACGGCATTGGCCAGCGGCCTGGTCACGCCCTTGGAGGCCATGTCGACCGAGAAAGCGGCTGTAGTAAAACCGCTGCTGGCCACGACAGAAGTCGCTGAAGAGGCCTGACCCGAATGGCGCTAAGTTAAGCAATAGAGCTTGACGCGAAGGGCCTGATGCCGGGGGTTCTTGAGGGACTGTTCGCGAGAGGGACCTCGCGGACAAGCCTACAGGGATGTATTCACGGCGTGTCCCGCAAAGAACCCCCGGTAGCAGGCCCGCCCGAGGTCTTAACTTAGTGCCATTCAGGGCTGACCCTGGGTGGATGCGCTTATCCACCTTACATGGAAGAGAGGAAGCGGAAGGTTTTATGCACGAAACACTGTCACTGCTGGAAGTCTCCGATTTCCCGCCGATCCGCCGCGAGAAAATCGACACGCTGCAGGTCAATATCGGCTACAGGTGCAACCAGACCTGCGTACACTGCCACGTCAACGCCGGTCCCACGCGCCGGGAGATGATGAGCGGGGAGAACCTGGCGTTGGTTCCCGAGGTACTGCGCGCGCGCAGTATTCCGACGCTGGATATCACCGGCGGTGCGCCGGAACTGCACCCCGGTTTCCGCAGCCTGGTAAGCGCTGCGCGCCGGCTCGATGTGCATGTGATGGATCGCTGCAACCTGACCATCCTCTTCGAGCCGGGCCAGGAAGACCTGGCCGAATTTCTCGCGGAGAACAGGGTGGAAGTGGTGGCTTCTCTACCCTGCTACTCGCTCGACAATGTGGACAAACAGCGCGGCAAGGGGGTGTTCGACAAGAGTATCGCCGCGCTGCAGAAACTGAATGCGCTGGGCTACGGCCAGCCGGACGGTGGTCTGCTGCTCAATCTCGTCTACAACCCCCAGGGTCCCTTCCTGCCCCCGAACCAGCAGGCGCTGGAGGCGGACTATCGGCGCGAGCTGTCCGAACATTTCGGTATCGTTTTCAACCATCTGTTCGCACTGGCGAATATGCCGATCAAGCGCTTCGGCTCCACCCTGGTTTCCAAGGGGCAGTTTGCCGGCTATATGCAGCTGCTCAGGGACAACTACAGCGATGCCAACCTTGACGGTGTCATGTGCCGCAGCCTGGTCAGCGTGGACTGGCAGGGCAATCTCTACGATTGCGATTTCAACCAGCAGCTGGGTTTGGCCGTGCCCGGCCGCGCGCACCTGCGCGATCTGCTGGAGCGGGATATGCACAACACGCCGATCCGCGTGGCCGATCACTGCTACGGCTGTACCGCGGGGCAGGGCAGCAGTTGCGGCGGCGCTCTGTAGTACGAAACGTAGGTTGGGCTGAGCGCAACGAAGCCCAACACTTGGGAGGCCGTATTCCGTTGGAGTTCGCTGAGTTCACCCCAACCTACAGCCGGGATCTGAATGAACAAAAAAATTTTATTGATCGCTGTACTGCTCGCGCTGGGGCTGGCCTTCTATTTGTTTGACCTGCACCAGTGGCTGACCCTGGAAAAGCTGAAACAGGGTCGGGCCCAGTTCGAGCAGTGGCGCAGTGCATCGCCAATTCTGGTCGGATTGCTGTTTGCGCTTTTTTATATTCTCGTCACGGGCCTGTCGCTGCCCGGTGCGGCGATCATGACCCTGGCCGCGGGCACCCTGTTCGGCCTGTGGTGGGGCGCCTTGGTCGTGTCTTTCGCCTCCAGCATAGGCGCCACCCTGGCATTCCTGATTTCCCGTTTCCTGCTGCGCGATTGGGTACAGGAGCGCTTTGCCAACAGGCTGCAGACGATCAACCGCGGTCTAGAACGGGAGGGTGCTTTCTATCTGTTCGCACTGCGGCTGGTGCCGGTATTTCCATTCTTCCTGATCAATATCCTGATGGGGTTGACCCATATCCGGACCTGGACCTTTTACTGGGTCAGCCAGTTGGGCATGCTCGCCGGCACTATAGTCTATGTAAACGCGGGCACGCAGCTGGGTGGGGTGGAGAGCCTGTCGGACATACTGTCCCCGGCCCTGATACTGTCATTTGTGCTGCTCGGTCTCTTTCCACTGCTGGCCAGGTATTTTCTCAACTGGATCAAGCGCTACAGGGGCCGTCACGAATGAGCAAGCCGGGGAAATTCGACCGCAACCTGATCGTAATCGGCGCCGGCGCCGCGGGGCTGGTCAGCGCCTATATCGCCGCCGCGGTCAAGGCCCGGGTCACCCTGGTCGAGGCCGGGGCCATGGGCGGCGACTGCCTCAATACGGGTTGCGTACCCAGCAAGGCGCTGATCAAGTGTGCCCGCGTCGCCCGACAGGTGCGCGACGCTGCCAGGTTCGGCGTGAAGCTCGCCGAGCCGCAGGTCGATTTCCCCCGCGTCATGCAGCATGTGCGCGAGTCCATTGCCGCGATAGAGCCCCACGACAGTGTGGAGCGCTATACCGGCCTGGGTGTGGAGGTACTGCAGGGGCGCGCGCACTTGCTCGACCCCTGGACAGTGCGCATCGAGTTAAGCGATGGCGGCGAGCAGAAGCTGACGGCGCGCTCGATCGTGCTCGCCACCGGTGCCGAGCCGCTGGTGCCACCGCTGCCGGGGCTCGAGCGGGTGGACTATGTCACCAGCGAAACCCTCTGGGACAGGTTCGCCGGCCTGGAGCGGGTGCCGGCCAAACTGCTGGTGCTGGGTGGCGGTGCCGTGGGCTGCGAACTGGCCCAGGCCTTTGCGCGGCTGGGCTCCCGGGTCATCCTGGTGGAAAAGGCGGGGCGGCTGCTGCCGCCGGAGGACCGCGATGTTTCCGCTGCAGTGGAGAAGGCGCTCAGTGCCGAGGGCATCGAAGTGCTTGTTGACCACGAAGCTCTGGGCTTTGGGGAAACGAAGGCAACCCTGCGTGGCCCGGACGGTGAGCTGGCAGTCGAATTCGACCAACTACTGCTGGCACTGGGGCGCCGGGCCAGGGTCAGCGGTTTCGGCCTGGAGGAACTGGGTATCGTCGAAGACGGCAGGCTGCAGACGGATCCATTCCTGCGCACCCGCTACCCGCACATTCTCGCCGCCGGCGACCTGGTCGGCCCCTACCAGTTTACCCATATGGCCGCGCACCAGGCCTGGTATGCGGCGGTCAACGGCCTCTTCGGCGACCTGAAAAAATTCGCCGTCGACTACTCCCTGGTGCCGCGGGCGGTATTCGTGGATCCGGAAGTGGCCAGTGTCGGCCTGAGCGAGCGGCAGGCCACAGAGCAAAATATTCCCCACGAGATTACCCGCTACGGTATCGACGACCTGGACAGGGCCATAGTCGACGGCGCGGCGCGCGGCTTCGTCAAGGTGCTGACGGCGCCGGGCAAGGACAAAATCCTCGGCGTTTCCATCGTTGGCGAAAGCGCGGCGGAACTGATGGCCGAATTCGTGCTGGCGATGAAGCACGGCATCGGCATGAACAAGCTGCTCGGCACCATCCATATCTACCCGACCATGGCGGAAGCGAACAAGTACGCCGCGGGCAACTGGAAGCGCGCCCACGCGCCGAAAAAACTGCTGCGGCTTCTGGAGCGCTTTCACCGCTGGAGGCGCGGCTAGTGCGGACCAGCATAGTGGTGCCACTGCTGAACGAACGCGATCAGTTGCCGTCGCTGATCGACCATCTGCGCGCGCTGCTGGCGAGCGGCAATTGCGAAGTGATTCCGGTGGACGGCGGCAGCGAGGATGGCAGCGCGGAATTTCTCTCGAATGCCGGATTCCAGGTAATCGCCGCGCAGCCGGGCAGGGCGCGGCAGATGAACGCGGGCGCGGCGCTCGCCAAAGGCGAATGCCTGCTGTTCCTGCACGCGGATACCCGCCTGCCCCTGGGCGCCCTGGAAAAAATTAGGGAGGCGCTCTCCCGGGGAAATTGCTGGGGGCGTTTCGATCTGCGTATCGGCGGAGACAATATCTGGTTTCCACTGATCGCGACGCTGATCAACTGGCGCTCGCGCATCAGCGGCATAGCCACCGGCGACCAGGCGATTTTCGTGCGCCGCGATTCTTTCGAGCAGTTGGGCTGTTTCCCGGAGCAGCCGCTGATGGAGGATATAGAACTGAGCAAACGGCTTAAAAAAATTTCGCGTCCCGCCTGTATCCGCGCCCGCGCCGAGACTTCCGGGCGCCGCTGGCGAAAATACGGAGTCCTGCGCACCGTGCTATTGATGTGGCGGCTGCGCTTCGACTATTGGCGCGGCGTGTCCCCGGAGGCCATCGCCAGCCGCTATGAATGATCCCCTGCGTCTGATTATTTTCGCCAAGGCACCGCTGCCCGGCTTTGCCAAGACGCGCCTGATCCCGGCGCTGGGGGAGCAGGGCGCGGCGGCGCTGGCGCAAAGGATGCTGCTGAATACGCTGCAGCAGTGCGTGCAGGCGAAACTGAATTCTATCGAACTCTGTGTCGCCCCGGATCCGAGGCACAACTATTGGCGGTCATTTTCATTGCCACCCGGTGTCAAGATGAGTGACCAGGGGGAGGGGGATCTCGGCCAGAGACTCGGGCGCGCCGCAATGCGCGCGAATAAAACCGGTGATTCAGTACTGCTGATCGGCACCGACTGCCCGCAACTTACGGCCGGGCGCTTGCGTGCGGCGGCCGCCGCGCTGGAGAAAAATGATGCGGTAATCTACCCCACCCGCGACGGCGGCTATGCGCTGCTGGGGCTGAATCGCGCCGAGCCGGCGCTGTTCGAGAATATCCGCTGGAGCAGCGAGGTGGTTGCGCAGCAGACGCGGGAGAGGCTCGATTGGTGCGATATGCGCTGCGCGTGGCTGGAGACCCTGGTGGATATCGACGAGCCGGAAGATCTGGAATTCCTGCCGGAAAAGTGGAAAAGCATTGGGTAGGTTGGGCTGAGTTTTGCGAAGCCCAACGGGGTACTGGCAGGATGTTGGGCTTCGCTGCGCTCAGCCCAACCTACGCTTTCATTGTAGGAGCGGCCGGTGGCCGCGATCGAGGTCAGGAGATCCGGAAAGTCCGATCGCGGCCATGGGCCGCTCCTACAGAGGGTAGGGTGCGCCGTGCGCACCATTGATTGGGCGGTGCGCGCGGCGCCCCCTACGAAAGTCCCGAGTCCCGAGTCCCGATCAAAGCGCCGAAGCCGCCCCGGCCGCCTCCACATCCACCGGCGTACTGTCCGCCAGTGCCTCTGCGGCGGTGTCGTTGGCAGCGGCGATGCGCTGTTCCTCGATACGGCTGCTCCAGGTCAGCAGCGCCTGGTAATGGCGGATATTCTGCACATAGGTGACCGGCTCCCAGCCGCGGGCGTAGCCGTGCTTGGTGTTCTTGTAGTACTGGCGCTTGGCCAGCAGGGGCAGGTGGTCGCGCACATCGGCCCAGCGGTCCGGGTTGCCGCCCATTTTCTCGGTCAGCACCCGCGCGTCTTCCAGGTGGCCGTAGCCGACGTTGTAGGCCGCCAGCGCCATCCAGGTGCGGTCCGGCTCGCGGATGCGTTCGGGGATCTTGTCGCGCACCAGGATGAAGTAGCGGGCGCCGCCTTCGATGGCCTCCTCCGGGTCCAGGCGGTTGACGCCCAGTTCGCGCGCCGTGTCGCGGGTCAGCATCATCAGGCCGCGCACGCCGGTGGGGGATTTGGCGCGGGGATTCCAGTGGGACTCCTGGTAACTGAGCGCCGCCAGCAGGTGCCAGTCGAGTTCGTATTTCTCCGCCACCTTCTGCATCGTCTCCTGCCACTGGGGCAGGCGCTCGCGGCTGCTCTTGGCGAAGGCCTGGGCGCCGCCGGCGTTCAGTTTGCTGACGTGGCCGAAGAACTCCTCGCGCAGCTCCGCCACCAGGCCGTTGGTGTTGGCGCGCAGCATAAAGCGGCGCGCGGCGCGGTAGAGGCTGTCGTCGTCACACTGGGGGAAGGCCCAGGCTACTGGTTGAAACTGGGTGAGGTTGAAAGCGACTGCGGTGTTCGGGTAAAGGCCGCGGTGCACCGCGTAGGCGTTGGAATCCACCACCGCGTAATTGAATTTGCCCTCGTTGACCATCTCCACCAGCTCCATGGCGTCGACGTCGGAGATTTCCTCCCAGATAAGTTCCGGATAGCGCCGGGACAGCTTGCGCATCTCCTCGGCGTGGGCGCTGCCGGCGATCACCGCGACTTTCTTGCCCTCCAGGTCGCTGGCCACACGCGGGCGCTTCTCGCCGATCCTGTAGATGACCTGCTGGCGTATCTCGAAGTAGGAGGGGGTGAAACGTACCTGCTCGCGGCGCTCCGGGGTCACGGTCAGGCCGGCGGCGGCGAGGTGGGCGCCCTCCAGCGGGTCGCGCAGGCGGCTGAACATCTGGTCCAGGTCGTGCACATCGCGGATTTCCAGCGTCACGCCCAGCTCGTCGGCGAAGGCCTGGAGCATGCCGTATTCGAAGCCGGTGTGGGTGCCCGAGGCGTCTTCGTAATAGGTGGTGGGACCATTCTGTGACAACACGACCAGTTTGCCGGAGGTCTTGACCCGCTCCAGCATATCCGGTGTCTTGCTCGCCACGATCAGCGAGGCGCAGCAGGCCAGCACCAGGCCCTTGGCCAGGCGGCGGCTGTAGCGCAGCATGCGGCTTTTCATGATCATAGACAGTCCCCTCTAGTCCCTTAGCTTTTTGTCGCTCTTATCTCAGCGGATACCGGCATTACTCGTCCTGAGCGGCGGGGCCGGCAAAAGATCGCCAATTTTACCTCATTTGGTGACAGATTGCCCAATTTGGTAATTTGGTGATGTGACCTGCAGAGTTGCATCTATGCGGTAATTCTAGTAGGGCCCACCAGGTTGACCCTGGCGCGGGCACCAATAACGCGCCAGTTTCTGTGCCTCGGTGCACGTTGAAAACTTGGACCACGCAACGGGAGCACAAGTGCCCGAGGACAGTGTTGGAGTCGCGATGCTTCAGGTACAATTGCGCCCTCTCCAATCCCCGGGGCTTTGCGCGATCTTCTGCCGCGCAGGGTTCAAATTCAGACAAGAGGCAAACTCCCGCGATGCTAGTTCTGCGTGGTGCTCCCGCACTGTCGAAATTCCGCCACCAAAAACTCCTCAACCAACTGCGCGCGCTGCAACCGGCGATCGGCGATATCTACGCCGAGTATGTGCACTTCGCCGACAGCGAGAAACTGGACAAGAAGGAGCAGGCGCTGCTCGAGCGGCTGCTGCAATACGGCCCCACCGAGGAAAAGCACAAGCCAGAGGGCGAGCTGCTGCTGGTGGTGCCGCGCCCGGGCACCATCTCGCCCTGGTCCTCCAAGGCCACCGATATCGCCCACAACGCGGGCCTCACGAAGATTCACCGCCTGGAGCGCGGTATCGCCTATTACATTAGCGGCGTCGAATTAACCCAGGCTGAACGGGAGTTGCTGGCGGCCCAGCTGCACGATCGCATGGTGGAATCGGTATTCGCCGACTTCGATCGGGCCGAGCAGCTGTTCCGCGAGGAGAAGCCGCGCCAGCTCACCACCGTCAACCTGCTCGACGGGGGCCGCGAGGCGCTGGAGGACGCCAATGTGACCCTGGGCCTGGCCCTGGCGGAAGACGAGATCGACTACCTGCTCACCAGCTTCCAGGAGCTGGAACGCAACCCCACCGACGTGGAGCTGATGATGTTCGCCCAGGCGAACTCCGAGCACTGCCGCCACAAGATCTTCAACGCCACCTGGACCATCGACGGCGAGGAGATGCCGCACTCCCTGTTCGGCATGATCAAGAACACCTACCAGAAGGGCGGCGACAATGTGCTGTCCGCCTATGCGGACAACGCCGCAGTGGTGGTGGGTCACGAGGCGGGCCGCTTCTACCCGGATCCGGAGACCAAGGAGTACGGCTTCAGTATCGAGCCCATCCATATGCTGATGAAGGTGGAGACCCACAACCACCCGACCGCGATAGCCCCCTTCCCGGGCGCGGGCACCGGCGCCGGCGGCGAGATCCGCGACGAGGGCGCCGTGGGCCGTGGCTCCAAGCCCAAGGTGGGGCTGACCGGCTTCACCGTGTCCAACCTGCAGATCCCCGGTTACGAGCAGCCCTGGGAAGTCGACTACGGCAAGCCGGAGCGCATTGTCACCGCCCTGGATATCATGATCGAGGGCCCCATCGGCGGCGCCGCCTTCAACAACGAGTTCGGCCGCCCGAACATCTGCGGCTACTTCCGCACCTTCGAGGAGGATTTCGGCGGCGAGCGCCGCGGCTACCACAAGCCGATCATGATCGCCGGCGGCTACGGCAATATCCGTGAGGCGCATATCGAGAAGCCGGAGTTCAAGCCCGGCGCCAAACTAGTGGTGCTGGGCGGGCCGGCAATGCTGATCGGCCTCGGCGGCGGCGCGGCCTCGTCCATGGCCAGCGGCAGCAGCTCCGAGGACCTGGATTTCGCCTCGGTACAGCGCCAGAACCCGGAAATCGAGCGCCGCTGCCAGGAGGTCATCGACCAGTGCTGGCAACTGGGCGACAGGAACCCGATCGCCTTTATCCACGACGTCGGCGCCGGCGGCCTGTCCAATGCCTTCCCGGAGCTGGTGAAGGACGGCGGCACCGGCGGCAAATTCGAGCTCAGGAATGTGCCGGCGGACGAGCCGGGCATGAGCCCGCTGGAGATCTGGTGCAACGAGTCCCAGGAGCGCTATGTGCTGGCGGTGATGCCCGACGATCTCGAGCGCTTCGAGAAGATCTGCGAGCGCGAGCGGGCCCCCTTCGCCGTGGTCGGCGAGGCCACCGAGGACAAGCGCCTGCTGCTGAATGACAAGGAGTTCGATGCCGTGCCGGTGGACCTGCCCATGTCCGTGCTGTTCGGCAAGCCGCCGCGCATGCACCGCGAGGCGCAAAAGCGTGTGGTCGAGACCAGGGAGTTCGAGACCAGGGGCATAGATATCAACGAGGCCGCCGAGCGGGTGCTGCGCCTGCCGGCGGTGGCCAGCAAGAGCTTCCTGATCACCATCGGTGACAGGACAGTCACCGGCCAGGTGGCCCGGGACCAGATGGTGGGTCCCTGGCAGGTGCCGGTGGCGGACTGCGCCGTGACCACCGTCTCCTACGACAGCTATGCCGGCGAGGCCATGGCCATGGGCGAGCGCACCCCGGTGGCGCTGCTGGACGCGCCGGCCTCCGGCCGCCTGGCGGTGGGCGAGGCGATCACCAATATCGCCTGTACGCCGATCGCACAGCTGTCCGATATCAAATTGAGCGCCAACTGGATGTGTGCCGCCGGCCACCCGGGCGAGGAGGAGAAACTCTACCGCACCGTCGAGGCCATCGGCATGGAGCTGTGCCCAGAGCTGGGCATTACCATCCCGGTGGGCAAGGACTCCATGTCCATGCGCACCGCCTGGAACGACGGCGGCGAGGACAAGGCGGTCACCGCGCCCCTGTCCCTGATCATCTCCGCCTTTGCCCCGGTCACCGACGTGCGCAAGACCGCCACGCCGCAGCTGCGCCGCACCAAGAAGGGGGAGAGCGAGCTGATCCTGGTCGACCTGGGCGCCGGCAGGAACCGCCTCGGCGGCTCCTGCCTGGCGCAGGTGTACAGCCAGCTCGGCAGCACGCCCGCGGACCTGGACGACCCGAGGCGCCTGAAGGGCTTCTTCGAGGTGGTCCAGCAGGCGCTGCGCGAAGACCAGATCATCGCCTACCACGACCGCTCCGACGGCGGCCTCTTCGCCGCCCTGGCGGAGATGAGCTTCGCCGGCCGCGTGGGTATGGACATCGAGATCTACGAACTGGGCGAGGACCCGATCGCGGCCCTGTTCAGCGAGGAACTGGGCGCAGTGCTGCAGGTGCCCGCCTGTGACGCCGAGATGCTGGTGCAGCGCTTCGGCGCGGTCGGCGTGCCGGCGCACCAGATCGGCTACCTGAACAACAACGAGCACCTGTGTATCACCCGCGAGGGGGTGCCGATCTTCAAGCGCTCCCGCGCCGAACTGCAGCAGATCTGGTCCGAGACCAGCTATCGCATCCAGGCCCTGCGCGACAACGCCGATTGCGCGGCGCAGGAATTCGCCGCCATCGCCCAGGAGGACCCGGGCCTGTCGGTGCAGCTGACCTACGACATCAACGAGGATATCAGCGCGCCCTATATCAACAAGGGTGTGCGGCCGAAAGTGGCGATACTGCGCGAGCAGGGCGTCAACAGCCAGGTGGAGATGGCGCACGCCTTCCACCGCGCCGGCTTCAATGCCGTGGACGTGCATATGAGCGATATCCTCGCCGGCCGCGTCAAGCTGGACGACTTCAAGGGCCTGGTGGGCTGCGGCGGCTTCTCCTACGGCGACGTGCTCGGTGCCGGCGAGGGCTGGGCCAAGACCATCCTGTTCCATTCCCGTGCGCGGGACCAGTTCGAGGCGTTTTTCAATAAGAAGGACACCTTCGGCCTCGGCGTCTGCAACGGCTGCCAGATGTTCTCGGTGATCAAGGAACTGATCCCCGGCGCCGGCCACTGGCCGCGCTTCGTGCGCAACCTGTCCGAGCAGTACGAGGCACGCTTTGCCCTGGTGGGCGTCGAGGACTCCCCGTCGGTGCTGTTCAAGGGCATGGCCGGTTCCACCATGCCGGTGGCTGTGGCCCACGGCGAGGGCCGGGTGGAGTTCGCGGGCAGGAAGGCACTGGAGGCCTGCGAAGAATCCGGCACCATCGCCATGCGCTTCCTCAACAACCACCGCGAGATCACCGAGACCTACCCGGCCAACCCCAACGGCTCGGTCAACGGCATCACGGCGTTGTGTTCCGAGGACGGCCGCGTCACCATCATGATGCCGCACCCTGAGCGGGTCGCCCGCGCCGTCAGCAACAGCTGGCACCCGGACGACTGGCAGGAGGATTCCGGCTGGATGCGCTTGTTCCGCAATGCGCGGGTCTTCGTCGATTAAGGCGAAACAGGCCACCATCGGTCGCGGCCATGGACCGCTCCCGGCCGGACCGCTCCTACAGGTTTCTTCCCCCTTTGTAGGAGCGGCCCATGGCCGCGATCGGTATCGGGCCTTTCCCTGAGCCCGAATTCCCCTACCGGCAAATCCGATATTTCCTGCTACACTTAAAAAGTTACCCAAAATAACTTTTTAAATATGGCTATGGCATACAGCAAAGATCTGGCAGAAAAAGTGCGCGAACTGCTGCAGGAAAACGACGGCCTGACCGAAAAACAGATGTTCGGCGGCCTCGCATTTATGCTGAACGGCAATATGGCCTGCGGCGTGGTCGGGGAGGAACTGATGGTGCGGGTCGGTCCTGACAACTACCAGGAGGCGCTGGCCGAGCGCTATACCCGGCCGATGGATTTCACCGGTCGCCCGCTGAAGGGAATGGTCTATGTGGAGGAGGACGCGGTGGCCGCGGACCTGGATGGCTGGGTCAGCCGCGGGGCGGAATTTGCCGGTTCGTTGCCGCCCAAATAGATAATTCCCCAACAGATCTTGATTAAGATTATCTGTAATTAATGCGACAGTAGGGTGCGCCCTGCGCACCACCGGTGATGGTGCAGGCTTCGGGTTTACGGTGCGGACGGCGCACCCTACGAACCATTCCTAACTTACTTTCAGGTGTTTGCTGATCGGCAACTCGCGGATCCGTTGCCCGGTCGCGGCGAAAATCGCATTGCTAATGCTCGGCGCCACCGGCGGTACTCCCGGTTCGCCGACCCCTGCCGGCGGCTCAGAAGATTCAACCAGCTCGACACTTAGCGGTGGGCACTGATGCATGCGCAGCAGCGGGTAGTCGTGGAAGTTGCTGTTGGTCACTGCGCCGTTTTGCATCCTGATCTCGCCCATCAGCGCCAGACTCATGCCGAAAATCATCGCCCCCTCCATCTGCGACTTCACCCGATCCGGGTTGACCGCCAGGCCCACGTCGGCGGCGCAGTGCATCTCCAGGATTTTCAGCTGGCCGTCGCGCACCCGCACCCTGGTGGCAATGCCCACATAGGAGAGGAAGCTGCGGTGCACGGCGATACCCCAGCCCTCACCGCCAGCGGAACCGCCGAAGTCCGCCCTGGCGGCGACGCGCCGCAGGACGTTTTTCAGGCGCGCGGTATCCAGCGGGAATCTCTCCAGGGATTCGCCGTAGTTGCCGTATTTGTAGTCCCCCCGGCTGGGGTCGATCTTCCGGTCCGGGCCGATTAAATCCAGCAGGAATTCGTCCGGCCGCCGGCCGCCGAGGTGGGCCAACTCGTCGGCGAAGCTGCAGACGCCGAAGGCATTCTGGATATTGGAGACGGACCTGAGCCAGCCGATGCGCGCGTGGTAATCCGCCCGCTGGGTTTCGGTCCTGTGGTTGGCGATGTCGAAGGGCAGGTCGGTCAACCCCAGGTCAAGTTCGAAGGTCGCCGGGTGATCGACCCCCGTCCGGAAGGTGCCGCCGATGGACGGGAAGGCGGCGCGTTGCAGCCAGCCTTGCACTTTTCCCTTCTCATTGAGGCCGGCCTCAAAGAATTCCACGCTGGCGGCGTGGTAGTAGTCGTGGCGGATATCATCCTCGCGGCTCCAGACCACCTTGACCGGCTGCTGCATCTTTTTCGCCAGCAGCGCCGCCTCGACGACAAAATCCGGCTTGGACTTGCGCCCGAAACCGCCGCCGAGGAAGGTGACATTGACCTTCACCTTCTCCGGCGGCAGCCCCAGTGCCTCGCCGACGTTCTGCTGCACCGACTGCGGGTCCTGCACGCAGCCCCAGATCTCGCAGTGGTCGTCGCCGACCAGGGCGGTGGCGCTGGGCGGTTCCATGGTGGCGTGGGCCAGGTAGGGAACCGTATAGGTGGCGCTGTGGCGGCGGCCGGCGTTTTGCAGTGCGGCCTCCACATCGCCCCGGGCGACGACGGCTGTGCCCGGTTCCCGCACCGAGTGCTTCAGAGCTTCCAGGTAGCTGTCGCTGTCGTGTGCCCGGTGTGGACTTTCGCTCCACTGGATATCCAGCAGCTTGCGCGCTTTCAAGGCCGTCCAGGTGTTGCGGGCCAGCACCGCCACCCCGCTCAGGGGCTTGAACAGCGGCGGCTCGGCGCCGCCCTCCAGCCGCTCCACGGCAACCACGCCCTTTACCTTGCGCGCGGCGCTGTCATCGAGTTTCGCGATACTGCTGCCCAGTACCGGCGCCCGCTCTATGCTGGCGATCAGCATATTGTCGAGGTGCACATCCTGGCCGTACTTGGCCCGGCCGGTGACCATGTCCGGTGTGTCGACAGTGTCCACTGGTTTGCCGATATATTTGAATTGCGCGCTGTCCTTCAGGCGCAGGTCTTTTTCGTCCGGCACCGGCTGTTTGGCGGCGGCAGCCGCCAGCTCGCCGAAGCCCAGCCGGCGACCGCTGGGGGTGTGAACAATCCTATGGCCTTGCGCCACGCACTCGCTCGCCGGCACCTCCCAGCGCTGGGCCGCGGCCCGCTCCAGCATGGTCCTGGCGCTGGCGCCCATGCGGCGCATGGTGTCGTAGAAGCGGCGCACGCTGCGCGAGCCGTCGGTGTTCTGGTCGCCGTAGCGCTTGTCGCCGAGGCCCTGCACGACTTTGACCTTCTGCCAGTCGGCCTCCAGCTCGTCCGCCACCACCTGCGGCAGGCCGGTGCGGATGCCCTGGCCCATTTCCGAGCGGTGGCAGACGATCGATACTGTGCCGTCGCCGTCGATACTGACAAACAGGTTCAGTTCGCTGATTTTCTCCAGCCCGCTGGCCCAGGCCGGCTGCCAGCCGGGCAGGGCGGCGCCGAGCACCAGGCCGCCGGCGCTGAGGCCGGTGAGTTTGAGGAAATTGCGACGGCTAATATTTTTTACGCTGTGATCGCTCATTGGCTTTCTCCCCCCTTGGCGGCGGCGCTTTTCATTCTGGCCGCGGCGCTGATCGCGGTCCTGATGCGCGGGTAGGTGCCGCAGCGGCACAGGTTGCCGGTCATGGCCTGGTCGATCTCCTGGTCGCTGGGGTTGGCGTTGCGCGCCAGCAGCGCGGCGGCGGACATCAACTGGCCGCTCTGGCAGTAGCCGCACTGGGGCACATTGTGTTCTATCCAGGCCTGTTGCAGCGGGTGATCGCCGTTTTCGGAGAGCCCTTCGACGGTGGTGACCTGCTTGCCCTCGGCGAAGCTGGCCGGCGTCAGGCAGGCGCGCATCGGCTGGCCGTCCAGGTGTATGGTGCAGGCGCCGCAGAAGCCGCCGCCACAGCCGAACTTGGTGCCGGTCAGTTTGAGTTCATCCCGCAGAACCCAGAGCAGCGGCATATCCTCTTCCACATCGATCTGGTGTGCAGTGCCGTTTACAATTATTTTCATGGGCTTTCTCCGAAGGCTTTCCAGTCCTGTTCTGTGTCTATATCGATGGCGCCGCTGGGGGTCGGCACGCTGGTGATATTGTTTGGCGAAGTGCGCAACAGATCGCGCGCACCCCTGTCGCCGTTCAGCTTCGCCAGCTGGGCAAAAACACTGCGTGGAAAAATGGCCGGGACGCCCCGCCGGTTTTTGTAGAAACTGCAGACGATATTCTTGTTTTCTGTCCAGGTATACAGCAGGCGCCGGATATCCGCGGTATTCACCGCCGGCTGATCCGCCAGCAGCACCAGTGCCGCGCCGCAGTTCGACGGCAGCTGTCGAATGCCGAAGGCCAGCGAGCAACCCATGCCCGCCTGCCAGTCGCGGTTTTCCCGCAGGTCCAGCTCCGGGTGAGTCTCAACCAACCTCGCGTGCCAGGCGCCGCTGACGATCAGCGGCGCCTGGAGATCCAGCGAATTCAGGCTGTCGACACAGCGTTGCAGCAATGTCCTGCCGCCGTACTCCAGCAACAGCTTGCAGCTGCCGAATCGGCTCGAGGCACCGGCGGCGAGAATGATCGGCTGAATGGCTGCCATCTGCGGCTTACGCAAATTCGTCCGTTTTTATTTTCAGTTCTGGATCGGGGCTGAGACTGCGCCCGTCGGCACCGTGCAGCACCGCGTGCAGCTCCGCACAGGTGGCCAGGGCGATACTCTCCGGCAGCTCGCCGCCGAGATTCAGGCCGATCGGCGCGCGCAGCGGCGTCGGCAGGGACGCGTTCAGCTGCTCCAGCGTCAGTCCCGCCAGCTGCAGAACCCTGTCCCTGCGATTGATGGGTCCCAGCAGGCCCAGGTACTTCAGGGGTTGCAAATAGAGTGCCCGCAGCGCCGCCGCGTCCAGTTCGAGATTGTGCCCCATCACAATGGCGGCATCGACCTGTTGCAGGTCCAGTTGAGTGGAGAGCTCGTCGGGATGACAGGGGTGGCAATCGCAGCCGGGAAAATAGGCCGCTCGCGCATTGGCGGGACGGGGATCGCAGAGGCTCACCTGCCAGCCCTGGGTGCGGAACAGCTGCGCCATGGGGCGTGCATCCGCGCCGGCGCCCACGATCAGGATATGCGGCACAGGTGCAACCGGTGTCTGCAGCCAGTCGCCGTCGCCGAGGCGGATCAAGCGGGCCCGGGATTGGGGATCGGTATTTTTCCGTAATGAAACTTGCGCCAGGGTTTCGCCGGCGCCGGGAATTTTCTGCAGGTAGTGGCAGGGGCGGCGGTTGCGGAGATGGTCGCGCAGCTGCGCCAGTTGCAGGTATTCATTTTCGGCGAGAATCGGCTGCAACAGTATATGCACAGTGCCGCCGCAGCCGATACCCAGCTGGAAGGAGAGGTCGTCTTCGTCGCTGCCGTCGTAGCAGAGGGTTTTGGACTGCCTGGAGTCGAGCACCTGCCGGGCGTGCCGCTGGATGTCCGCCTCCAGGCAGCCGCCGCTCAACAGGCCGTAGTGTTTGCCCAGGTCGTCAAAGAGCATTGTTGCACCGGCCTTGCGGTAGCAGGGCCCGGTGGTCCTGTAGACGGTGCCCAGTACCCAGTTGCGGGAGTTTTTGTGCTTGTGCCAGAGTTCCAGCAGTGCCTGGAGCTGATTCGCCATGCGGGCTCGCTCTGTGATTGTTCCTTGGCGCTGCCGGGATACTAACCCAATAAATTGGGCCCTGCATGGCGTCTACTTCCGGCATCGGCGCCCTGGCATCAGGCCTTGGCTTTCTTTTCCGGGGCCCGGATCCCGAGGGCGGCTGAGACAGCGGAACCTCTGTTTTCGGGGGTTCAGCTGTAATGGATGCAATTACGACTATAATTGGCAATTTATATGATTAAAGGTTGTTTTTGGAGCTGTTATTTGCTATATCTATAATAGATTGAATTACAGCTATTATGTGTGAAATTGGCAATCAATAGATGATTTTTAGTCTCTTATGAGTTTAATCGGTAAATCCGATCAGCAGATACTGCAGCTTCTCGGCGAGCGCCTGCGCCGGCACCGATTGCGCCGGGACATCACCCAGGAGCAACTGGCGGAGCGGGCGGGCCTGTCGGTCTCCACCATAAAAGGGCTGGAATCCGGCCGCGGGCGGCTGGACAGCCTGGTGGCGGTATTGCGGGAGTTGCAGCAGCTGGACGGCCTGGAAGCCTTCCTGCCGGATCCGGGCATCAGCCCGCTGCAGTTGGCGGAGCGGCAGGGCAGGCCGCGGCAGCGCGCCAGTGGTAAGGTGCAGAAGGTCGCAAGCGCCGCGAAAAAGAAGAAACCTGAATCGGACTGGTAGCCATGGCAGAGCGCATCGAAACTGCAGTCGTCAAACTCTGGGGAGAGCGGGTGGGTGCCGTCTCCTGGCATCCGGATGGCTACGGCGTATTTGAATACGACCCCCGGTTCGTGCAGCGCGGCCTGGACCTGTCGCCAATCCATATGTCGATCCACAGTGGCAATCGGCTTTTCGCCTTTCCCAATCTCAACCGGGAGACCTATAAAGGCCTGCCCGGCCTGCTGGCGGACTCCCTGCCGGACAAGTTCGGTAACGCTATCATCGATGCCTGGCTCGCGCGCCAGGGACGCACACCGGGGGACTTCAGCCCCATAGAGCGGCTCTGTTACACCGGCAACCGCGGCATGGGAGCGCTGGAATTCCACCCGGCGGTGGACGGGCGCTTCCAGGAATCTGCGCCGGTGGAGATCGCCGAACTGGTGCAGCTGGCCCAGGCCGTCACCCACCGCCAGCAGAGTCTCGCCTCGAATTTCGGCGGCGACGATGACAACGCCGAGGCCCTGGGAGACATACTGCGTGTCGGTACCAGCGCCGGCGGCGCCCGCGCCAAGGCGGTGATCGCGATGAACGCCGAGGGCGACGTGCGTTCCGGGCAAGTGCCGGCGCCGCAGGGCTACGATTACTGGCTGCTGAAATTCGACGGCGTGGACGATATCGAGCTGGGCAAGTCCCAGGGCTTCGGTCGCATCGAATACGCCTACTACCTGATGGCGCTGGCCGCCGGTATCGAGATGATGGAGTCACGGCTGCTGGAGGAAAACGGCCGCGCCCACTTTATGACAAGGCGTTTCGACCGTGCACCGGACGGCGACAAACTGCATATGCTCAGCCTGTGCGGCCTGGCCCACCTGGATTTCAACCAGGCCGGCGCCCACGCCTACGAGCAGATCTTTGCCGCCATGCGTGAGCTGCGCCTGCCCAAGAGCGAGGCGATACAGCAATACCGCCGACTGGTATTCAATGTGCTGGCGCGCAACCAGGACGACCACACCAAGAACGTCGCCTTCCTGATGGGCCGGGATGGCGACTGGTCGCTGTCGCCGGCCTTCGATCTCACCTATGCACACAACCCCGGCGGCAAGTGGACCAACCGGCACCAGATGAGTATCAACGGCAAGCGCGATCACTTCGAGCTGGGGGACCTGGTGGCGGTGGGCGAATCCATCAGTATCAAGAAACCGCAGGAAATTGTTGCAGAAGTTGCTAACGCGGTTGCGCGCTGGCCGGAGTTTGCCGAGGCGGCGGGAGTGAAAAGCGCCCTGATAGAAGAAATTTCCAAAAATCATCGCCGGCTTCCTGCTTAGCCTTCATAACCCCTTCTAAGTGGATAGCGCGAAGCGCAGCGCCATGGCAATCCGCTCCTGCTCCCCCTCTGTGAGGCGCGGGTGTATGGGCAGGGACAGCACTTCTCGGCAGGCCTGTTCGGCCACCGGCAGCGGCTCCGCCTTGCCGTAGCGCTCGGCAAATACCGGCGCCTGGGGCAGGGTCTGGGGGTAGTAGACCACCGCGCCGATATTCGCAGCCCGCAGAGACTCCTCCACCGCGGGGCGGCGGCCGTTTTCGATACGAAGGGTGTATTGGTGGTAGATGTGGCGGCCGTAATCCGCTTCCTGCGGCAATATGAGCCCGTCGATATCCTCCAGCAGTTCGCGATAGCGCCGGGCGGCGGCGCGGCGGGCGTCGTTCCACGTATCGATATGGGGCAGCTTTACCTGCAGTACTGCCGCCTGTATGGCGTCCAGGCGGGAGTTGTAGCCCAGGGTCACATGGTGGTATTTGCGCTCGCTGCCGTGGTCGCGCAGCATCCGCGCCTGCCGCGCCACCTGGTCGTCGTCTGTCACCAGCAGGCCGGCGTCGCCGTAGGCGCCGAGGTTCTTGGTGGGATAGAAGGAAAAGGCGCCGACATCGCCGATGGCGCCCAGTTTGCGGCCGCGGTGCTCGCCGCCGAAGGCCTGGGCCGCGTCCTCGATGATTTTCAGGCCGTGCCTGTCGGCGATTTCGCGGATTGGTCCCATCTGCGCCCCCTGCCCGTAGAGGTGCACCGGCATAATGGCCCTGGTCCTGGGGGTGATCTTTGCCTCTATGCGCTTGGGATCAATGTTGAATGTATCCGCCTCGATATCCACGAAGACCGCCCGCGCGCCAACCATCTCGATACTCTCGGCGGTGGAGAAGAAGCTGAAGCCGGTGGTGATGACCTGGTCCCCGGGACCTATGCCCAGGGCCCGCAGGCCGAGGACCAGCGCGTCGGTGCCCGAATTGACGCCGATGGCGTGCTTGGCGCCCAGGTAGCCGGCGGCGGCGGCCTCGAAGGCCTCTACCTCGGGTCCGAGAATAAATGCGCCGGAGTCCAATAGCCGCTGGAAAGCAGTCATCAGTTCTTCGCGCAGCTCCTCGACTTCGCCGGTGAGGTCCAGTGGGGGGATAAATCTCGGGGCGTCCAATTCGGCTCTCCAGCTCAGCGTTCCAATTCAATCTGCCAATTCAACTTTCCAGCAAACGCGATACCTGTTCCAGTACCTCGATCACCTGCAGCGCGCTACCGCCATCGGAGAGGGGCGGCTGGCGGTCCTGCACCCGGTCCAGGAAATGTTGCAGCTCCAGCTTCAGTGGCTGGCCGTTGCCGTGCAGGATTATTTCGCTGCCATCGTCCCGATTGTGCAGGTCGGGGGTTATGCCTTTCCTGTGTAACGTGACAGTCTGTTCCAGCTCGTCGTACACCAGCATGCCCTTGGCACCGCGCACAACCAGCCGGCGTCGCGTTTCCGGCCACAGCCAGGAACTGTGCAGGTTGGCGCGCACGCCGCAGGGAAATTCCAGGTGGACATAGACATCGTCCTCGACGGTCGGTTGCACTATGCGGTGCCCGCTGGCGCGGATGCCGCAGGGCACGTTGCCCACCAGCATCAGTAGCACCGCCAGATCGTGCACCCCGGAATCCCAGAGCACATTCTCCAGCGGGCGGGCGCGCCCCAGGCCCAGGCGTTCCTGGTGCACGCTGTAGAGCGGTCCCAGTTTACCGGCGTCGAGAAATTCCTTGATCCAGTTGATGGCCGGCTGGTAGAGAAGCAGGTGGCCGGCCATCAGGATGCGCCCCCGCTCTTCCGCCAGCTGCGCCAGGGATCTGGCCTGCAGGCTGGTGGCGGTCATGGGCTTTTCGATCAGGACGTCTTTGCCCGCCTCCAAGGCGGCCCTGGCGATTTCGTAGTGCAGTGGCGTCGGCGTGGCGATGACGAAGGCATCGTAATCCGCTGCGATTGCCTCCCGGTAATCCCGGTGGATGGCAGCGCCGGGATAGGTCTGCGCATACTCGGCGCATTTTTCCGGAGAGAGATCGATGACCGCGGCCAGTACATCCAGTTCGGAGAGACTGCGGATGATGTTTTTACCCCAGGCGCCGGCACCAATGACTGCAACTTTCACGGTTACACTCCAGGCTGAGACTGCAGGTACCACAATGACTACGAGTTGGGAACAGCTATTTGTCCACTGGTGTCACAGATAAATAAAGCTGCACACCGGTGAACCGGGAAAGTCAAAACAACCCCCAAAAGATAACAGAGGTAGCTGTTTTGTGGCTACCGGTTTCAGTGGCGCCTCCTCAATCCCAATAGCTACCGCCGTTCCGGGCCTTGCCCTACACTGATCTTCACATTGTGTTGAGTAGAAGGGCGCGGGGAGACCCCGGCGCCGGTTTCGTACAGTCCAGGGAGATGGATCAACCATGGCCACAGTGACGCTGAACAATGGCGTCGAAATTCCACAGCTGGGTTTCGGCACCGCCGCCATCGGCGAATGGCAGCAGGACAACAGTTACGTCACCGATACCATCCTCAAGGCGATGTCCATCGGCTACCGTCACTTCGACACCGCGTCCGTCTACGGCAACGAGCGCGGCCTCGGCCGCGCCATCAGGGATTCCGGGCTTCCGCGCCAGGAACTGTTTATCACCAGCAAGGTATGGGACACGGAGCAGGGCAGGGGGACTGCAGCCGCCTTCGAGCGCAGCCTGGAGCGGTTGCAGCTGGACTACCTGGATCTCTACCTGATCCACTGGCCGCTGCCGGCCTATACCCGGGAAACCTGGGAGGCGATGGAGAAGCTGTACGACGAGAAGAAGGTCCGCGCCCTGGGGCTGTCCAATTTCCGCAAGTCCGATATCGAACAGATAGCCACCTTCGCCCGCATCAAGCCCACCTGCAACCAGATAGAGCTGCACCCCTACCTCACCCAGCAGGCGCTGGTGGACTATTGCAATTTCCACAAGATCGCCGTCGCCAGCTGGTCATCGCTGGCCTCCGTGAGCCTGGACGGCACGGCGGTGGCAGACAAGCCCGTCGCGGATCCACTGGTCGTCGAAGTGGCGGACAGGCACGGCGTCACTCCCGAGCAGGTCATCCTGAAGTGGAATATCCAGCAGCACCGTATCGTGATCCCGAAGGCGGAAAGTCTGGCGCAGATCAGGAAAAACTTCCTCCTCGACGAGTTCACGCTGAGCGAAGAGGAAATCCGGGCGATCAACAACCTCAACCGCAATCAAAGGTTCGGCCCCGATCCGGATAGGGCCCACGAGGAGAATAAACGGCTAAAGGTGCCGGACTGACCCCGGACTCCACCTGTGATATTCAGGCCTGGGCCACAGCTTCCGCGTTTAGGCTTCCTTGGGTGGCGGCCTTCCTGCGCATCCGCTCCACCAGCGACGGCTCCCGCTCCGCCTTCAGGTTCTGCACTCTCAGCGCCTCCCGGTAGACCCTGTCGGAGACGATATACTCCTCGGCGCGCTGGTTGATGGCGCTGTAGCCGGCATTCAGCTCTTCAATCTTCCGGGACAGGTGGTCCAGGTCGAGGATGCCGTCGAAGTAGAGGGCGATCAGCCGCTCACATTCCCGCGCTATGGCCAGGTACTCGTTGCCGATCTCGCGGTGCCCCTCGTAGTTCTTCTTGAAATTGAAAAATGTCTGCACGCCGCCGAGCAGGGCGGTGAGCAGTGCCAATGCGGCGCCGGTCCACTTGGTCCAGTCCGGCAGTTCGGCGTTGATCAGGGAGAAGAACAGGGAGCCGAGAAAGAGGTTGATCACGACAATCGGTACACCGCAGAGCACATGCAGGTTGCGGCCGCGCATTGATGCGCGGAAGTGGCTGTGCTTGCACAGGTGGGCGTTCCAGCGGAGTTTTTCCAGGACTTCTACGGTGTTGGGGATATTACTCATGAATCCATTCGGCCCCGAGGGCATCAGGTTTGTCGGAGGCTATAGTTTGCCGATTGACAGCCAGATGTACAGCGCCGAAGGATCCGGTCAGGAAATATCTGTGATGGGTTGCCGGGCAGTTTGGCCGGCGATTCGGGGCAGGCCTGCAAAAATCGAAACCAGCGCCGCGATGCCCAACAGCCAGCAGTAGTGGATATTGCCGACCAGTTCCAGCGGCGACACCCTGGCCAGCGATGAGGCCAGCAGCACCTGTGCCCCGTAGGGCAGCAGTCCCTGTACCGCGCAGGAGAAGATATCCAGCAGGCTGGCGCTGCGGCGGGGATCGACGCCGTAGCGCCCGGCGATATCCCTCGCCAGGCCGCCGGTGAGCAGGATCGCCACGGTGTTGTTGGCGGTGCAGGCGTTGGTCGCGGCCACGGCGGCGCCGATGCCCAGTTCGCCGGCCCGGGGGCTCGGCTGCCCTCTACCGCCCAGGCGGCTGAGTCGGTCGATGGCGCCGGCCAGCCACGCCAGGCCGCCCCCGGCCTTCATCATTGCGCCCAGGCCGCCGATCAGCAGGGACAGTATCAGTATCTCCTGCATACCGGTGTAACCGGCGTAGATATCCCGGGACAGCTTCGCCAGGCTGTAGTCCGGCTGCAGGCCCAGGCCTATGGCGCCGGCCAGCAGTATGCCGGCGAAGAGCACCAGCAGCACATTCACCCCGAGCACCGCCAGCACCAGCACCGCCACATAGGGCAGCAGCCGCAGCAGCTCGTAATCCCCGGCGGCCTCCACTGCGGCAGAACTGCCCTGGAAGTAGAGCCACACCATTGTCACCAGCGCCGCGGGCAGGGCGATGCGGAAGTTCATGCGGAACTTGTCCCGCATCTCCGCCCCCTGGGTGCGGGTGGCGGCGATGGTGGTGTCGGAGATGATCGACAGGTTGTCACCGAACATGGCCCCGCCGACGACGGTACCGGCCGTCAGCAGCAGCGGCAGATCCGTCGCCTCCGCCACACCGAGGGCAATGGGCGCTATGGCGGCGATGGTGCCCATGGAAGTACCCATGGCGGTGGCGACGCAGGCGGTGATGGCGAAGAGCCCCGGCAGTACCAGGGCGGGGGGAATCACGCTCAGGCCGAAGTTGACCGCCGCGTCCACGCCGCCTGCGGCCTCGGCCACGCCGGCAAAGGCCCCGGCCAGCAGGTAGATCAGCACCATGGTGACGATGGTGTGATCGCCGACGCCGCGGATAAAAGTGTCGATGCGGCCGTTCAATGGTCCGCGGGCCAGCAGCAGCGCCAGCGCTATCGCCGGCAGTATCGCGACCGGTGCGGAGATCTGGTAGAAGGCCATCTCCACACCCTGCGCCCGATACCAGAGACCGCTGCCGACGAACAGGGCCAGGAAGAGGGCGAGGGGGAGAAGTGCGAGCGGGGAGGCTTTGGTCATGGGTACTGCTTCGACGAAAGACTTGGCGGAAACTCGGGGCGGAAAGGGGGCGGATTATAAAGGTCGCTCAAGGGGTGACCAATAATTCTTTGCCAAGTGACCTGCGGACCCGGTTATAACTCAAGTTTCGGCGTTCACAGGTGTTGCCAGGCCGGAAGGGAAGAGCCTTCGAGCGGCCCTGCTACCGGTGGCCGCCTGGCAAAAAACCTCATCGGTACTGCTTACCAGCTGCAGGCGCTTTTGCCAGGTGGCCACCGGCAGCAGGGCCTCGTACTGTGCAGCCTGCAGTCTTCCTGCCCCCGATGTGAACTCCGAAACTTGAGTTATAAGAAAAGGCGATCGTTGCGGCGTCTTCGCCTTTCGCCGGCCGGGTTCCCGGCTGCGTTTCCAACCTTTCCCCGGCTGCGTAAAATGCGCCGACAACCGAATCCATAAAAATAAAAGGCCGGCAACGGCCCTGAGTCCGATGGGGGAATCGCCAATGTCGTTAGCGCGGCAGCACTTTATTGTCCTGGGCCCGCTGCTGGCGGCCGTCTTCTACGCCGCCCTGGCCGCACTGGGAATGCCCCATCCCCCGGCCGCAACCGCTGCCATCACACTGCTGACGGTGATCTGGTGGGTCACCGAGGCGCTGCCGATTCCCGCCACCTCCCTGGTGCCCTTCGTGCTGCTGCCGCTGGCCGGCGTCGCCGATCACGCGCTGGTGGCCTCATCCCTGGGCAGCCACGTGATACTGCTGCTGATGGGCGCCTTCATGCTGTCCAAGGCGCTGGAGAAGAGCGGTGCCCACGAGCGGCTGGCGCTCTATATGCTGAAGCTGGTCGGGGTCTCCAGCGGGCGCCGGCTGGTACTCGGCTTTATGCTGGCCGCGGGCCTGCTGAGCATGTGGATCTCCAACACCGCCACCACCCTGGCGATGCTGCCGATTGCGCTGGCGATACTCGCCCGGGTGGAAAACCGGAAGCTCACCATCGCGCTGATACTGGGCATCGCCTATGCGGCCAGCCTCGGCGGGGTGGGCAGCCCCATCGGAACGCCGCCCAACGTGATCTTCATGGGCATCTACGAGGAATACACCGGGCGCGAGTTCAGTTTCGTGGAGTGGATGCGCATCGGCGTGCCCGTGGTGCTGGTGACGCTGCCGGTCATGGCCCTGTGGCTGACGCGCAATATCCGCCTGGAAAAATCCATAGAGCCGCCGGCCGTGGGGGCGTGGCGCACCGAGGAGATCCGCACCCTGGTGGTGTTCGGCATCGCAATTCTGCTGTGGATCACCCGCAGGGAACCCTTCGGTGGCTGGAGCGGGCTGCTGGGCATCGACAGCGCCGGTGACAGCACGGTCGCCCTGGGTGCGGTGATACTGATGTTCGCGGTCCCGAACGGCAAGGGCGGCCGCCTGCTGGACTGGGAGACGGCGGTGAACATTCCCTGGGGCATGCTGCTGCTGTTCGCCGGCGGTATCGCCATCGCCAAGGGCTTCACCGCCTCGGGGCTGTCCGACATGCTCGGCAATGGCCTGTCCTTCCTGACTGCCATGCCGCTGATACTGATGCTGGTGCTCCTGTGCCTGGCCGTCACCTTCCTGACCGAGATCACCAGCAATACCGCCACCGCGACCCTGCTGATGCCGATCCTCGCGGTGGCCGCCAGCTCCGCCGGTTTCGACCCGATGGTGCTGATGATCCCCGCCGCCATGTGCGCCAGCTGCGCCTTTATGCTGCCGGTGGCGACGGCGCCGAATGCCATCGCCTACGGCACCGGTCAAGTGCGCATGCAGGATATGGTGCGCGAGGGGGCGGTGCTCAGTGTAATTGCGTCGCTGGTTATTGCCGGGATGAGCTGGCTGCTGCTGATCTGACAGATTGTCGAAAAATACTTTTCCGGAAGCCTGTCAAGAAGCGATATTCGCCAGAAATTTCACGGCTCCATAGATGGCTACGCCAGCAAAGACCGGCCAGCCCAAAGACCGGGTTCGATACCAGACGAAAAGGGTCAGGAGCACGCCGCAGGCAGTGGCCAACCAGGAAGTCAGAGAGGCTGTTGCCGGTACCAGTGACACGCCGAACATTGCAGCGATCATCGACGGACCGAGAACGCTGAGCCAGGTGGGCATGGCCTCAACGGTATCTTTGCCATCTTGTCGGTCGAGGTGGCGCTGCATCCACAACAATGGCAGCGCACGCATAGCGAGAGTCCCTGCGGCCGTTGCCATCAAGGCTATCCAGAGTGCACTATCCATTCCGTCTTCCTCCAGCGCCGGTATTGGCGCTCATCGCGTAAAAAACCAGTGCCCCGCATATCGCAGCCAGGGGAATGGCGGCGTTTGTCAGCCCGTGCACTTTGAGTAGCAAGGCAACGACAATAGTGGTGCCCAGTGCCATGGACCATAGCCGGGAGCTGAAGCGCGGCGCCAGCAACACCAAAAACAGCGTCGGTAGTGCAAAAGGCATGACATCTCCAAGCAGCGGCCAGCGCTCCGTCAGCTCCGCACCCGCTACTGCGCCCAGGGCCGTGCCGCCAATCCAGCTGAACCAGGCCAGTAACATGGCGCCGGTGAACCAGCCCAGGCGTTCGGCCGTTGCAAGCTGGGGCAGGCGGGTGTGAGCCAGGGCAAAGATCTGGTCTGTCAGGCCGTGCATCAGCCACGGCCACCAGCGGCTTGCAGGTAACCAGGGGGCCAGGTTTGGCCCGTAAACCACGTGGCGGGCATTGATCAGAAGCGTCATCACAACCACCAGCCAGAGTGGCGCACCCGAAGCGACCATCGCGACAAACAGGAACTGCGAGGCTCCGGCGTAGACAAGTGTCGAAATGATGACCGCTCCCCACACACTGAAGCCGGCCTGTACCGCAATCAGCCCAAAGGAAATTGCGACTGGTATATAACCTCCCAACAGCGGAATGGCCTCGCGTGCACCCACAAGCCATGGGTAATTTCTGGAGAGCGCAATCTGCAAACTCACGGCGTCTCCCCTTCCTTCGCATAAACGATCGTAACGAGCAAAGTGGCCCAGGTATCACCGGCCCGGTATATGTGTGGCTGGTCGGCGGCAAAGGTATGGCTCTCTCCCGCTGAAAGCAGCTTTGTGTTCCCCGCTGTGCCGACTTCGAGTTGTCCGCTGATGATGGTGATGGATTCTGACGTGCCGGGAGAATGGGCCTCAGCTTCCCGCAGCGTCTGTGGCGCGCATGACATCCAGTAGGCATCGACTTGGGGGGCGTCCTTGCCCTGGTCAATCAGTCGTACCTGAACGCCGTCGTCGCCGACGGGCACGCTTATTGGTGCCACCAGGTTACCGAAAGGCACGTTCAACCTGGCGGCAAGCCGCCAGATGGTGTCCAGGGTTGGATTGCCATTACCCTGCTCAAGGCGCGACAGATTTGACTTTGCCATACCTGTGTCTGCGGCAAGTTGGGAGAGTGACAGGCCGCGAGCAAGTCGCAAACTCTGGAGATGGCGCCCCAGGGTGTCGAGAGAAGGTTTGTCCACAGAGGAATTCCCGGGTGTTCTATTTAGAGAACGTTCTATAAAAAGAACACCCGTTTGTCAATCATTGTTAGGGTGGCCAGGTGGGACTCGTTACCGAGCGGTACGCGGGGCTAGGCTTCTTACAGGGCGGGGTAGATTAGAGAGGTGCTCCGATGACCACGCTGGTCAAGGTACGTCGGAATCCGGAGGGCAGGGACTATGTGGTCGGCGACCTGCATGGCCACCTGTCGCAGTTGACGCGGCAACTCGAGGAAATCCACTTCGATCCAGAGGTTGACCGCCTCTTCTTTCTCGGTGACCTGGTAGACCGGGGCGCCGACAGCGAGGATGTGCTCGCCATGGTCGATCAGCGGACCTGCTTCAGCGTGCTCGGCAATCACGAGGCGATGATGATCGGCGGGTTGGAGGATAGGGGGGCGGAGCTGCTGCACCGGGCGAACGGCGGTGACTGGTTCTACCGCCTCCCCGCGGAGCGGCAGGCACAGATAGTCGAGAGGGTGCGTTCCTGGCCCTGGGCAATCGAGATAGATATTGGCGAAGGGCGTGCCGGCCTGGTTCACGCCAATGTACCCAGCAGCAGCTGGACAAAAGTGACCGACCAGTTGAATGCCATCGATGCGCAGTGGCAATCCGGCATTTCGCTCTTCGAGGATGCCATTGACCGCGTGGCGAAAAACCTGCTGTGGGACAGAACCCTGGTCCTGAGGCTCTACAGCGATATCCTGGCGTCGGAAGAGACGCGGCAGGAGCTCGCCGACCACATGCTGTCCGGCCAAGCAGGCGAGGAGTGGGTCGCCCGGGCCTCCCCGGAGCGGCTGCAGCCCTTCCAGGTTTCCGGCATCGACGCGGTGTATATGGGGCACACCTATGTGCCCACCGCCATCCGGGTGGGCAAATGCCACTTCCTGGACACCTACCGGGGAGAGCCGGGGGAAACGCTGAGTATCATCTGCGTCAACGTCCCTACCCAAGGTGGGGGCGAAGCGGCGGTAGCAGAGTACAAATAGCAACATCTTTCTGCGAGAATCCGCCAGTGGGATTTCACAGCGAGCGGCAACTCGCGTCCCTTTTTATCAAGGTAAAGCATGTCGAAAACCGTTGAACTGAAGTCCGTGCCCTCGATGCCATCCTTCTATCTGCGCGTGCTCACTGCCAGGAAGTCTGGCCAGTTGCCGGTCGCGGAGAGCGAGCTGGGCCGGGTACTGCTGAAAGGCAGACGCGTAGATGCCAAATCGCTGAATGCCTATCGGGAGGTATGCGGTTTCGCCGCCGGCGACAGCCTGCCGGTCACCTATCCGTTCGTGCTGGCCGCGCCCCTGCACATGGAGCTGCTGGTTTCCGACGCCTTTCCCTTCCGGGTGCTGGGGCTGTTGCATCTGCGCAACGACATCACCCGGCACCGCGCCATAGACAGAGAAGAAATACTCGATATCGACTGCGCCCTGACCGGCCCGCGCCCGGCCCCCAAAGGCCTGGAGTTCGATCTGCACACGCGGGTTTTCGCGGGGGAGGAACTGGTCTGGGAGTGCGTGACCACCATGCTGCGGCGCGGTGGGGGGCGCAGATCGATCAACAGGAACGAGAGCAAAAAGAAAGCGGGCGAATTTATCCCGGACTCGGTGGCCGAATGGCGTGTCCCCGCCGACACCGGCCGCCGCTACGCCCGCGTCTCCGGAGACAGCAACCCGATCCATCTTTCCACGCTGACTGCCAGGCTGTTCGGTTTCCGCCGCGCCATCGCCCACGGCATGTGGACCAAGGCACACTGCCTGGCGAAGCTGGACAGGCTGCTGCCCGAAGGGCCTTTCAGGGTCAGTGTGTCGTTCAAACTGCCGATACTGCTGCCGTCCGATG
The DNA here is from genome assembly GCF_059834885.1 of Microbulbifer sp. SE14. Classification (NCBI taxonomy): domain Bacteria; kingdom Pseudomonadati; phylum Pseudomonadota; class Gammaproteobacteria; order Cellvibrionales; family Microbulbiferaceae; genus Microbulbifer; species Microbulbifer sp. SE14. The sequence continues at coordinate 179,065 of NZ_JCBAJA010000001.1, read as the reverse complement.
TGCAGTTCCAGCACCGCACTGTGGACGGCGGTATCGAATTCCTGGTCAAGGACGGTGCGGGCAAGAAACCGCACCTGGCGGGAACGGTCGAGTCGCTCTAAATCCCGCCGGGTAAAAATTGGCGCGATTGATCAAGTCATCTCGATCGCCGCTACCAACCCATTTTCTTCTGCACAAAATCCGCGAGTTTTTCCCCGTTGGCGATATGCTGGGCCACGCGGGGGTGCTGGCCGTAGCCGGTGTATTCGAAGAAGAGGGTATCCAGCTTGTCGTCGTCGAATTCCGTGCGCATGCGTTTTACGGCCGCGCGGATATAGTCGGGCCACTTGTCGTTGGCGGTGGCGTCCATGCTGCCCAGGGCGCAGACAATCTGTGCGTCCGGGTATTTCCTGCGAATGCTGCGCACAAAGTCCACATAGGCCTGCACGCGATCCACGTCGGAGGGCGCGGGCCGCAATCGCTTCTCCCGGTCAACCAGCCAGCTGTCGTTCTGGAACAGGTTGATCACCACCAGGTCCGGCGTCCAGCGGCTGAAATCCCAGCGGGAATCGTTGTCGCCCACCGCGCTCAGCTGGTCGTAATACCGGGGCATGGTGAAGGGGAACCAGCTTATCATGATGCCGATACCGCTCTTGCAGATGGTGTGCAGCTCGGCATCCAGCCGGCGCGCGGCCACCGAGCCGTAGGCCCAGTAGTTGTTCTTCTCCGAGGCGAGGTCATCGCGGCCGTTGTCCGCGCCCTCGTTGCCCATACCGCAGCTGATGGAGTCGCCGTAGATCTCCATACGGCGCTTCGGGCGCGCCGGCGGCGGCAGCAGCTCGGCGCCATCATCGAGAAGCAGGCCCTTGAAGGCGGTGGCTCCCTCCTCGCCCTCGGTACGCTTGTAGATTTCCAGTGTGTGCTCACCCGGCGCCAGGACGCGGGAGATCTCGTAGGTGTGTTCGCCCTTCTTGGCTTCCAGCACGAAGGGGTGCAGGGTGTTGCCGTCCAGGATCACGCTGTAGTAGTTGCGGCCCTCCTGGTCGTCCAGCACCAGGCCCAGGCTGGTGCCGGTGAAGTTGGCCTCGATGGTGCTGCCCGGCCAGGAGAGCAGGGGGGCCTTCTTGTCACTGAAGTCGATACGACCGGTGTAGAGCAGCTGCGGCGAATCCGCGGCTATCCTGGTTCCGGCCACAAGTGGCCCGGCAAGTAAGGTTAGCCACAGGCAAGTGATAAAGTAGACAGGCTTCTTCATTGGTTCTTCCAGCAGTTGCTTCAAGGTAGTGCCGGCATTGGGTCTCAAAGATTTGCCGCTGTTGTCAGTGATCTGCTCGCCGAGGCGGGCAGGGCTTGGGATCAAGCTATTAAAGCGCAAGAGGGCGGTAGGATGTAAGGTCCACGCCCGGCTTTGCGCTTGAAGAGCCTGTGATTTGTGGAATAAGTTTACTGGCGGGCTCGCCAGGATATGGGCCACAGAAATATCGCTGTGGGCTTTTCGGGGAGGGTATTATGTTTCGGCCAAGAGCAACATCACCATTTTGGGTACTGGTTACTGCGCTAAAAGTCGCGTTCGGTATTGCACTCGCCGGCGTATCTCTGCCCGGCGGGGCCGCGGCGCAACCCGCGGATTCCGGTGAGGGAATCGGGCCCGGTCGGCCACCGCTCGTCATGCATGTTCCGGAGCCGCCGGCACCGGTCGTCGTCGAGGGCTCTTCACAGCTGGTCTATGAACTTCACTTGACCAGTTCCGCCCCGCAGCCGCTGACACTGCAGCATTTGGAGGTCCTCGATGCGAAAGGCCGCACTCTTCTCGTCCGTATAGATGGTGACCTTCTCGAAAGCCGCCTGCACCGTGCGGATAGCTCGTCCGGCGGTGAGAAGCCGCTTGCTTTATCTCCCGGCGAGCGCGGCGTGATCTATCTCGAGGTGGCCCTGAATGGCGATATGACGCCCCTCGAACTGGAACATCGGCTGACTTTCCGCCTCCCGGGCCAGGTCGCACGGCAGTCATTGGGCGCCCGTATTCCGGTGCGGAGAGAATCCCCGCTGGTACTGGCGGCGCCGCTGCGCGGAGGGCCCTGGGTGGCTGTCCACAGCCCCGTCTGGGAGCGCGGACACCGGCGCGTTATCTACACAATCGATGACCGCGAGCGTATTCCCGGCCGGCACGCCATCGACTGGATGAAAGTCGATGCCAGCGGCCATGTTGCACGTGGGGACGGGGACCGGGTGGACAACTGGCTCGGCTACGGCGCCGAGGTACTGGCGGTGGCGGATGCAACCGTAGTGGCAGTGCGCGACGGCTTTCCGGAAAGCACCACCATATCCGGCCACCGGAATCCGCTGCCCGAAGAGGCCACCGGCAACTATATCGCCCTGGACCTCGGGCGCGGCCGCTACGCATTCTATGAACACCTGAAGCCCGCCTCCATACGCGTGAAACCCGGTGAGCGTGTCCACAGCGGCCAGGTGATCGCATTGCTCGGCTTCACCGGCCAGACCACTGGCCCACACCTGCATTTCCATGTCGCCGATACCAAATCCCCGCTGGGAGCCGAGGGAATGCCTTTCGTTTTTGAGGATTTCAGTGTTCTGGGAACCTATTCAGATATCGGCAAGCTGGGGAAGGCGCCCTGGGAGCCGATTGCCGATGCGAGCGGGGTCCGGTACGCGGAAGAGAAGCCAGCTTCAAATACTGTATTGATTTTCGACGCCAACGACTAGATTTAACTCGCGAAACGGGCCGGCAGCGGCATAAGGATCGGAAAATGCGCGACTTCACAGATATAGAAACCGCAGTCATTAAACGTTTTGGCGGCATGCAGGCACTGGAGGAGCGTCTGATCAAGCCGAAGTCCCCGGCCAGCATCCGCAAAATCCCGGACAACCGTTGGTTGTCCGAGGTTTCCAAGGCGGTCTTCCAGGCCGGCTTCAACTGGAAGGTGGTGGACAAAAAGTGGCCCGGCATCGAGGCGCTGTTCCATGGCTTCGACCTGTCCTACTGCCGCTACCTGTCGGATGAAGCGCTGGAGGAGCTCCTGAAACAGGACGGTATGATCAGCCACTGGAAAAAGACCAGGTCCATCCCGTTGAATGCGGATTTCTTCTGGCGGCTTTCCGAAGAGCACGGCGGGCTGGGAAAGTATTTTGCCGGCTGGAGCGGCGCCAACTACGCCGACAACCTCCGCGCGCTGCAGAAGGGCGGCGACAGGCTGGGTGGCAAGACGGCACAGGTATTCCTTCGCCGCATGGGCGTGGATACACTGGTATTTTCCAACGACATGGTGCAGGCGCTGATTCGCGAGGACGTGGTGCAGAAGACGCCCTCGTCGAAAAAAGACTGGGACGCATTGCAGGACGCCATCGGCATCTGGCAGGAGCAGAGCGGGCGCAGCCTGAACGAGATCAGCCAGATACTGGCGTATTCCGTGGGTTAGAAACGTCGGCGGCTGAATCGCGTAAATTTTCACTCCAAGGAGACGCGGATCATGTGTGATGAACTGACCAACAAAGACGCGGAAGCCTATTTCCGGAGCCGGGGTATGACGCGCCGCGATTTCGGCAAGGCGGGCCTGGGCGCGGCACTGGCAATGATGTTGCCGATAGCGGCGCGGGCGCAGGAGGTGGTGGAAGCGAATGTGACGGTGAAGACCCCGGACGGCGAGGCCGACTGCTATTTCGTGCACCCGGCCAAGGGGCGGCACCCAGGGGTTATCCTGTGGCCGGATATTTTCGGTATGCGCCCGGCCTTCCGCCGGATGGGCAAGCGGCTCGCCGAGTCCGGTTATTCGGTGCTGGTGGTCAATCCCTATTATCGCACCACCGAGGAACAACTGGTTCCCGACGACGCGGCTACGATCGACTCCGAGCTGCGCCAGCAGATCTGGCCCAGGGCGAAGGAGCTGGCCGGTACCCTGTCACCGACCACCTGCGTCACCGACGGCCGCGCCTTCGTCAAGTTCCTGGACCAGCAGCCCTCGGTGGATAGCGACAAAAAGATCGGCGTCATGGGCTACTGTATGACCGGCTCCTATGCGTTCCGCCTGGCTGCGGACATGCCGGAGCGTATCGGCGCCGGTGCCTCCTTCCACGGCGGCGGCCTGGTGACCGACAAGGAGGACAGCCCCCATCTACTGGTGCCGAAAATCAAGGCCGGCTTCCTGGTCGCGATTGCCGAGAACGACGACGAGCGCGATCCCGAGGCCAAGGTCGCACTGCGCAAGGCCTTTGACAGCGCCGGCGTGCCGGCCGAGATAGAGGTCTACGAAGGCACGCTGCACGGCTGGTGCCCGCCGGACTCCGCGGTCTATAACCAGGAACAGGCGGAACGGGCCTGGGGGCGGATGTTGGCACTGTTCGAGCGCAACCTCGCCTGACCTGATGGCAGAGGTGATTGGAGGGGGGCGGCGGATATGCCGCCGCGATCGAGATCGGGGTGAAGTCCAGGCATCGTGAGCTGCGGCATCGAGAAACCAGGCATTCACCCCGACCCGGTACTGTTGCCGGATTACTTCAATTCCCAGTCTCCGTGCAGGTATTCCAGGACCGACACGCGCCCCTGGTCGAGAAACTGGATATTCCTCACCCGATAGGGGCCCTCGAGGCCGGACGCTTCCAGTTTGGCCAGGTCCACCGACATCTTCATCTCACGCAGGCCGGAGTCCAGCCATTCCGCCTGGTAGGCCAGCAACACCGGCTTGTATTCATCGTCTCTATCCCTGCCGAAAACCAGTGCCCGGGCTTCGTAGCGCCCCGCCTCCTGTACATCGATCGACAGCTTCAGGCTTTGTGCGCCGCTGTCGACGAGGGAGACGGCTGCTGTTTCCGTAAACACATCCGCCGCCACTACGGCGACGCGCTCTATGGGCTCCCTGCCCGCATTGCGCAGGGTGGAGCGCACTTCGATGCGCCACAGCTCGCCCGGCACGGACGGGGCGTCCACACTGATGGGCCAGTTCACCTGATAGCCGTTTCCGGCCATCTGGCCGTCCACCGCGTAGCGCTCGCCATTCGGGGCTATCAGGGTGGTTGAGACGGATTCCAGCCGGGCAGCCGGGTTTCCGTGGGGCCTGGCTTCCAGGACCAGATGCCCCGAACGTGAAAAGCGCTTGCTGCGGGTCTGTACCTCCAGCGCGATATCGCTGTGTTTATCCAGCACGTAAACGATATATTCGGCATCGTCCTTCGCATTGCCATTGGCCTGCAGCGTGAGGCGGCCGCGACCCATATCCTCCGGCACCCGCATCACATGCGCGCGGCCGTACAATGCGGGAAAGTTCTCCCTGAGACCCTGGGACTTCCGGTACAGCGCGATGCTGTCGTCGTCGACGCGGCGGCGCTCGATGCCGTTGGACAGCGTCATGCCCCGCGGAACTTCCGCATTGACAATCCGCTTGCCGTTTTTGCTGCGGTCCAGCGGTGATATCTGGATGACCGCCTTTTTTGCGTCTACGACCAGCTCGGCACCGCGATTCAGTTCGGCCCCGGTGACTTTGCGAAAAAATACCCGGCTCTGTTCACGGCTGCCCGAGTCCGCCAGGCGCTGTTCAGCACCCGGTTCCACATACTGGGAAAACTGTATCTGCTCGCGGCTCTTGTTCAGTACCTCCTGGGCAAACGCGCTCGCGGTGAAGCCAAAGAAGACCGGCAGGAATTTTACGAGTATGGATTTCATGGTCTCACCTTAAATATCGTTTCTCAGGATGACGTCGAGATTGAAACACTTGCGCCGGCTCTGGTTGTGGCTCAATGGCTCGCCGCCGTTGGTCCTGGCATAGTCGTAGAACCAGAGCCTGCCGGCGGCGTTCTGCGACGAGCAGTTCAGGAAGCCGTCGGAGCAGCCGTCCAGCCACTCCTGGGTGATCTCCAGGCCGAGGTTCTCGCTGTAACCGCCGCAGTAGCTGTCCGAATCCCAGACCGCGGTTTCCACATCGGTGCCGACAATATTCCAGAAGCCGACCGGCAGCGACGGCCGCCCGGAAGTTCCCAGCAGCCAGTTGTCGTTGTAATACGCCATCCAGCTGGTCTGCTGCATACGCACCGCGTCGTTCTGGTAGCCGAGCAGCCATTCCACCGAGGATTCAAAGACATTGCCCGACATGACGGCGTCTGCCAGGGGGGTGCCTGCGCTGGACGCCGCGAGCACATTGACCCAGCGGATACTGTCGATGATGGCCGGGTAGCGGCTGTCCCAGGTGGGATTGGACAGTATCCAGCGCATCACATTGCCCCCATTGGAATGGGTGATGACGACCAGGTCGTCGATGTTCATGGCGGTGACAAAGTTGTAAAGCTGCGTCGCCAGGCATCCGGCGGCAGCGTCGTCCCACATGTATTTCTCAAAATTGTAGTTGATGACCACCAGGTTGCTGCTTGCGGGCAGCCCCTGGCGAATGGACTCCACCATGCCGGACGTCCAGTAGTCGTTGTAGGCATCTGACTGGTGACCGGTGCCGTGCACCAGGGCGACGCCGGTGGCGGCCAGTGCGGACAGGGGTGTGCTCAATAGCAGTATTACTAATAGGGTAAATGCTCTCGTTCTCATCGGTTGTTCACCTGTTTGTTACTTTTATTTTTCGAAATGAAAAAGGAATTAAGAAAGGTGAGGGAAGAATGGTCCCTTTTGTCGTGACCGGTCGCTGAGAGACAAATGGCTGTTATTCTAGGTAGAGCCGTCCAGGTTTCCGGTGAGAACTGTGTATCCTTCGCGTTCGTCGTTGATTCTATCGATCCTTCACAGGCGCAAAAGAGAGAATCCGGCAGTGGAATCTGAATGATCCGAAATTTGTGCGGCAGCTCAAAAAAATTTTCAATAAAAAATTGATTGAGGAAAAGTGATTACGCGAGATCGGTCGACTGCGTAGTCTTGACTGGTGCGTCCGAACCGATTTTTGGTGGGTCGAACTTGATTGGGGAAGTTGTTGGAGGTAGGGGAGCGGATCGATATGATCCGCTCATCATCATTTGAAAATCTTATTCTTGCGTTCCGTTGAAATCCAGGCGCGCACCGGCTCCAGCCAGCGTTCTTGGGGGCGGTAGAACTCGCCGTGGCCGAGGCCGGACTCCAGTTCAATCTCCTTGAACTCGTCCACCTTTGGCGCTGCTTCGGTAACAAAGGCACAGGAGCCCGCCAGGGAATCGTCTTTCTCATAGAGTGACAACAGGCGCCCGCGGAAGGGTGGCCAGCCCACAGCCCGGGGGCAGGCGGCGAGCAGGACATAGCGGATATCCTTATTGTCGATCAGGCCGGCCGCCGTAGCGACGATGCCGCCGCCGCGGGAGAAGCCGACGAGGCTGATATTTTCCGCAGGTATCCCTTTGTGAAGCAGGCCGGAAACAGCCTCCGCCAGTTTCTCGGCGTGGGCCTTTACGCTGATATTCTTCTCGCGGATATCGGCGATCAGGTAGTAATCGTCCGAGTCCAGTGCCTGCTTCAGCCCGCTGAAATCGTATTCACCGTATTTTTCCGAGACCGGATTCGACTTGGTGCCCTCCGCAATGGCGCCGTGGTAGAAGAATACGTAGGAGGCGCCCGGTGAGACGGGTATCTCATCTATCGATTTGACGGTTTTGGCGGATGCTGCTATCGACCAGGCTGAAAGCAGGAGTACGAGCAATTTTTTCAATGAACTCTCCTTGAACAAAGGGTGGGGTTCTCATTTGATTGAGCACCTGCCGACGAAAGACAGCCCGGCTAAACCGCCGCGAGAAAGCCGCCCAACAACAGCGTGGCGCCGATCAGGATCAATCCCTGGACTATGGCGATCAGTATGGCTTTCAGGAAGCCTGTGCCCAATACCAGCATATAGGCGACGGCCGCCAGGGGGATGGTGATCAGCATACCGTATTCCTCGGTCACGCCGGGAATCATGCCGCCAACAACGCGCTGGATGATGACCGCCAGCAGAAGCGCGAAGAGGCAGTAGAAGGCGCCGGTATTGCGCGCGCCCAGCATGGCGGCAGCCATTTTCAGTGGCAGTACCAGGACGGCCAGTACCACGATCAGGAGAATGATAAATTCCATTTTTGGGACTCCGTGCCGGTCAAACAGTGAGAGCGTGAATAAGGTACTAGCCTGCTTTCTGTCCCAGCACCTCGGCATTGAAGCGCTCGCGTAGGTAGTCTTCATCCAGGGTCTTGTGCCAGAGACCGGATTTCTGTCCCTTGTCGCGGGCGATTTCACCCACCCGGCCCGGGTTGTACTTCAGCACCCGTTGCGTCTGGTAGCCGGCGATATCGTCCGTATAGGCTTCTTCCGGTGGGATGATCTTCCAGCCCTTTGCCCTGAGTGCTTCGGCCAGGTCGCCCACGAACAGCGCCGTAATATCCATCTCGTGCAACAGGAGCACATGCTTTGGGGAGCGCCCGGTGTGGGTTACCGCCAGTTGGTCGAAGTGCCCTATGCCCTCGCTGACCACGTCGATATAGAAACCCTTCAGCTTCTCCAGGTCGACATCGATGCCCTTGCCGACGGCCTCCTGGAACAGGGTTTCGATATACCAGTCGTAGTTGTTGAGGGTGATATAGGCATTGATGTAGCCGTTTTCTTTCAGATAGGCCCGCATGCCATCCCGTTTGGCGGCGGTATCGCCCTCTCGCAGGTAGGGGAAGCGGAACCACTTCTTAAAGGTCGGGAAGCCGCTCAGCAGTTCGTCGGCTTTGCCGACGTTATCGGTATATTCCTGCAGGCTCAGCTGGTTGAAGTCGGGGTGGGAATGGGTGTGGTTGGCGATGATATGGCCCGCATCGCTGTAAGTCTGGAGCCGCTGTGTGCCCTCCTTGTCCAGTTTCTGGCTCACCGAGAAAAAGGCCACCTGGGGGATATTGTGCCTCTCCAGTTCCGCCAGAAGCGTTTTGGCCCGCGTGGGACCGCCAAAATAGCCGTCTGCTCGCCTGGGGGAATCATCGAAGGTGATCGCCAGTTCTTTCGCCTGGGCAATCGGGGTGGCGGCAAGTAGCAACATGAGCGCTATTTTGATTCGCATGGTCTGCTCGCTTTTTTATTGGTATTGCCGACATTGTACAGGGTGCAGTTTTCAGGTGAATAGCTGTCTGGACACTAGTCAGCTGCGGGCTTGTGGGCCCCGGTTGAACTGTATAAAGGCAGCCTCCAGCCGGTCGGCCGCAAGATCCTCGCCGTGTTGGCGCAGTATCTCGATCGCGCACTCGGCGGTACACAGGCCGCCGTCCGGCTGGTTGCGCCGCAGGCGGTAGCTGGAGGCACTATCCGCTGCCAGCGCCGCCCGCGGCGCCGCCTGCAGGTAGGGGCTGTGGTTGTAGATCTTCCGCGCTTCCTGCCAGGTGGCGTCGATCAGTATCAGCTGCGCGAAATCCTCCGGCCGGGCGGAGGTTGAATCCCCGCCGGGATATACCAGTGCCGCTTCCCCCCGCTCGATGGCTTCCAGCAGTGCCGGATCCGGGTTGCGGCGCTCCCAGACCACCCGTTCGACGATGTTCCCGCAATGCGCCAGGGCCAGCGCGCCGGTGTTGGTCTTGCGATCCAGCTCGCGCCGGTGGGTCAGCAGGGTGATTCTCATACCCGCGGCGATCAGGCCAGGGCCTGCTTGAAGGCATCCCGGTATCGGCGCGAGAGGTTCAGCAGCTTGCCGCTGTGCAGCTGCACCTCGCCATCGCCGCTGGACTGGATGCTGATATGTTCAATGGCGCTGTGGTTGACCACCAGCCCCCGGTGAATTCGGCTGAAGCCGGCCGGGGCCAGGCGCTCGGCAATGCTGGTCAGGGTGCCCCGCAGCGGGTAGATGCGCCCGCGGCTGTGCAGGTTGACATAGTTGCCGGCCGCTTCGACCCACTCGATATCCGCCACCCGCACCAGGAACTCCTTGTCGAGCTTCTTGACCAGGAAGTGTTCCGGTACCGCCTGTCCGGTGGGCGTACCGGCCACCGGCTCGTGCTCCGCGATCAGGCTGGCTTCGCCCTTCAGGCGGCCGTGGGTCAGCCGGAATAGATGGTAGAGGCAGAAGAAGAGCGCGTAGCCCCAGGCATCCTTGCGGTACTCGTACCAGAACTCCCGCAGCCAGGGGCCGAAGTTGTAGTTGCCTCCGTCGAAGGTGTAGACCAGCTCGCGCATGGCAACCATCAGGGATACATGGGCCGCGGCAAAGAGCAGGGTGGCTACAAGGTGCCAGCCGAGTTGCCGGCCGACGCGGGTCAAACGCGGCGGGTTGCGGCGGAAGGCGAAGGCCAGGAACGGAAACAGGAGCAGCGTGCTCAGCGCACTGGTGTACTCCCAGGCGAAGGGTTCCCACAGCTGGATATCGGCCGCGCCGCCGCGATTGTGTTCTGCCCAGACGGAAAGTGCGTTGATGGTGTTATTGGTGAATAGATAGACGGCCAGCGCCAGGTAGATATACAGCGTGCGGTGCCGGTCAAACCGCTCGATCCACTGTGTGAGCGGCGGTGCCGACTGGGGTATCGCCTGGTTCTTATGCTCGCTGGTCATGCCGCTACTGCCACTGCTCCCGGTTTCCGGCCTGTTTTCGTCCCGCTGTGCCACCGCTTGTCCCCGGGTCAGGGCGGGATGGCCTCTTTTGCGCCCCGCCGGCCGCTGCTTTGCCAGAATGCCGCCAAAACACAAACCGACGGAGCAAGATCATGACACAAGCCGGCACGGAGCGTCGATACGATATCGACTGGCTGCGCACCCAGGCATTCGCGGTACTGATTCTGTACCACCTGGGTATGTACTATGTGGCCGACTGGGGCTGGCACATCAAGAGTGAGCAGACTTCGGTGTGGCTGCAGAACCTGATGATGCTGACCTCGCCCTGGCGCATGTCGCTGCTGTTCTTCATCTCGGCGATGGCGCTGGCCCTGGCACAGCGGCGGGGCGAAGGCTCCCCAAACAGCCTGCACCTGGCCCGGCTGCGCACCCGGCGTTTAGTAGTACCGCTGCTGTTCGGCATGTTCGTCATAGTGGTACCGCAGGTGTATATCGAGGCGCTCAGCCAGGGCCTGATTGAACCGGGCTACTTCCGCTTCTGGGCCCAGTACGTCAACCCGCGCACCGACCTGCTGACCGAACACCATACACCCATAGGCCTGCTGACCTGGAACCACCTCTGGTTCCTGCCCTACCTGTGGCTGTACAGCCTGCTGCTGTTGTTGCTGCGCAAACCCCTGAACCGGCTGGTGCAGGGCAGGGGCTTCCAGCGGCTGCCGCCGCTCGCGGCCATAGTCGCGGTGGTGCTCGCCCTGATGCTGGTGTGGCTGTTCCTGCGCGCCCGCTTCCCGTCGACCCACGCGCTGCTGGACGACTGGTACAACCACGGGCGCTACCTGCTGGTGTTTGTGTTCGGCTATCTGTTCGCCCTGCAGCCGCGCTGGTGGCAGTTTGTGATCGACCGGCACCGGGTCTTCCTCTGCCTGGCCGTCGCCTGCTACCTGCTGATACTGGCGGAGCGCAACGGCGCCTTCCCGGCACTCGATACGGCTTTCGAGGCGCACCTGGGCCTGCGGCTGCTGGTCGGCGCCGTGATGGCTCTGAACCACTGGGCGTGGATATTCTGTGTGGTGGGCTTTGCCGGCTTCCACCTCAACCGCCCGAGCCCGGTACTGCGCTACAGCAACCCGGCGATACTGCCCTGGTACATTTTGCACCAGACGCTGATTATCGTCTTCGCCTGGTGGCTGAAGCCCTATGCGCTGCCGATCGGACTCGAGGCGACTCTGTTGCTGGCGCTGACGGTTGCGGGCTGTATCGGCGGCTACGGGGTGATCCGGCGGGTGGATGCTTTGCGCTGGCTGTGTGGTATGTCCGTCGGCAGGGAGCGGGAAGTGGTGCAGAGAGCGGTGCTTTCCCACTAGTCTCTCGTGCCTTTGTTAGAGTGCTGCCACCTTGGGTAAGGGGAGGGGGACCAGAACCTTTGCGGAGAAGCGGCCGGGTTGCCGCTTCTTTCCGCTGTGACCTCCACTGTTTCCGGCATCCGGCAACTGCTCATTCGGTCGCGTACTCTATGCGCTCAGAAGCGGGATAGCTCCTCGCGCAAGTCCTGCTCCAGGTCTGAAGGCTCGGTGACCCACACACTCTTGTCCGGGCCCGGGAATATCCCGATCTCGATACCGTCTTTGTCCAGCCCCGGAAGCCATTTCTTCAGGAATTGGGGCAGGGGGATGCACCTGGGCTTGAGGTCGGTGTCGTCGCTGGCATAGGCCGCGGCAAACTCCGAGGCGGGCCAGACCGGAAGGTATTCGAAGCCGCCGTGTTCGTCTGAATGTAACTTTAGAAAGTGTTCCTGGCTGTTGACCAGTATCCAGACCTCTCTTTCCTCACCAACGAGGTCCAGGAAATACTCATAGCGATCTTCGGTACTCAGGCCCAGTATGGCCTCCAGGTCTTTATCGTTCATCGTTTATTGCTGTTCTTTTGCTTGTGGGTAGAGGCAGGGGCAGGGTTGGAGACGGAACGCCTTGATGCATTGATAGCCGGGTTAGCGGGGCTATTTCCTCGGTGGACCAGGATAGGCATCCAGGTCCACTCTTCTCGCATGCCAATATTTGTCCCTCCAATAGTAATCGCTCAGCCTCGAAATTGTTACGCCGTGTTTTGTTGAAGCATGGAAAAACTTGTTGTCCTCGATATAGATACCCACATGCCTGACTTTACGGCCGGTTTTGAAGAAAACCAGGTCACCGGCACGCAGTTGGTTGCGCCTGACGGCTTTGCCGACCTGGGACTGGTACCTGGTGGTGCGGGGAAGTTCAATGCCAAAGTGATCGCGGTAAGTCGTGTAAACCAGCCCGGAGCAGTCGATGCCCCGCTTGCTCAGGCCACCCAGTGAATAGCTGGTGCCTTTCCATTCCCGATATTGGGCGTAGATCCTTTCCTTTACCGGCTTTGTACTTGCACGGACGGGTTCCTGTACGCTCGGCGGAATGCTTTCTTTGGGAGCTTGCCTGTATGGGGCAAGACTGCAACCTGCTGTCGCGGCCGTCAGGAAAACGATTGGGATCAACAGCAGTTTCGTGTTCATAGGATCTTATTGTGGGCCTGGAGTCAGGTTGGTCGAAGCCTGGTACCGGTTGTCCCACGAGAGCCGGCCAAGGGGCCGGTGCAACTGCCTGTTTTTTAGGGGCTTCTTTCCACGAATCCGGTAGTCAGTAAACGCTCCTAAAGTACAGTTTTTGACCTGAATGCCGGCTGAATATCCTAGTGCCGAGTTAGTGTACTGGCGCTGGATGGAGGGGATTCGGCCAGGTTCAGGGGATGGCACGTCAAAACGCAGAATGGCTCCGCAGGCGGTGACGGCCGGGGCATGGCTTGGTGCCGGATATTCTGTCAACTACCCGGTGGCGTGGGTGTCGACTGGCGGAGGTTCAGCCGCTCCTGCCTCCCGGACCGGCGAGAAACCAGGCAATCAGGCCGATAACCGGCAATATCAGCACGACAAGCACCCAGATCAGCTTCCTGAGCCCTGAGGCTGAGCTTTGCAGGATCTTGATGATGGCGTAGATATCCAAAATTAGGATCAGTAACCCGAGGATGCCTTCCATGATTACGTCGCCCTCCAGATTGTGTGGCATGCGGTATGGCAGGATATGCGTGCGCAAGTATAGATGCTGGGCCAGATAGCGCCCGCTTGCTGTTCAGGGCAAATCCATCCTGCCATGCGCACGCGCGCCCATCAACGGGCACCCGCTAACACCCTACACACTCAGCAACAGGTGCTCCCGTTCCCATGGCGAGATTTCCCGATGGAACTGGCGCAGCTCTTCCTTTTTGACTTCCGCATACAGCCGGCAGAAGTCCTTGCCGAGCGTCCGATGAATCTCGTCGGCACCTGCAAAGATACGCAGCGCCTCGTCGAAGGTGGTGGGGATGTAGGACTGGGCCTGCTGTTCGTCATCCAGCTCACCCTCTGCCGGCGCCCCCGGTTCAATTTTGTTCACCATCCCCAGGTATCCGCAGGTCAGGCTCGCGGCGATCGACAGATACGGATTGGTATCCACGCCGATCACGCGGTTCTCCAGGCGGCGGTCCTGGGCCCCGGAGTGTGGCACTCGCAAACCCGTGGCCCGGTTGTCGTAGCCCCAGGCGAGGTTGGTCGGCGCGCTGGAGTTGGCCGCCGATTCAAAGCGCCGGTAGGAGTTGACGTTCGGTGCAATAAACGGCATCACCTCAATCAGGTGTTTCTGGGTGCCGCCGATAAAGTAGCGGAACAGGTCGGTCGCATTGCCGCGGTCGTTGGAGAAAATGTTCTGCCCGCTGGCGATGTCCACCACGCTCTGGTGCACATGCATGGCGCTGCCGGGCTGGTCGCGCATGGGCTTGGCCATAAAGGTGGCGAACATACCGTTGTTCAGCGCCGCTTCCTTGATGATGCGCTTGAAGTAGAACACCTGGTCGGCCAGTAACAGCGGGTCGCCGTGGGTGAGGTTGAACTCCACCTGGCCGGCGCCATCCTCCTGGATCACCGAGTCGATATGCAGGCCGGCGGCCTCCGCATAATCGTAAATGGTATCGATCACCGGGCCGTATTCATCGACGGCAGACATCGAGTAGGATTGCAGCGCCGTGCCGGATCGCCCGCTGCGGCCGACGGGTGGCTGTATCGGCTCGTTGGGGTCGACATTCGGTTTGGTCAGGTAGAACTCCAGTTCGGGCGCAACAACGGGCTTCCAGCCCCGCTGCTCATACAGGCCGATGACGTGCTTGAGGATATTCCTCGGCGCACAGGAAACAGGCCTGCCCTCGAAATCCTGCAGGTCGTGGATGATCTGCAGCGTCGGCTGCTTCGCCCAGGGCGCCGCCATCGCCGTCGACATATCCGGCACAAGCACCATATCGCTCTCGGCCCACTGGTTCACTATGTCCATTTCCACATCCTGGCCGGTGATGGTCTGGTAGAAAATGGAGATCGGCAGGAAGATCGGTTTGTCCGGTGAGAAATTTTTCAGCGGCATCGCCTTGCCGCGGGACATGCCGTTCAGGTCGGGAACGATACACTCCACCTCGTCCAGTCTGCGGCCATTGCGATAGGCCTGGAAGGCCGGGGGTAACTGGTCCAGCCAGGAACGACGATCAGACTGACTCATGGTGACTCCGACAAAGAGGCTGAAAAAAGGCCGGGGCCCACTGGGGGCCGGCGGCAAAAGACAAGTTTACAGGGCATTGGTACCTGTGCCCACGACAAGCTGCACGGCGTGGGTGAGCGCAGTGGCAGGCAGGGGGAGGCGGCCGGTGGATGCCACATGCTACTATGCCCGAGTCAGTAAATTTCCGGGACGATTCACAAACTTATACGCTCGCGCTCCAGTACATATAGCAATCGGCTAGTCGTCACTATGGAACAGATCATCTCGAACCCAATGGCCCTGTTGGTGATGGTTGGCATCGTCTCGATTGCGTGCCAGTACCTTGCGTTCAGGCTCAAGTTGCCGGCGATCCTGCCCCTGCTTCTGGCCGGGCTCGCCCTCGGGCCCATGACCGGTGTGCTCGACCCCGATGCCCTGTTCGGCGACCTGCTGTTCCCGCTCGTTTCGCTGGCGGTCGCGATTATCCTGTTTGAAGGGGCGCTGACCCTCAAGCTCTCCGACCTCGCCGGGCACGGCACCATGGTGCGCAATCTGTGTACGCTGGGTGCCGCGGTGACCTGGCTGGTCGCCACGCCCGCCGCCTACTATGTGCTCGGCATGCCCATGCAACTGGCCGCGCTCTTTGGTGCCATTGTCACGGTTACCGGGCCGACGGTCATAGTCCCCATGTTGCGTTCGGTGCGCCCCAATACGCGTATCTCCAATATCCTGCGCTGGGAGGGCATTGTGATAGACCCGATCGGCGCGCTGCTTGCGGTGCTGGTGTACGAGTATGTTGTCGCTGCGCAAAGTCCATTCGAGCATACGCTGGTGCTTTTGCTGAAAGTCGTGGCCATCGGCTTCGGGCTCGGCTCCTCGATGGGGTATCTGCTCGGCACGCTGCTCAGGAACAACTGGGTACCCCACTACCTGCGCAACACCGCGGTACTCACCCTGATGCTCGGTGCCTACGCCACCTCCGACCTGATGTCCCACGAATCCGGCCTGCTCACGGTGACCGTGATGGGGATCTGGATGGCGAACATGAAGGGCCTGGATGTCGACGATATCCTCGAGTTCAAGGAAACCCTCAGTGTGCTGCTGATCTCGGCACTGTTTATCCTGCTGGCAGCGCGGGTGGAGTTGTCAACGCTGGTGCAGCTGGGCTGGGGAGCGCTACTGGTGTTGGCGGCCATCATGTTTGTCGCCAGGCCGTTGTCCGTGTTCCTGTCCTCACCCGGGTCGGGATTGAACTGGCGCGAGCTGGCGATGCTCAGCTGGATTGCACCGCGGGGCATAGTGGCCGCCGCGGTGTCCGCCCTGTTTGCGCTGAAACTGGAGTCGTTCGGGCTGGCAAATTCCGAACTGCTGGTGCCGATGGTGTTTCTGGTGATCATCGCCACCGTCGTCCTGCAGAGCCTGACCTCCAAGACCATCGCCAAACTGCTGGGCGTGCGCGCACCCTATCCCAACGGTTACCTTATATTCGGTGCCAACAAGTTCGCGCGGATGCTGGCAAAAGACCTGATGGATAAGGGCGTTCCCGTCATCATCGCGGATACCAACTGGGACGCCATCAGCGAGGCGCGTATGGAAGGTATCCCCACTTACTACGGCAACCCGGTCTCGGAGCATGCCAGCCTGACCCTGGATCTTTCCACGGTTGGCAAGGTGCTGGTGCTGTCGCCCTACAAGCAGCTCAACCCGCTGGTGACCTATCACTTCGAGCATTTGCTCGGCAGTGGCTCGGTGCTCGGCCTGAGCCAGGGCGCGCAGGAGGGGCGGGCCAGCCACCGGGTGTCGGAGGAATACGCGAAAAAACTGGCACTGTTTTCCGAGAGCGCCACCTACGGCCGCCTCGCCAGCCTGGTGGCGAAAGGGGCGACTATCAGGACCACGCGCCTTACGGAGGCTTTCACCATCGAGGATTACCGGGAAACCTACGGCAACCGCGCCACGCGGCTCTATGCGCTGGACCCGCAGGGGAAAATCCATATCTGTACCATCTCGCACGAATTTGAACTCGAGGCCGACTGGCAGATCGTCAGCCTGGTCGCGCCGGAGGAGGGGGCGGAAAAGGCCGCAGACGGCGCGCCACTGCCTGACGGCGAGGTTTCGCTGGGCTAGGGCCGCAGTGTTTTCATTTCGCGGTAATATGCAGAGGTTGTAATTTAAATCCTCTCCCTATGCTTTATCGACCTCTTCGTTCCACTGGTCCTCATACCCTGCGCGTTCAAGGTAGCCACCAAGTGAATTGTAGAGCTTCTCGGTCCAGTACTGGGGGCTTCCCTCGCAGGGTAAAGTAACCTTCTCTTCAGCAGACTTGTTGACCATAGCCCAGAAGAACCTGCTCAAATGAATGGCTTCTTCTTTCGAGGTGACAAAGCCCTTGGTTAAGATCTCCTTCGACAGGGTATCATCCAGGAGATCAGAGAAGTAAAGGGCAACAGTTTTCTCTTCGCTGTATTGGTATTCGATCATGCTATCGCATCCCTTGCATCCTTGATTACCGACATGCGATCGGCAATCCATTTCAGCTTATCTACTAGTTGGTAGACTGTCATTCTTTCAGTCGCAGTTAGAAGGTAATGCCCCTTCTTTTTACGGTCCGGCTCAAATGCCAGTCCCCGCGGAATATCGGCTTTCTCTAGGACCCAGTATACGTGGATGGGTGTCCCGGGATTGTACTTCTGCTTCAGCTTGTGTACACCCTTGAGGTGTTGCCAGGTCGACGAAAAGGATAGTCCCATCTGGTTGTGTGGTAAAACCCATTGATGGTCTTCCGAGAGTAGCCAATCCTTTACTCTTATTCCCTGGACAAGCCGATCTCCTTCTGGCACATCGCATTCTCGGTATAGAGTGGGGTGGCTGGAGCCTGTTGTCGGTCTTGCCAAAGCTCCTTCGAATTCCTGGATGATCTCCCGGAGATCATCCATCGTTCTGAATTGATGGACGTATTTTTCCGTTTCCATGTTCTATTCGATACTCCCTATCGTTATAGCCCGCCCTATAAGTTCAGAGTTGGCTATTTGAATATATTTCAATAATCTATATCCCTTGATAAATCGTAACAAAAAAGATTATTTAAGTCTTGCTCTGTTTCGAGTAGGGCTAAATCTTATGCCTTATTTGTGGAATGTAAGGCCTGACCCGAATGGCATTCTTAACTTGTGGGTGTCCTTTCTATCGCTAACCAATATGGCGGGGCTTTATGTTATATTGCTCGCCTTATCTCCACAGTCCCACAACGAGCACACGCCATGAAACCCTGGATCGAACTCGGCACCGCCCAGATTCCCAACGGCGGCGGCATACTCAAGCTGCGCCAGCGCGACCAGGAGTTCTCCATCTCCCTGAGCGGCCCCCGCGGTGAACTGATGAACAGCCGCCGCTTTAACAGCGAGCGGGAGCTATCGCTGCTGGGCTGTGCCCACCTGAAGAAGCACAAGGGCGCCCGTGTGGTCGTGGGCGGCATGGGTATGGGTTACACGCTGGCCGCCGCCCTGGAGGTACTGCCGCCCGATGCAGAGGTCATCGTTGCCGACCTGATCCCCGAAGTGGTGGAGTGGAACCGCGGGGCACTGGGGGCCTGCGCCGACCGGCCACTGGACGACAGCCGTTGCGCCGTGCATATCGGCGATGTGCGTGAGCTGCTGGAAAGGCACGATGGCGACTATGACGCCGTGCTGCTGGATGTCGACAACGGCCCCGAGGGGCTGACCCACAGCGACAACAACTGGCTCTACTCCCTCGATGGCACCAGCTGTATCTACGACTGCCTGACGCCAGGCGGTATGTTAGCGGTGTGGTCGGCGGGGCCCGACAGCATGTATGTTCACAGGCTGCAGAAGACCGGCTTTGACGTCGAGGTCAAGACAGTGCGCGAGCGCCCCGGCAAGGGTGCGCGGCATACCATATTTCTGGCAAAGAAAACGTCCGTGTAACGCGCAATAAGCCGAGATATGGGAGTGAATGGGGTCAGGTCAAAGTTTTGACATCTATTAGATTTGGGGATTCAGCGCCTAAATGTTGATCTGATCCCATTTATTCATTATTGATTTTCTCAACTTTAACTTCTGTTGAATCGTTCTTGAGGTGTTCTAGGATAATTTTCTCTGAAAAATCTTCTACAGAAATATTCTCAGAACGTGATAGAATCATTAATTTATTATAGTTTTCTAAATCTACTCGGAGATCCAATTTTTTAGGGCTCTTATCCAAATACGACACTACTATTAAAGCTGTAATTATTAGAAATATAAGAACTAGAGAGGTGCTTGATTTACAAAAGAAAAGATCTTTATTGGCGATTTGGTGAGATAGGTAGGAGATTGAAATTAATAAGAATGCAGCCACTAGAAATACTACGAAATGTGTGAATTTTACCCCATGGGTCCCGATGATTGATGCGATAAAAATTGGTGTGGAGAATCCTAAAAGTAGAAAAAAGGCAGGGGAAGAAAACTGAAATATCCTTAAGGATAGGTGTGAATTAATTCTATTAATAAACTCGTTGGCTTTCTTGTATCTAACTGTTGTTCGTAATAGGGTTAATAGGACAATAAAAATAAAGAGCGAGAAAATACTGCCTAATGGTATGTGGTCAGTAAGCAAGCTTAAGAAAAAATTTCTTTCCATTTGGGGAGGTAAATTGATATTCTCCAAAAACCACATCATTGATGATATAAGTATCCCGAGCGGGAAGAAGAAATATGCATCGTTCTTATTAAGATATTTTTCCTTCATATTGAAATCCATTAAATTTCGACTGATATTCAATACCCGGATATTGGTCTGTCCCTATCACGATGAGCTAATATTTTTTCTTGGTTGATTGTGGTGCCATAATGTTGATCTTATCACATTAATTCAATTATGCACTTTCTAACTCAATTAATTGTTTGCCCTTGTTTTCTGTATAACTTGAAACTGCGGAGATAGTAGCTCCTAGGACAAATACTGCTTCACTCCTCGTAAAGGGTACATAATCAGAGTTTTCGTCCGGATGGTGTGCCAGATGAGTTATATGCATGATTTGTTTGATTGCGTTATAAAATCTTTGCTCCTTTGTCATTTCCTTTCTGTTTTTATTGAATGGCTCATTGATCTTGCTTGTACTCTTCCATTCAGAAATGATTCTTTCTAATGATATTCTGCACTTTGCTACCACATCTTCGTAGTTGCCATAATGCAAGTGCTTCTTGGCTTTATCGATGGCTATTAGTGCTGCTTTTACCTCTTCAGAAGGATGTATATCCATAGGTAGTTCGAAAACTAGCCCGCCTTTAAAATCCATAGATCTCAAGGAGTTTATCCATTCTTTTTGATTTGCTTGGTATGAAATACGATCAGAGGTGCAAATTTGATTGAATTCGTCGATATATTCTCCCAAAACTTCAATTGTAAATTCTAAGTCGTCACCTAATCTTATTTTTTCAATTTCTTCTATAGTGTCTTTTGATAGCAACACTTCATAAAGTAACCCGCCTCTCTGTTGATGTGTAGTTGCTTTGAATGTTTTTGGCAGCTCGGGAAAAGCTGTTCCGAGATATACTTTGTCTTTTCCGATAAAAATTTTAGCAATTGTGTTCTGGAAGATGAGTTCCTTTTCCCTGGCTGGCATAACGTAATTTAGGGATATTTTCAGAAGGTGTCCTCCAATGCCCGGACTTCCACTAACTGAATTGACTTCAAATTCAACGATTATTTCTCCTCCGGATGCCGTTATACTCAATTTTATCTCCTATATTTGATCAATTAGTTCGCATTTCAGATTGATGATGGTTGGTATATTAATTATGGGGGGTTGATTATTTTAATAAATGTGGTCAGCTCAATACTTCGCATGAATTTCGCCCAAACAAAATTGTGCTATAAAATTGATCTGGCCCCATTTTTCTCATATATGGATCAGGCGTTGCCTTTTATTGCGTCAACAAGTTCATGGAATGCGTCTTCACCTATGTCATCGAGATAACACTTTATGGAAACAGTCCTGAAATAATCACTATTTGATACGGATTCCTGTGCAAGACATTTTGTGAAATGGTGATGATCTGTTACATCACGTAGTGCCAGTGTATTGTCGACATCTACGCCAAAGTTATCCAGAATCATTTGCTTTACAGATGGATTTTGATAAATCTCTCTTTCGGGTGGCATTGTTCCAGGGAATGAATATAGTTTTTCCTTAACATTTTGGCCTGTGTCTGCATCCCGAACCGCGAGACTATTTTTCCCTAATTGGTCCATGAGTCTAACTGCATTGCGAACAGCGTTGGTGTCGCCAATGGGCTCGATATTAATTGCATTTAATAATGAATGATCAGCACGTCGAATCATCTCTGTTAGCAGTGAGGCTGCGAAATCATCTTCGACAAATATTATCAGTTCTTTTTGCTCTCCAAGAGAAAGCATTGATCTTGCCCTAGTAGAAGAAAGGCCTTCAAAGCTACTAACTCCGTTGTGATCTCGATAGAGCATTAATCTAGCTTCAGAAGGCATTGCTTTCAGCATTCGATCAGAGTGTGTGGTAAATATTATCTGATGGTGCTTGCGATTGCAGACATCAATTAAGTATTTTGCCAGCTCATACTCTGCATGTTCATGCAGTGATGTTTCTGGTTCTTCAATGACAAACAAGCTATTGTCAGGAGCTCTTTCTAGAAGATCTACCATATAGAAGGTTCGGCCTTCGCCAAATCCCATGTTGTTTTCGGAGTAACTTGCGCCATAACGAGAGGCTATTCCTAATTCTGCTTTTTTCTTGCCGTGTCTAATTCCTTGAAAATGCAGCTCATCATATTGCTGTCCCAGTATTCGCCCAACTTTTATTTTTGTATCATCGGGGATTTCGCGTCGTTCAGTAAGTGCAAATGAACTTCCCTTATAGATGCTCAAATCTTTTCGCTCGACCTTTGGGATGTAGACAGTAAATCCAATATAAAAGCACTTGCGATGTGGCTGGCGTTTATAGCCGCTCCACTCCTTTTCGTTTCGTTTAACAGTTAGTTCTTGAAGTGTATCTTTATCCGCTGTCTCATAAAGAAATAGCACGCTAGCATCTGGAGTGAATGGATTCGGGTCGGCAGCGGATGCTGGAAAGAAGTCTCTCACGTAATATCTTTTGTAGCCTTGTTCCGCATCTTCTGGCTTTTTATAGCCACTAAGGCATATTTGTCCAATTGTACTTTTTCCTGCGCCATTCATGCCCGAGATTGCGAGTATCGGATAGTTCATCTCGACATCAAGGCCGTTTATACCACGAAAGCCTTTAACGGTTATTTTTCTAATAGTTTCCCCAAAGTTGGCATACCTATTGTCGAGTTTGTATTTTGTTGCCAGTTGCTTTCTTGGGTCAGCCATTAATTATTTTCTCCGAATTAATCATTTAAGCTAATAGAAGGGGTGGCACAGCGCAGCCTGGGCCGTTCCGCACAGGCCCGTTATGAATCGGTGTGATCCGCCTTTGGTTGTTAGGGCTGCTATAAGCGGAAAGTAATACTAGAGCCTCCAAGACGTGCCAGGTCCGCAAGAGTTTGAGGTAAATAGCCGGTAGCATTGATGGTAACGTGTCCCCCATTTGCTGCTGCGAGACGGACAATGTTTTCCAAAGTCTGAGGCATATACTTTGCATCACTAGCGATATCAATATTTGCTCCGGTACAAGCTAGCTGTTCCAGAGTTTGTGGAAGAAAAGCCATGAGGTTCTCCTTTTTTATCAATAGCTTTAATTGCCTAATGCTGTGGCTAGGGGCGGAGCTGAGGTCCCTGTCCCAGGTTGCCGTATTATCTTGCTAGGCTTAGTTGGCTGGCAATTCCCTAATTGCGCGTCGAATATCAGTTTCTGCACCATCTAGCTCTCGAAGTGCGCGATCTATGTCGGAGCGCCCCTCAGCTGATCGCCCTCTAGCACGCCTGAGTGCGTTGATCGCATCCTCAACAGCACTCAATGCTCTCTTCATTCTTCTTTTTGTATCCATAACTTATTCCCTAGAATGCAATTGGTAGGCTGATTTTTTGTATTTTTACATCTCAAGTACGAAGGGTTTCTAAGGTCATTTTCCCTAGCGGGCAAATAAAAAAAGCGGATGTACCTCGCGATACATCCACTCTCAATACCTCTCTTCCTGTGAGCGACTACTTGTTGTAGTTGTATCCCTGCTTTATGGCTTCTTGGTTGTTCCTCTTACCACTGAAGCGCACCACCGGTCTGGTATTCGATCACCCGCGTCTCGAAGAAGTTTTTCTCCTTGCGCAGGTCCATAATCTCGGACATCCAGGGGAAGGGGTTCTGGGCGCCCGGGAACTGTTCTTTCAGGCCCAGCTGGGTCAGGCGGCGGTTGGCGATGAAGTGGAGGTATTCCTCCATCATGTTCGCGTTCATGCCGAGGACGCCGCGGGGCATGGTGTCGCGGGCGTAGGCCACTTCCAGTTCCATGCCCTCGAGGATCATCTGGGTCACTTCCTGCTGGAATTCCGCGGTCCACAGGTGCGGGTTTTCCAGTTTGATCTGGTTGATGACGTCGATGCCGAAGTTCAGGTGCATGGACTCGTCGCGCAGGATGTACTGGAACTGCTCGGCGACGCCGGTCATCTTGTTGCGGCGGCCCATGGACAGTATCTGGGTGAAGCCGCAGTAGAAGAAGATGCCTTCGGTGACGGCGTAGAAGGCGATCAGGTTGCGCAGCAGTTCCTGGTCGGTCTCGACGGTGCCGGTCTTGAAGTTGGGGTCGCCGATGGACTGGGTGTGCTTGAGGCTCCAGGCGGCCTTCTTGGCCACGCTGGGTACCTCGCGGTACATGTTGAAGACCTCGCCCTCGTCCATGCCCAGGGACTCCACGCAGTACTGGTAGGCGTGGGTGTGGATGGCCTCCTCGAAGGACTGGCGCAGCAGGTACTGGCGGCACTCGGGGTTGGTGATATGGCGGTAGATGGCCAGCACCAGGTTGTTGGCCACCAGGCTGTCGGCGGTGGAGAAGTAGCCCAGGGAGTATTCCACGATACGGCGCTCGTCCGCGGTCAGACCTTCGGGGTCCTTCCACATGGAGACGTCCTTGTTCATGTTCACTTCCTGCGGCATCCAGTGGTTGGCGCAGCCGTCGAGGTATTTCTGCCAGGCCCAGTCGTACTTGAAGGGCACCAGCTGGTTGAGGTCGGCGCGGCAGTTGATGATGCGCTTTTCGTCCACCTGGATACGGGCGGCGCCCATCTCCAGTTCTTCCAGACCCGGGGCCGGGTCCATGTCGGCTACGGCGGCCCGCGCGGCTGCGACTGCCGGGGAGGCAGGAGCAGCGTTGGATTGGGCCGCGGGCGACGCCGGAGCGCTGGTGGCTTCTTTGGCGCTGTGGGCACTATAGGAGGCCGCCGGTTCGGATACTTCTTGCTGTAGCGTCTCCGGCGCCGGTCGCGGTTCGGTGGCTTTGGTCGTTTTTTTGGGCTGTGTGTCGAAGTCGTCCCAGCTCAGCATAGTAGGCCCTTTGATCCGTCTTTTCTTTGTGAGTTCGATTTCTGTTGTCAATTTTCCGACGCGGCTCTGTAGCGAGCGGTTGCGTCGGGGGCGGCTGCGCCGCCTTGCCGAGTGGAGCCTTCGGCTCCAAGGAAATAACTCGGCCTTCGCCTGCAGGCAGGCTCCTACAGGGTGCGTTGGGTCGCAGCCGACACCCGGTCCCCCTTACCTTAGGTTCAGGTTTTTGGCCCTGCCGCTTTGTTTGAAAGGGCAGGGTGGACCGGGGTCGCTGCGCATGGTCTTGGCCGCTAGTGCGGTTGCTTCGCTCTCCCCCGAGAGTTCTTTCTTTTTCGGGCCTTGGGCCCGGGCCCTCTCCCCCGGCCCCTCTCCCGCAAGCGGGAGAGGGGAGGGAATAGGGCTCTTACTGGCAGGCCTCGCAGTCCGGGTCGTCCAGGGAGCAGGCCTTGGGGACTGCTGCCGGGGCCGGTTCCTGTTGAGCCGGGGCCTGCGGTGCCGGTGCCGCGGCGACGCCGTTGCTGCCGCCTGCGCTGACCGCGTTCAGGGTGCCGCTGGTCACGGTGGATTTCTCCGTGCTGGTGGCGGCCAGGGCGCGCAGGTAGTAGGTGGTCTTCAGGCCGCGGTACCAGGCCATGCGGTAGGTCAGGTCCAGCTTCTTGCCGTCGGCGCCGGCGATGTACAGGTTCAGGGACTGGGCCTGGTCGATCCACTTCTGGCGGCGGCTGGCGGCGTCGACGATCCAGCGTGGCTCCACTTCAAAGGCGGTGGCGTACTTGGCTTTCAGGTCCGCCGGCACCCGCTCGATCTTCTGTACAGAACCCTCGTAGTATTTCAGGTCGTTGACCATCACCTTGTCCCAGAGGCCGCGATCCTTCAGGTCGTGCACCAGGTAGGGGTTGACCACGGTGAACTCGCCGGACAGGTTCGATTTCACGTACAGGTTCTGGTAAGTGGGCTCGATGGACTGGGATACGCCGGTGATATTGGCGATGGTCGCGGTCGGGGCTATGGCCATCACGTTGGAGTTGCGCATGCCCTGCTTCTTCACCTTCGCGCGCAGGCCGTCCCAGTCCAGGGTGGAGCTGGTGTCCTGCTCGATGAACTGCTCGCCGCGCTGCTCGGCCAGTACCTTGATGGAGTCCAGCGGCAGTATGCCCTTGCTCCACAGGGAGCCGTCGTAGCTCTGGTACTTGCCGCGCTCGGCCGCCAGGTCGCTGGAGGCGGAGATGGCCTGGTAGCTGATGGCCTCCATGGAGGTATCGGCGAAGGCCACCGCCTCGTCGCTGGCGTAGGAGATGCCGGCCTTGTAGAGGGCGTCCTGGAAGCCCATCAGGCCCAGGCCCACCGGGCGATGGCGCATGTTGGAGGCGCGCGCTGTCTCCACCGAGTAGTAGTTGATGTCGATGACGTTATCGAGCATGCGCACGGCGGTCTTGACGGTGCGGGCCAGCTTTTCCTGGTCCAGTTTGCCGTCCTCGCCTATGTGCTGGGCCAGGTTGACGGAGCCCAGGTTGCACACGGCGATCTCGTCGTTGGCCCTGGTGTTCAGGGTGATCTCGGTGCATAGATTGGAGCTGTGCACCACGCCCACGTGCTGCTGCGGGCTGCGCAGGTTGCAGCTGTCCTTGAAGGTGATCCAGGGGTGGCCGGTCTCGAACAGCATGCCCAGCATCTTGCGCCACAGGTCCACCGCGCGGATCTTCTTGTGCAGCTTCAGTTTGCCCTCGGCGACCAGCTTCTCGTAGTGCTCGTAGCGCTCCTCGAAGGCGGTGCCGTAGAGGTCGTGCAGGTCCGGGCAGTCCGCCGGGGAGAAGAGGGTCCATTCCTTGTCCTCGAACACGCGCTTCATGAACAGGTCCGGCACCCAGTTGGCGGTGTTCATGTCGTGGGTGCGGCGGCGGTCGTCGCCGGTGTTCTTGCGCAGCTCGAGGAATTCCTCGATGTCCAGGTGCCAGGTCTCCAGGTAGGCGCAGACGGCGCCCTTGCGCTTGCCGCCCTGGTTCACGGCCACGGCGGTGTCGTTGGCCACTTTCAGGAAGGGCACGACGCCCTGGGACTTGCCGTTGGTGCCCTTGATATAGGAGCCGAGGCTGCGCACCGGGGTCCAGTCGTTGCCGAGGCCGCCGGCCCACTTGGACAGCATGGCGTTGTCCTGGATGGCGCCGTAGATGCCGTGCAGGTCGTCCGGCACCGTGGTCAGGTAGCAGGAGGACAGCTGCGGGCGCAGGGTGCCGGCGTTGAACAGGGTCGGCGTGGAGCTCATGTAGTCGAAGGAGGAGAGCAGGTTGTAGAACTCGATCGCGCGCTCGTTTCTCTCATCCTTGTTGCCGTCGCCTTCGTTGATGGCGAGGCCCATGGCGACGCGCATGAAGAAGATCTGCGGCAGCTCGAAGCGGGTGTCGTTGCTGTGCAGGAAGTAGCGGTCGTACAGGGTCTGCAGGCCCAGGTAGGTGAACTGGTGATCGCGCTCGCTCTTCAGGGCCGCACCCAGTTTTTCCAGGTCGAAGGTGGCCAGGGCCGGGTCCAGCAGTTCCAGCGCGATACCCTTTTCCACGTAGGCGGGCAGGGCGGTCGCGTAGAGGTTTTCCA
The DNA here is from genome assembly GCF_059834885.1 of Microbulbifer sp. SE14. Classification (NCBI taxonomy): domain Bacteria; kingdom Pseudomonadati; phylum Pseudomonadota; class Gammaproteobacteria; order Cellvibrionales; family Microbulbiferaceae; genus Microbulbifer; species Microbulbifer sp. SE14. The sequence goes on along the minus strand of NZ_JCBAJA010000001.1, from coordinate 152,001 downwards.
TCTCGTGGGCGGTGGCGCGCTCGGCCACGCCGAGGAAGCGCAGGGCTTCGGCGCGCAGCTTGTCGAGCAGCAGGCTGGAGGTGGCGTAGGTGTAGTTGGGCTCCTGTTCGACCATGGTGCGCGCGGTGATCACCAGCGCGGTGTTGATGTCGTCCTCGGACACGCCGTCGTAGAGGTTCTTCAGCGCTTCATTCAGGATCGCATCGCCGTCCACGTCGGTCAGGCCCTCGCAGGCCTCGGCCACGATGGTGCGCAGGCGCTCCATGTCCAGCGGGATCAGGCTGCCGTCTTCCATCTTGACGCGGATGCTCGGGTGGGCGTCGGCGGGCTGGGCGGCTTTCTGCTGTTTTTCCTTCTCGGCGCGCAGGCGGGCGTGCTCCTCGCGGTAGAGCACGTAGTCGCGGGCGATCTTGTGCTCGCCGGCGCGCATCAGGGCCAGTTCCACCTGGTCCTGGATTTCCTCGATGTGAATGGTGCCGCCGGAGGGCATGCGGCGCTTGAAGGTGGCGCTGATCTGCGCGACCAGCTCGCCCACTTTCTCGTGGATGCGGCTGGAGGCGGCGGCGGTGCCGCCCTCGACGGCGAGGAACGCCTTGGTGACAGCGACGGAGATCTTGCTGTCGTCGTAGGGCACTACGGTGCCGTTGCGCTTGATAACGCGAATCTGACCCGGCGCGGTGGCGGCGAGGGTGGTGCCGCCGTTGGCCTGATCCCTGGAAGCGCCCGCTTTGTCAGCAGGCACGGATTGAGAGCGCCCTGTCTCTGTGTGCATGAAGATCTCCACAAGTGTGTACTGTTGTTTTTTCCGCTTCTGTACGTTTTCTGTACTTTCGAACAGCGTCCCCCGAATGGAGGGTGTGGCGCGGAACGGGTCCATCGTTTTCCCAAATTTCCCGCTGTGCGGGATGGGAACAGGCCGCTTTGGGTCCGGTGCCGCGGGCGGTACCGGCCAGTGCCTGTGGCGGAGAGTCCGTTCCGCCTGTTTACCTCTGGTTCGCTTTGAAAAGCTGTGCCTGACTGATGGCGCCGCCGTCCGTCTGGGCCCGCTTGAGTGTCGGGTTCTGGGTCCGTTTCGGGGCGGCGCTGTGTCGGAATCTGCCCCCGTCGGCTAGGGGTGCTTTTGGGGTTGAACCCCAACATATTGGGGTGGCCCCTCGACTGCGCTACAAGATAATGCGCTAGCGGGGCTAATTCAAGGCGGATAACTCGGTGATTGTCTGTGGATAAATTGTGGGTAGGCGGTGAACGTCAGTGGCCACTTTCGTGCCAGCTCCCGCCATTACTGGGGGTGGTTAAAGGCTGTACAGGGCCATTTCATCCTGTGGAGATTTTAAGAATTTTTTTTAATAGTAAACGGCCCCTAAATTAACCACGGCAATAACCGTTTCGGTTTGTCTAGTCCTTGAGCAAAGTGGTACTCGGATGGACAGTTTTGGTGGCGCCTGTTTAATCGTTGGTGAATGTCTGACCGGAGTCCGATCGCGGCCATGGGCGGATGGCCGCCCCGCCGCTCCTACAGGGGGAGTGTTTCAGTATTGTGACGGATAACCCCTCGCGAATTCCCCGATCGCGCATTCGTCATACCTGCGCAGAGCCTGTGCCGGACCTGATCCGGTACCGGTATCCAGTTTGGTGGTACCTGGGTTCCGGCCTGCGCCGGAACGACGAATGTGCGGATTGAAGTGGTTGCGCGCAAAAATAACAGATGAAAAAGTGAGCAACTACCTGCTGTTTTCCTGCAGGAACTCCATCAGCGCCTTCTGCGCGTGCAGGCGGTTTTCCGCCTCGTCCCAGACCACGGAGATGTTTTCGTCCTCCAGCAGCTCGCCGCTCACTTCCTCGCCGCGGTGGGCGGGCAGGCAGTGCATGAAGATGGCATCGGAGGCGGCGTGGCTCATCAGCTCGTGGTCGACCAGGAAGCCGTCGAAGGCGCGCAGGCGCTCCTGCTGCTCCGTCTCCTGGCCCATGGAGGCCCAGACGTCGGTGGCGACCCAGTCGGCGCCGCGCACCGCTTCCTCCGGCCTGCGGACTATGCTGACCCGGTCGCCGGCGGTGGCGACGATGGATTCATCCGGTTCATAGCCCTCGGGGCAGGCGATGCGCAGCTCGAAGTCGCATTGGCGCGCAGCGTTGATATAGGAGTGGCACATGTTGTTGCCGTCGCCGACCCAGGCCACCACCTTGCCCGCCGGGCTGCCGCGGTGCTCGACGTAGGTCTGGATGTCCGCCAGCAACTGGCAGGGGTGGTAGCTGTCGGACAGGGCGTTGATCACCGGCACCCGCGAGTACTCGGCGAAGCGCTCCAGCACATTGTGTCCGAAGGTGCGGATCATCACCATGTCCACCATGCGCGAGATGACCCGCGCGCTGTCCTCGACGGGCTCGCCGCGGCCCAGTTGGGTGTCGCGCGGGGACAGGAAGAGGGAGTGACCGCCCATCTGCGCCATGCCCGCCTCGAAGGACACCCGGGTCCGGGTGGAGGACTTCTCGAAGATCATGCCCAGTACCCTGTCGCGGAAGGGCTCGGTGGAGATGCCCTGAGCGCGCAGCGCTTTCAACTCGATAGCGCGCTCGATGACGCCGTTCAGCTCCTCCCTGGACAGGTCCAGCAGGGTCAGAAAGTGTCGGATGGCCATAAGTCGTTTCCTCTAAATCAGGCCGCGCGCCGGGCGAATTGTTGGACCAGCGCGCTGACGGTGTTCGCTATCTGGCTGCACTCCCCGTCGGTCAGGGTGAGGGGCGGCAGCAGGCGCACCACATTGCCGGCGGTGACATTGATCAGCAGGCCCTCGGCCCGTGCCAGTTCAACCAGTTCGGCGCAGGGGCGGTCCAGCTCGATGCCGACCAGCAGGCCCAGGCCGCGCACCTCTTTCACCGCTGCGCAGTTGTCCAGCTGCAGGCGCAGCTGCTGCAGCAGCCGGGCGCCGAGTTTCTCCGCGCGCTCGATCAGCCACTGGCTCTCCAGGGTCTCCAGCACCGCCAGGCCGGCGCGGCAGGCCAGCGGGTTGCCGCCGAAGGTGGAGCCGTGGCTGCCGGCGGTGAACAGTTGCGCCGCTTTGCCGCGGGCCAGGCAGGCGCCGATGGGCACGCCGTTGCCGAGCCCCTTGGCGGTGGTGACCACGTCGGGGAGTATGTCATTGTGCTGGTAGGCGAACAGCTTGCCGCTGCGGCCATTGGCGGTCTGTATCTCGTCCAGCATCAGCAGCCAGTCGTGCCGGTCGCACAGCGCGCGCAGCCGGTTCAGGTAGTCGGCTGCCGGCACATTGATGCCGCCCTCGCCCTGCACCGGTTCCACCAGTATGGCGACTATGTCGCTGTGCTCGGCGGCCAGCTTCTCGATGGCGGCCACGTCGTCGAAGGGCACGCGCAGGAAGCCCTCCGGCAGCGGTGCAAAGCCCTGCTGTATTTTCACGTTGCCGGTGGCGGTCAGGGTGGCCAGGGTGCGGCCGTGGAAGGCGCCCTCCATGACCACGATCTTGGGCACTGCGTAGCCGCGCTCGTTGCCGAGCCGGCGCGCCAGCTTGATGGCCGCCTCGTTGGCCTCGGCACCGGAGTTGGAGAAGAACACATTGTCCATGCCGGACAGGAACACCAGCCTGTCCGCCAGCTGCTCCTGGGCCGGGATGTTGTACAGGTTGGAGACGTGCAGCAGGGTGCGCGCCTGGTCGTGCAGTGCTTGTGTCACCGCCGGGTGGCAGTGGCCCAGGCCGCAGACGGCGACGCCGGCGACGGCGTCCAGGTATCGTCGGCCGGCGTCGTCCCACACATAGTTGCCCTCGCCCCGGACCAGGGTCAGGGTTCTGTCGCCGTAATTCTGCATCAGTGCGGGAGTGGCCACGTTGCTGTCTCCTCTTGTCGCGGGCCGAACAATGGGAAAACCGCAGAAAATTCGGCGTGGGAGGTGCCGGTCCGCAGTTTCCCCGGGAAAGCCGGCAATACTAACATAAGAAGCATGTCGCGCTAGTGATCTTCCGGCTTTTAGTACCCGGCGCCCCACTGGGTTACAATGCCGCCCAGCGCGCGACCGCCCCGCGCCCGGAATCATCCAACACTTCCACTACCCGAGGTTAGTCATCCCTATGGATACACTGGAGAACATCAAGCAGCAGATCGCCGACAACGCCATACTGCTCTACATGAAAGGCAGCCCCAACGCACCCCAGTGCGGCTTTTCCATGCGCGCCTCCCAGGCGCTGATGGCCTGCGGCAAGCGCTTTGCCTACGTGGATGTGCTGTCCAACCCGGATATCCGCGCCGAGCTGCCCAAATACGCCAACTGGCCTACCTTCCCGCAGCTGTGGGTGAAGGGTGAGCTGATCGGCGGCTGCGACATCATCATGGAGATGTACGAGAACGGCGAGCTGAAGACGCTGGTCGACGAGGCGGCTGCCGAGAGCGAGGGCGACGAGTAAAAAATCGCCGTTTCGCAGATACAAAAACCGCGGCAATTGCCGCGGTTTTTTAATGGGTGTCTGTAGGAGCGAACCTTGTGTTCGCCCGACGGAGGTGCCGGCAACGATCAAGGGCGAATACAAGATTCGCCCCTGCGGGCCAGGGTAATTTATTACTCGGAGGCTTTTTCCATCTGCGACTGCAGGTAATTCTGGATGCCCACCTTGTCGACCAGTTCCAGCTGGGTCTCCAGCCAGTCCACGTGTTCCTCTTCGGACTCGAGGATTTTTTCCAGCAGTTCGCGGCTGCCGTAGTCGCGCACCGATTCGCAGTATTCGATGGCATCGCGCAGGTCGGGGATCGCTTTGTGCTCGAGTTTCAGGTCGCACTTGAGCATTTCCACCGTGTCTTCGCCGATCAGCAGTTTGCCCAGGTGCTGCAGGTTGGGAATACCCTCGAGGAAAAGAATGCGCTCGATCAGCCAGTCGGCGTGTTTCATTTCGTCGATGGATTCGTGGTACTCGTGTTTGCCCAGCTCTTTCAGGCCCCAGTTGTCGTACATGCGGGCATGCAGGAAGTACTGGTTGATGGCCACCAGTTCGTTGCCCAGTACCTTGTTCAGATGTTCGATGACTTTGGGATCGCCTTTCATAGCTTTTGCTCCTGAGGCCCTGCCGGTAAGAAAAATGTCTGCAGGGGTTCCTGATTGTTGGTCGCTAAAGTTCGCCGCTGATTCAATGTCCCCGGATTTATTGTAGGGGCACGGCTGCAAAATCGGGTCGAGTTTGCGTCGCCGTTACCGGCAAGTCAAGCGCATCGCTCCGTTGCGCAAAACACGAAAAATACAGTCTTTAACGCAAATTTGGCCGCAAACCCAAACGAAAACGATTCTGTTTTAGTTCGCCAGTTTTTGTTGGGCCGCGGATATTTTTTCTTCGATGATCGATAGGTCGGCGCGGCTCTTGAGAAAGATCTGGCAGTCCTCTCCCAGGCGCTGCAGATAGTTGCGCAGCGCCTCTTTGTCCTTGTCCCGGTTGCAGACGTCGGTCAGGTTGGACAGGGTGTTGAGCAGGTGGCGCATAACCACGCCATTGCCGCGGCCGTGCTCGCAGATTTCGTCCAGGGTCGCGTCGAGCAATTGGGAGAATTCCAGTTCGCGGCTGACCAGGCGCAATCGCCCGTCGGATCCACTGAAGCAGTTCGGCGGTTCCGGTCGCTGCAGTACCGTGCCCAGCCCCTCAATCAGGCGATCGATACAGGAATAGGCGGTATAGGGATCGTTGATTCCCGGGGACAGGGCGCGCACCGCAATCTGGGAAAGTTGCCGCACCGAATAGACGATGTCCTGTTCCGAGGTGGGCTGGGAACCGATTTGCAGTGCCGACTGCACGCCCTCGATCAGTGCACCGCAATCCTCCGGTGGCTGGTAGATGCGACCGATACTGCTCCAGTGGTGCAGGTAGATGCCGGCGTGGCAACTGATCCGCAGGCAGCAATCGAACTCCTCCGCCAGGTCGACTAGCGCCTGCCGGTCGACCAGTTGCAGGTAGCCACTGCGGGCGGTGGGAATTTCCACCCAGCCGGTGCCGAGTTCCAGCCGCTCCGGGTCGAAGTGTTCCCCGGATTCGTCCTCCAGGGTGTCCGGGTATTCGCGCTCTATGGCGCGGTGAAACTCGAGATTGATGCGGTGGGCAATATTGTCCACCTGGATCGACTGGGCGACGTTGTGGATAAAGTAGACCAGGAAGCCGATGCTGAGCAGCGCCAGCAGCAGGGCGGCCTGCACCGCCAGGTCGTAGTTGCGGGCGCTGTCGCCCAGGGTGCCGATGCTGCGCATGGTCATCAGCGCGTAGACGAAGGTGGCGAGGAATATGCCCAGGCTCGCCTGGGTGCCGCGGTCGCGGATAAAGTTGCGCACCAGGCGCGGGCCGAACTGGTTGGCGGCCAGGGTCAGGGCCACCACGGTGATGGAGAAGACGGTGCCGGCGACGGTGATGGTGGAAGCGGCGATGGTCGAGAGCAGGGCGCGGGCGCTGTCCGGATCCTCCAGGCGCAGCCACTGCAGGCCGGTCAGGCTGGCGGGGTCTATCCAGGTGTCCAGCAGGCGCAGAATATTGGCCAGGGCCACGGCCAGCAGAATCATCAACAGCGGCAGCCCCCAGAAACTGGAGCGCAGTCGGTCACCCAGGTGTGCGAGATACGGTTTCATGATTCCACTGGCGCGGCGGACACGGGAGTGCCATCAGCTTAGTCCAGTGATCCGGGGAGACGGGATGGGGGGAGACGCAGCCGATCATCGGGTGGCAATCGGCAGGTGGAAACAAGGGGCCTTCAGCCGGTGGAGTAGGGGAGCCCTCAGCCCGCGGAATAAAAGAGCCCTCAGCCCGCGGAATAAAAGAGCCCTCAGCCCGCGGAATAAAAGAGCCCTCAGCCCGCGGAATAAAAGAGCCCGTTGTTGGCCGCGGCGATCACACCGCCGGCCATGGTCTCGTCGATGATCTCCTGGGTCAGTTCGGCGCAGCGGCCGCACTGGGAGGAGACGCCGAGGTGGCGGCGCAGGGCTTTTACCGAAGTGGAGCCATCGTAGACCGCTTCCTTGATCTGGCGGTCGGTAATGCCTTTACAGATACATACGTACATCGTCGCTGAAACCCTGGCGCAAAATTCGCTCAATTCCTAGATAATGCGCAGATCGTATTGCAAGTGAGAATGAGTGTCAATAAGGTTTTGTGACGCTCAACTACTAGTCTAGTCGCGCTTTTTGTGACCAGCTGGACAATGGCTGACTGATTCCCTGAAGTGGGTCAGGAAGGAGGACGGGCGCCTCTATCGACGTCATATAAAAATTTAATGGGACTGACAGTTACGCCTGTGTATCATAGCGGCCCACTATCAATTCTTATTCAATTTATAGCGGTTGCATATAAATTGATCACTTCATAACTAACCCATCATTGGAATGAGGAGGTTCTCATGGCAGTTCTGGTAGGCAAACCGGCTCCGGACTTCACCGCCGCTGCGGTACTGGGCAACGGCGAGATCGTCGATACCTTTAACCTGAAGGAAGCCATCAAGGGCAAGAAGGCCGTGGTTTTCTTCTATCCGCTGGACTTCACCTTCGTGTGCCCGTCGGAGCTGATCGCTTTTGACCACCGCTACGCGGAGTTCCAGAAGCGTGGCGTGGAAGTGATCGGTGTTTCCATCGATTCCCAGTTCTCCCACAACGCCTGGCGCAACACTTCCATCAACGACGGTGGTATCGGCCCGGTCAAGTACACCCTGGTAGCGGACGTGAAGCACGAAATCTGTCAGGCCTATGACGTTGAAGCCGACGCGGGCGTCGCTTTCCGCGGCTCTTTCCTGATCGACGAAGAGGGTGTGGTACGCCACCAGGTCGTGAACGACCTGCCGCTGGGCCGCAACGTCGACGAGATGCTGCGCATGGTCGACGCCCTGACTTTCCACCAGGAGCACGGCGAAGTCTGCCCGGCCGGCTGGCAGGAAGGCGACAAGGGTATGAGCGCTTCCCCGGAAGGCGTGGCGGCTTACCTGAGCGAGCACGCCGAGAAGCTGTAAGTGTCTTGGCATCGGGGAGCGCAGGTGCTCCCGACGCGAAAAACCGCCTTCGGGCGGTTTTTTTCTGCCCGGAAGAGGCAGGCCGGCCGCGATGACAGCGCTATTTCGCCGCTTCTACGACATGGTTGTCGCCGCGCTTGTGCGCCAGGTCCGGTTTGTGATTACAATATTTCGGTTCGTCCGGCCGGCCGGACGACAAGAGAATTTTTTTCGCCGGCTGCTAGTCTTATCTAAAAGTTCAGCATTGCCGCAGCGGCTCGAAGTACGGCATGAAACCTCCATTCCCGATCACCTCTATCGTCTGCCGGCACCTGCGCCGCGCCCTGCACTGCACGCTGGCCCTGCTGCTCTGCGGCCCGTGGCTGCCGGCGCGTGCCGACGGTGTCGAGACCAGTGCCCGGGAGTTTGACCGCTACTTCCGCCAGTTGATGAGGGAGGCGAATATCCCCGGTGGCGCCTATGTGATCGTCGACGGCGATAATGTGGTGGCGATGAACACCTACGGCGTGCGGGTCAGGGGAAAGCGCGACAAGGTGGACCGCAACACCATCTTTCGCCTGGCATCCGTATCCAAGACCTTCGCCGGCAGCATGGCCGCGGTGTTGGCGCACGAGAAGAAGTTCAGCTGGACGGATAAGGTGGTGCACTATGTGCCCGAACTCAGCTTCAAGACCCCGTCCCTGTCCCGGCAGCTGCAGGTGCAGCACCTGCTCAGCCACTCCTCCGGCCTGACCCCCAATGCCTACGACAACTACCTCGAAAACAACCAGCCGCTCAGCAAGATACTGCCCAAGTTCGCCAATATCGACCCGCGTTGCACGCCGGGTAAGTGCTACGGCTACCAGAATGTACTCTTCAGCCTGATAGAGGACGTGATCTACGAAGCCACCGGCGTCACCTACGAGCGCCAGTTGAAGGAGCGCTTCTTTATCCCGCTGAAGATGGAAAACGCCTCCCTCGGCTGGGAGAGCTTCATGGCGTCCAACAACCGCGCTGCGCCCCATGTGCAGACGGGCCGCGGCTGGCGCCCGGTGAAGGTGGAGAAGGAGTATTACCTGGCCGCACCAGCGGCGGGCATCAACGCCAGTATCGCCGACATGGCCCAGTGGCTGAAGGCGCAAATGGGCTACTACCCCAAGGTGCTGTCCCCCGAGGTGATCCAGGATATGACCACCGAGCGGGTGGAGACCCAGCGCCATATGCGCCACCGTATCTGGCGCGACTACCTGTCCCACGCCGGCTACGGCCTCGGCTGGCGCCTCTACACCATCGGCGAGGACCGCATCATCTACCACGGCGGCTGGGTGGCCGGCTTCCGCGCCGCGGTGGCCTACTCGGAGAAGCAGAAGGTCGGCATCGCGATCCTGATGAATGCGGAATCCCGCGTGATCGCGGACCTGACTGCCAATTTCGTGATCGATATCACCGGTAACGGCACCCTTGCCACGGCCATGGCCAATAAATAATCCCAGTTGCCTATACCCCCATTGTCCGCCGTGTAGGGGCGAACACCGAGGCCGATGCGACGGTCCTGATGCCGGTGGCTTTTTGCGGGACTGTTGGCGAGAGGGACCCCGCCGACAAGCCTAGGGGCCAGCCGCTGCGCGGCTGGCCCTTGAAACCCCGCCGCCCACCCCTATATCTGCTCCCTGTTACGAATGAAGTTACGGGGAGACCTATCCATGACCGTTGAGGCCCACAAAGAGAGCCACGGTTTCCAGACGGAAGCCAAACAGCTGCTGCACCTGATGATCCACTCGCTCTACTCCAACAAGGAGATCTTCCTGCGCGAGCTGGTATCCAACGCCTCCGATGCCGCCGACAAGCTGCGCTTCGAGGCCCTGTCCAAGCCGGAGCTGCTGGCAGAAGATCCCGACCTGCGCATCCGAATCGAATTCGACAAGGAGGAGAGCACCCTCACCATCACCGACAACGGCATCGGCATGAGCCGCGACGAGGTGATCGAGAACCTGGGCACCATCGCCCGCTCCGGTACCGCCGCCTTTATGCAGCAGTTGAGCGGTGACCAGAAGAAGGATGCGCACCTGATCGGCCAGTTCGGTGTCGGCTTCTACTCCGCCTTTATCGTCGCCGACAAGGTGGACGTCTTCACCCGCCGCGCCGGCCTGGGCGCCGATCAGGGCGTGCACTGGGAGTGCCACGGCGAGGCCGAGTACTCGGTGGAGAATGTCGACTGGCCGAACCGCGGCACCCGCGTGGTACTGCACCTCAAGGAAGAGGCCAGGGAGTTCGCCGACGGCTGGCGCCTGCGCTCCATCATCAAGAAGTACTCCGACCATATCGCCATCCCGGTGGAGATGCTGAAGGAGCAGGTCCCGGCCGCCGAGGGCGAGGAAGAGAAAGCGCCCGAGTTCGAGGCGGTCAACGCCGCCCAGGCCCTGTGGACCCGCTCGCGCAGTGACATCAAGTCCGAGGAGTACAAGGAGTTCTACAAGCATATCTCCCACGACTTCGACGATCCGTTGACCTGGAGTCACAACCGCGTCGAGGGCAACCTGGACTACACCAGCCTGCTATACATCCCCGCGCGCGCGCCCTTCGATCTCTACCAGCGCGACGCCGCCCGCGGCCTCAAGCTGTATGTGCAGCGCACCTTCATCATGGACGATGCCGAGCAGTTCCTGCCGCTCTACCTGCGCTTCGTCAAGGGCGTGCTGGACTCCAACGACCTGCCGCTGAACGTGTCCCGCGAGATACTGCAGAAGGACCGCAACACCGACGCCATCAAGAGCGCCCTGACCAAGCGAGTGCTGGACATGCTCGACAAGCTGGCGAAGAAGGACGCGGACCAGTACCAGAAGTTCTGGGACCTGTTCGGCAATGTCATGAAAGAGGGCCCGGCGGAGGACTTCGCCAACAAGGAGAAGGTGGCCAGGCTGCTGCGCTTCTCCACCACCCACACCGACGAGCCCAGGCAGGACCAGTCCCTGGAGGACTACATCGGCCGTATGAAGGACGGCCAGAAAGCCATCTATTACGTCTGCGCCGACAACTTCGCCACCGCCAAGTCCAGCCCCTACCTGGAGGTGTTCCGCAAGAAGGGTATCGAGGTACTGCTGCTGACCGACCAGGTGGATGAGTGGTTCGTCGGCCATATGCACGAGTTTGACGGCAAGTCCTTCCAGGACGTGGCCAAGGGCGCGCTGGACCTGGGCGAGGCAGAAACCGAAGAGGACAAGGCCGAGCGCGAGAAGGTGGAGAAGGAGGCCGGCGCCCTGGTGGAGCGGGTCAAGGAGGTGCTGGAGGGCCGCGTCGAGGAAGTGCGCGCCACCACCCGCCTGGTGGACTCCCCGGCCTGCCTGGTGGTCAGCGAGCAGGATATGGGCCCGCAGATGCGCCGCATCCTCGAGCAGGCCGGCCAGTCCCTGCCCGAGGCCAAGCCCATCTTCGAACTGAACCCCAGCCACCCGCTGGTGCAGCGCCTGGACCAGGAGGCGGACGAGGACCGCTTCGCGGACCTGACCAACATCCTGATGGACCAAGCCAACCTGGCCGCGGGCAACCAGTTGGCCGATCCGGCGGACTATGTGCGCCGGTTGAACGCGCTGTTGCTGGAACTCAACAGCTAAGCTCGTCCCCGCGCCCCTCTCCCGCTTGCGGGGGAGGGGGCTCCTACAGGTTCTTGCGCGATTTTTGCGCGATCTGACCGAAACTCACATTTTTTTCCCGCCGTCATTGGGTCGCCACTGCCACCCCTCTATAATCCGCAAAACTCATAACAAGCTGTACCGGATATGACGACACACACGGAATCCCCCAAACCCCTCTCCGCTGGGCCCCTCTCCATCGCCGTTCTCGGCGGTGGCAGTTTCGGCACCGCGATCGCCAATATCGTCGCCGGCAATGGCCACGACACCCGCCAGTGGATGCGCAATCCGGAACGCGCCGAAGACTGCCGCAAGATGCGCGAGAACCACTACTACCTGCCCGGTGTGGCCCTGCACCCGGAACTCAATGTCACCAGTGACCTGGAGGAGGCCGTCGGCGGTTGCCAGATCGTCTTCGTGGCCATTCCGTCAAAGTCCTTCCGTGAGGTGGTGCAGCAGGCGGCGCCGCTGTTGGTTCCCGGCACCATGCTGATCTCTACCACCAAGGGCATAGAGGAAGACGGTTTCCACCTGATGAGCGATATTCTGCGCGACGAGACCAGCGGCATGCGCGTCGGCGTGCTGAGCGGGCCCAACTTCGCCAAGGAAATCGTCGCTGGTCACTACACCGCCACGGTGGTCGCCAGCGAGGACGAGGCGCTCTGCTCAAGCATCCAGAAAGTGCTGCACTCGGAGACCTTCCGCGTCTACTCCAGCAGGGATGTATTCGGCGTGGAGCTGGCCGGTGCGCTGAAAAACATTTATGCGATTGTCACCGGTATGGCCGCGGCGCTGGAGCGCGGGCAGAACACCATCAGCCTGCTGATCACCCGTGCCCTGGCGGAGATGATGCGCTTTGCGGAGGCCATGGGCGCGGACCCCATGACCTTTATCGGCCTCGCCGGCGTCGGCGACCTGATACTGACCTGCTCCTCGGACCTGAGCCGCAACTACCGGGTGGGCTACCTGGTGGGCAAGGGGCGCCCGCTGGAGGAGGCCGTCGCGGAAATCGGCCAGGTCGCCGAGGGTGTCAACACGGTTCGCCTGATAAAACACAAAGCGGATGAAATGGGCGTCTACATGCCCTTGGTTTCCGCAATTCACGCCATATTATTTGAAGAGCGGCCGATTCCGGAGGTAATACGCGATTTGATGTCGGGCGCGCAAACATTCGATGTAGCCTATTCGGCAAAGCCGTGAAGCTAGGTAAAGAGAGCCAAATCCTGACGGGGAAATTTATGGACAACGACGACCTGAAAAAAAACCTGACCTCCGGCAACCAGTGGATGCGCCTGCTGTATATGGTGCTGTTCGTCTTCCTGCTGGAAATCGCCGGCCTGGTGATGCTGGCGGTGGTGGTGCTGCAGTTCCTGTTCTCCATCTTTACCGGCGGCGCCAACGACAATCTGCGCCGCCTCGGGGACCAGATCGCCTCCTATGTCTACCAGACGCTGCAGTTCCTGGTTTACAACACCGAGGAAAAACCCTTCCCCTTCTCCGAGTGGCCCGAATCCGAGGTGGAGGACCTGTCCGGTTACGAGAGTGCCGAAGAGGTGGACGCGGAAGTGGTGGCAGAAGAGGAGGAGGCCGAAGAGGCGATAATCCTCGGCGCCGACGAGGAGGAAGAGGCGAAAGAGGCGAAAGAGGCAGCGCCGAAAAAATCCGCGAGCAAAAAGTCTTCCACGGCCGGGGGATCCTCTGCGGCCCGGAAATCCACCGAAGAGGCCAAAGAGGATGAAAGCAGCGAGAAGGAATAGCGGCCTTCGGATTCGCGGAGACCAATTGTGCAACTGTTGATACTGCGCCACGGCAAGGCCGAGCCGATGCTGGGCGACGACGCCGCCCGGCAGCTGACCGATCGCGGCCGCGAAGATGTGGCGCAGATCTTCGAGGCGCGCGCCGGTGAACTGGCCCGGGTGCGCGCCATCTGGGCCAGTCCCTTCGCGCGCGCCCGGCAGACGGCGCAGATAGTCGCCGACAGGCTGGGCCTGCCGGTAAAGGAGGAGCCCCTGCTGATCGGCGACACGCCCCCGCAGCAGGTGCTGGACGCGCTGCAGCAGCAGGCGGAGGAGATGTTCCCGCTACTGCTGGTCAGCCACCAGCCATTGGTCGGCAGCCTGGTCAACGGCCTCTGCGGCAGTGGCAACCGGCACCCGATGGGCACCTCCAGCCTCGCCTGCCTCGGTGCCGAAGTCTGGGCCAACGGCTGTGCGGAACTGGAGTGGTTGCAGCACAAGGACGGTTGAATGCGGGATAGGGCTCCGGGCCGCAGGCCCGCTCCCCCGAATCACCATCCGCCCTGATCCATAGGGTCATTGCAAGGCCCCGGCAACCACTGCAACATCACCCCCCTGTTTTCCCGGATGTTGCCGCCCATGAATCCATCTCCCCGTGAAATAAGTCTCGAATTCGACGGCAAAACCATTGCCGCCCGCCGGTGGGGCAACCCCGGCGGCGAGCCCGTCCTGGCCCTGCACGGCTGGCTGGACAACTGCGCCAGCTTCGATCGCCTGGCGCCGCTGCTGGGGGATATCGACCTGGTCACAATGGATATGGCCGGCCACGGCCGCAGCTATCACCGCTCGCGGGATGCCAACTACAACATCCGGGAGGAGGTGGAGGACGTGCTGGGCGCGGCCCAGGCACTGGGCTGGCACGACTTCTCACTGCTGGGCCACTCCCGCGGCGCCGTGGCGGCGATGCTCACCGCCGGCACCTTCCCCGGCCGCATCAAGCGGATGGCGCTGATCGACGGCCTGGTGCCGCCGCCGGCGCAGGACGCCGAGGCGCCGGACATCCTAGCCAAGGCCATAGCCCAGCGCGCCCGCTACGGCGCCCGCAGCCCGCGCCATTTCGATTCCTTCGAGGAGGCGGTGGAGGCGCGCAGGAACGGTATGTTCCCGCTGTCCGACGGCGCCGCCCGCGCCCTGACCGAGCGCGGCACCCTGAAGGCCGGTGACGGCGTCACCTGGAGCAACGATCCGCGCCTGATGGCCACCTCCAGCGCCAAGCTGAACAACGCCCAGGTGCAGGCCTTCCTGGACAGGATCGCCATGCCGGTGCGGCTGGTGCTGGCGCAGGAGGGCATCGTGAATATGATCGAGCGGCTGCGTCCGCTGCTGAAAGGTCACGCGAACATCGAGGTGAGGGAGCTGCCCGGCGGCCACCATCTGCATATGGAGGAGGGCGCCGAGGCGATCGCCGAGTGGTTCGGGCCCTTTTTACGCGGAGAGGTCGATTAATCACCTGTAGGAGCGGCGGGGCGGCCATCCGCCGTTGGCCGCGATCGAGGTACGAGGTACCCGGGAAGTCAGATCGCGGCCAACCGCCGCTCCTACACAGGGGGATAGTCCTAGAACGGCAAGCGCTTCGAGTAACAGCTGGGATCCATTTCCCGCACCTCCACTGTCACCGCCGGCACCCCGTCGGCGAACTGGCACAGGCAGTTGAACACCGCCGAGCTGAGCGCCTCCCGCTCCCGTTCGCTGCGTCCCTCCAGCAGGCGTATCTCCGCATGGATAAAGCTGCCGCCGGAACCTTCAACAGAGCCACCGGCGATAAACTGGTCGTAGGGAAGGGCGCGGGTCTTGATGGTGTGGGAGGCGAAGAGGCCGGATTGGCTCATGGCCTCCTGGGCGGAACTGACCAGCGCGGCGATGGAGATCTTGTCCTCCAGCTTGCGCGCGTACTCTATCACCAGGTGGGGCATGGCTTGTGCACTCCGTGAGAACCGGGGCGGCCGCCGGCCGCCGCTTGTTTCTCTGTATCGCTATTGGCGGATCAGGGACAGGAATTCGTTGCGGGTGGCCTGGTTGCTGCGGAAGGCGCCGAGCATGGCGGAGGTCTTCATCACCGAATTCTGCTTCTCCACGCCGCGCATCATCATGCACATATGCTTGGCTTCAATAATGACACCCACGCCGGCGGCACCGGTAATCCTCTGCAGGCTCTCGGCGATCTGCACCGTCAGTTGCTCCTGGATCTGCAGGCGGCGCGCGAACATATCGACGATACGCGCAACCTTGGACAGGCCCAGCACCTTGCCGTCGGGAATATAGGCCACGTGGGCCTTGCCGATAAACGGCAGCATGTGGTGCTCGCACAGGGAGTAGAGCTCGATATCCTTGACCAGCACCATCTCGCTGCAATCAGACGGGAAGAGGGCGCCGTTGACCACTTCGTCGACGGTCTGCTTGTAGCCGCGGGTCAGGTATGCCATGGCCTTGGCGGCCCGCTCGGGCGTGTCCCGCAGGCCGTGGCGTTGCGGATCCTCGCCGATTGCTTCGATAATTCGCGCGTAGTGTTCGTTCATGCTGCTCGTTCCAACGTCTCAGCCCGAGGGGCGGGTGCGCTACCCTAAGCTTTTGTCATCTTTGAGTAAAGATCTCCGTTCATCCACCATATAAAAGGATAGAGTCAATGATAGAGAGGCGTGAGGCCAGCCTGCACGAGTTGTGTAGCGTGCTGGACTATATCCGCTGGGGCGCCAGCCGTTTCAACGAGGCTGGTCTCTGGTTCGGCCACGGCACCGACAACGCCTGGGACGAGGCGCTGGGGCTGGTGATGCACGCCCTGCACCTGCCCCTGGACAGCAAACCCGAAGTGCTGCACGCGCGCCTGACCATGGAGGAGCGGCGCGAGGTGATGGCGCTGCTGGAGCGGCGCGTCGAGGAGCGGTTACCGGCAGCCTACCTGACCAACGAGGCCCACTTCTGCGGCATGTCCTTCTATGTGGACGAGCGGGTGCTGGTGCCCCGCTCGCCGATCGGCGAGCTGATCCGGGGCGGTTTCGAGCCCTGGCTCAGGCTGGAGCCGCTGGCGGTACTGGATCTCTGCTGCGGCAGCGGCTGTATCGGCATCGCCTGCGCGGAGGCCTTCCCGGAGGCCAGGGTGGATCTGGCCGATATAGACCCGGGGGCCATCGAGGTGGCGCAGATCAATATCAACCGCCATCACCTGAATGAGCGGGTGCGCGCGGTGCAGTCGGACCTCTTCTCCGGTCTCGCCGGCTGCAGCTACGAGCTGATCGTGTGCAACCCGCCCTATGTGGACGCCCGCGACCTGGCGGAGATGCCCGAAGAATACCGGGCCGAACCGGAGATAGCCCTGGGTTCCGGCGAGGACGGCCTCGACTTCACCCGCCGCCTGTTGCGGGAAGCCGCCGACCACCTGCAGCCGGACGGCCTGCTGGTGTGCGAGGTGGGCAACAGCTGGGAGGCGCTGGAGCAGGCCTTCCCGCAGGTGCCCTTCCTGTGGCCGGAGTTCGAGGACGGCGGCCATGGCGTTTTCGCAATCGGCCGCGAGGAGCTGCTCGCCTATTTTGGCGGGACTCGGGACTCGGGACTCGGGACTCGGAAATAAGGCTTATTCAGCTTCGTTTATTTCTGTGCGCGGCCAGTTTTCATACCGGCCGCTTCGCTGCGAGGCTTTTCGGTATTCTTTACCCGAGTCCCGAGTCCCGAGTCCCGAGTCCCGAGTCCCGAGTCCCAAAAACCGCTATAATCCCCGCCCTCAACCAACCCACAAAGACTAACCACAAGGTCCCCTCCCAATGTCCGGCAACACCTTTGGCAAGCTGTTTTGCGTCACCACTTTCGGCGAGAGCCACGGCTTGGCGCTGGGCTGTATCGTCGACGGCTGCCCGCCGGGACTGGAAATCAGCGAAGAGGAAATCCAGCTGGAGCTGGACAGGCGCAAGCCCGGCACCTCCCGCTACACCACCCAGCGCCGCGAGGCGGATCAAGTGAAGATCCTGTCCGGTGTCTTCGAGGGCAGAACCACCGGTACCCCGATCGGCCTGCTGATCGAGAACACCGACCAGCGCTCCAAGGACTACGCCAATATCGCCGGGCAGGTGCGCCCGGCTCACGCGGACTACACCTACTGGCAGAAATACGGCCTGCGTGACTACCGTGGTGGCGGCCGCTCCTCGGCGCGGGAGACCGCCATGCGTGTCGCCGCAGGGGCCATTGCCAAGAAGTGGCTGAGGCAGAAATACGGCATTGAGGTGCGCGGCTACCTGTCCCAGCTGGGGCCCATCAAAATTGAAAAGTTCGACTGGGACCAGGTGGGGCAGAATCCCTTCTTCTGCCCGGACTCGGACAAGGTGCCGGAGATGGAGGCCTATATGCAGGCCCTGATCAAGGAGGGCAACTCCATAGGTGCGCGCATCTCGGTGCAGGCCAGCAATGTGCCCGCCGGCCTCGGCGAGCCCATCTTTGATAGACTGGACGCGGACCTGGCCCACGCGCTGATGAGTATCAACGCGGTCAAGGGCGTGGAGATAGGGGCCGGTTTTGCCAGCGTCGAGCAGAAGGGCACCGAGCACCGGGACGAAATAACGCCGGAGGGCTTCCTGTCCAACAATGCCGGTGGCGTGCTCGGCGGTATTTCCAGCGGCCAGGACGTCATCGCCCATATCGCCCTGAAGCCCACCTCCAGTCTGCGTATTCCCGGGCGCAGCGTCGATGTACACGGGAATCCCATCGAGGTGGTCACCAAGGGTCGCCACGATCCCTGCGTCGGCATCCGCGCGACGCCCATCGCCGAGGCGATGATGGCGCTGGTGCTGATCGATCACGCCCTGCGCCAGCGCGGCCAGAACGGCGATGTCACTGCGGGCGTGGTCACCGTCGGGCAGTAAACAAGTTTGCGCTGAATCCCAGTGGATTGCGGCGGCATTCCACTTTCTGTTGCGCCGTTTGCGGTTACCATCGCGAATTGCCGATGTGGCAGTGAGGTAACTACCGGGAATGAAAGCGCTGACCATTGACCGCCATGCGGAAAACCTGAGCCGCGTGCACTACTCTGACGTGGAGATGCCGGTCCCTCACGCCGGCCAGTTGCTGGTGCGCATGAGCGCCAGCGCGATCCATCCTTCCGACTTCAATGTCATTCACGGGCGCTACGGCCAGGCACTGCAGAATGCGGTGTGGAATTACAGGAAACCCGCCTTCTATCAGCTACCCCAGGGCAACCTTCTGAAGCGCGCTCCCTGCACCCTGGGCAGCGAGGGGGTGGGGATGGTGGAAGCGGTCGGCGGTGGGCTCCTGGCCCGCCGCCTGCTGGGCAGGCGCGTTGCGGTGATCGCCAACGCGTCCCCGGACAGCGGCACCTGGGCCGAGTATGTGGCGGTGGATGCCTGCCGGACTTTGCTGCTGCCTGAGGATATCGGCGATGCCCAGGGGGCCATGTTCTTTCTCAACCCGCTCACCGCCTACATTCTTACCCGCGAGGTGTTGCAGGTGCCGCGCGGCGAATACCTGCTGCAGACGGCGGCCGGCTCGGCGCTGGGCCGGATGGTGATCCGGCTGGGGCGGCGTTACGGCTTCAGGACCATCAATGTGGTAAGGCGCCAGGATCGCGTCGCAGAACTCAAGCGTCTCGGCGCCGATGTGGTGATCGCCACCGACCGCGAGGACCTGTTCAGCCGCGTGGCGGAAATCACCGGCGGCGCCGGTGTGGGCTACGCCATCGACAGTGTCGCCGGCCAGCTGTGCGCCGAGGTGCTGCGTTGCCTGGCGCCGCGGGGCAGGCTGGTCTGTTACGGTACCCTGGACCGGGACAAGGCGGTGCTGCAGGTGCCGGAGATGATGATGTCGATGGCACGGGTGGAGGGCTTCTACCTGTGTAACTGGTTGGCGATGCAGTCCCGGTGGAAGCTGGCCGGCGTGATGCGCCGGGTGAAGAAACTGGTCGGCACCGGCGAACTGGGTGCGACGGCCGAGCGGCAGTTTGCGCTGGGGGACTACGAGGCGGCCCTGGCCTATGCGCGCAGTGGCGCCGGCAAGGCGCTGTTCAGGATGGGGGCGGGGCCGATAACCTAGGACCGGTCCGGCCGGGAGCGGCCGCTGGCCGCGATCGATGTCCGGGAAGCCGGAAAATCCGATCGCGGCCAACGGCCACTCCTACAGCACAATCCTGCGAGTCCCGAGTCCCGAGTCCCGAGTCCCGAGTCCCGAGTCCCGAGTCCCGAATTTTACAGGTGCAGGTTCAGGCCCAGGTAGGGACCCTTGATTTCGATATCGCTCTGGAAGTCGTCCAGCTCCTTCACGTCCAGGCTCATCATCCGGTAGCCGGCCTCGATGGCGAAGTCCGCTGCGGGCATAAAGTCCCAGCGCACCTTGGCGGTCACGTCGGTGTGGGTGTCGCCATTGTAGCCGGTGCCGTTGCCCTGGGCGATCACGGACCAGCCGGTGAAGGGCAGGTCGAAGCGGGCCATGGCGTAGACCATCGGCAGAACACCGGACAGTTCGATATTTTCCTCCTGGACGACAGCTACGCAAGCGGCGTCCTCCGGGCAGACCTGGCGGACATCCAGGGCACCGTCGTACTGGCGCGCGGTCAGGCCCAGGTCCAGGTTCACCCAGTTGTCGAGGATCTCGTAGTAGAGAGTGGCGTCGGTGTGGGTCAGGTCGATGTTGGCGCTGACTTGGGTGTTGGCGCTGAAGGTCTCGTCGCCGAAGGTGACGTCTCTCTCCAGCATGGCGCTGCCGTCGGTCTCGATACCGCTGCGGGCAAGCATGATATTCGGGATCAGCGGGACCGGGTGCTCCAGGGCTGCCTGGATAAAGGTCACGTTGTCTTCGGCCAGGGAAAACTCGTCCACATTGAAGTCGTCCACGCCGATATTGCCGCCGTAGCTCGGCTGCCAGACGCCGGCGCTGGCGTCGAAGCCGAGGATGGTATCGGCGCTGGCAGTGCCGCTGGCCAGGGCCGCGCACAGGGCGAGTGTTATTTTTTTCATGGGGTTCTCTCCATTAACTCTCTATTAAAAGCTGCGCCGCAGTTTACCCTTTTTTGCATGGCGTGCTGATGTCAGCCGCACATTTTTACCGGGTTGTGTGATTAGTGCCCGCTTTTGTCTGGTGATTTTTTGTCCGCTGCGGCAAACAGCAGCTGTTGCAGTGCGCAGGCGGCGTTGCTGAGGGTGCGGGCGCGGTGATTGATTACGCCCAGGTTGCGCACTATGTGCAGCTTCTCCACCGGCAGCACGGCGAGGCTGTCGTCCACCAGGGTGCGCGGCAGCACGCTCCAGCCGAGGCCGACGCCGGCCATCATCTTGATGGTCTCGAGGAAGTTGGTGGCGAGTTTGGCGGTGAGTTTCAGGCCGCGGGCGTCGAACTCTCGCTTGATCAATCTCCCCGTATAGGTGTTCAGGTCCGGCAGTATGGCCGGGTAGCGGGCCAGGTCGGGAAGATCCAGGGCCGGCATCTGCGCCAGCGGGTGATCGGGCGCGGCCACCACCACGCAGGGGTCCGGCCAGATCACGCGGGCCTCCAGGCTGGGGTATTCCTTCAGCGCCAGGGTGACCACGGCCAGTTCGTACTCGCCGGCCATCAAGGCCTCGTAGGCCTGCTCGGAGTCGACGAAGTCGATATCCAGGGACACGTCGGGATAGCGGGAGCTGAATGCCTTCAGCACCGGCGGCAGGTGGTGCAGGCCCACATGGTGGCTGGTGGCGATGCGCAGGCTGCCGGTCACGGCGCCGCCCAGGGCGCGCAGCTCCCGCTCGGCATCGCTGACTTCGTTGAGGATGTGCCGCGCCCGCGGCAGCAGCGCGCGGCCGGCATCGGTCAGCTGCAGGCGACGGCCTATGCGGTCGAACAGGGGCGTGCCCAACTGCTGTTCCAGCGCCGCCAGGCGCTTGCTGACCGCCGGCTGGGTCAGGTGCAGGTGCTCCGCCGCCTCGGAGACCGAACCCTGTTCGGCGGTGGCGAGGAAGGCCCTCAACCATTGGATTTCCATCGTTTGGTGCCCTTGTGATTGGTGCCTGTAAGCGGGTG
The DNA here is from genome assembly GCF_059834885.1 of Microbulbifer sp. SE14. Lineage (NCBI taxonomy): Bacteria > Pseudomonadati > Pseudomonadota > Gammaproteobacteria > Cellvibrionales > Microbulbiferaceae > Microbulbifer > Microbulbifer sp. SE14. The sequence continues at coordinate 130,640 of NZ_JCBAJA010000001.1, read as the reverse complement.
TTTTGGCGGCCCGCTGCCGGGGGCCTGCGTATCTGACTCCGGTATTCTTCCTCGAGTCCCGAGTCCCGAACTCGAATCATTCCAAATACGACTCAAACTTATAATAAATATAAATTGATGTTATTCAATCCCCGAGTCTAGACTGCCCCAATCCAAAAACGAGGAGATACGGCCATGGCCGGGCAGACGCTCTACGACAAACTCTGGCAGGACCACCTGGTAAAGAGCCGCGAAGACGGCACTGCGCTGATCTATATCGACCGCCACCTGATCCACGAGGTGACCTCACCGCAGGCGTTTGAAGGCCTGCGACTGGCCGGTCGCAAGCCCTGGCGCAAAGATTCCCTGGTGGCCACCCCGGACCACAATGTGCCCTCCGAGGCGGCCGAGCGCGCCGCCGGCGTGGCCGGTATCCGCGATGAGATAGCGCGGATCCAGGTGCAGACCCTGGACGAGAACTGCCGCGATTTCGATGTGGTGCAGTTCGGTATCAATGAGCCGGGGCAGGGCATTGTGCACGTGATAGGCCCCGAGACCGGCGCGACCCTGCCGGGCATGACCGTGGTCTGCGGCGATTCCCACACTTCCACCCACGGTGCCCTGGGCGCGCTGGCGCACGGTATCGGCACCTCCGAGGTGGAGCATGTGATGGCCACCCAGTGCCTGATCCAGAAGAAGATGAAGAACATGCTGGTGCGTGTGGACGGTGAGCTGGGTCCGGGCGTCACTGCCAAGGACGTGGTGCTGGCGATCATCGGCAGGATAGGCACCGCCGGTGGCACCGGCTACGCGATCGAGTTCGGCGGTGAAGTCATGCGCAACATGTCGATGGAAGGCCGTATGACCGTGTGCAACATGGCCATCGAGGCGGGCGCCCGCGCCGGTATGGTGGCGGTGGACCAGGTCACCCTGGATTACGTGAAAGGCAAACCCTATGCGCCGAAGGGCGAGCAGTGGGAAAGGGCGGTCGAGAACTGGAGCCGCCTGCACTCCGACGACGATGCGGTGTTCGACGCAGTGGTGGAGCTGCGCGGCGAGGAAATCGAGCCGCAGGTGAGCTGGGGCACTTCCCCGGAGATGGTGGCGCCGGTCAGCGCGCTGGTGCCGGATCCGGCAAATGAATCCGATGCGACCAGGCGCGCCGGTATCGAGCGGGCGCTGGAATATATGGGCCTGGCCGCCGGCCAGAAGATTACCGATATCAAGCTGGATCGCGTGTTTATCGGCTCCTGCACCAACTCCCGTATCGAGGACCTGCGCGCGGCGGCGGCGGTGGCCAAGGGCCGCAAAAAGGCCGACAGCGTCAAGCAGGTGTTGATTGTACCCGGTTCCCAGTCGGTGAAAGCCCAGGCGGAACGGGAGGGGCTGCACGAGATCTTTATCGAGGCCGGCTTCGAGTGGCGCGAGCCCTCCTGCTCCATGTGCCTGGCGATGAACGCGGACAAGCTGGGGGCGGGCGAGCACTGCGCCTCCACCTCCAATCGCAACTTCGAGGGGCGCCAGGGCTACGGCGGCCGCACCCACCTGGTGAGCCCGGGCATGGCGGCGGCGGCGGCGATTGCCGGCCGCTTTGTCGATGTGCGTGAATTCGAATCCCAACAGGAGACTGCGTAAATGAAGGCTTTTACCCAGCACAGGGGCCTGGTGGCGCCGATGGATCGCGCCAATGTGGATACCGACCTGATCATTCCCAAGCAGTTTCTGAAATCCATCAAGCGCACCGGCTTCGGCCCCAACCTGTTCGACGAGCTGCGCTACCTGGACGAGGGCCAGCCCGGGCAGGACTGTTCCAAGCGCCCGCTGAACGAAGAGTTTCCGCTGAACTTCCCGCGCTATAAAGGTGCCTCGGTGCTGCTGGCGCGCAAGAATTTCGGCTGCGGCTCCAGCCGCGAGCACGCGCCCTGGGCCCTGGACGATTACGGCTTCCGCGCGGTGATCGCGCCCAGCTTTGCGGATATCTTCTTCAACAACTGCTTCAAGAACGGCCTGCTGCCGATCGTTCTGGAAGAGGCGGTTGTGGATCAGCTGTTCGCCGAGATGTATGAACAGGAAGGCTACGAGCTGACCATCGACCTGGAGAAGCAGCAGGTCGTCAAGCCGAACGGCGACACCATCGATTTTGAAGTGGACGCCTTCCGCAAGCACTGCCTGCTGAACGGCCTCGACGATATCGGCCTGACCCTTGAGGACGCGGACGATATCCGCGCTTACGAGGCCAGGCGCCGCGAGCAGGCGCCCTGGCTTTTCGACGCCGTAAAGTGAGTCGGCGCACCCTGTAGGAGCCTGCTTGCAGGCGAAAGCTTAGGAGCCTGCTTGCAGGCGAAAGCTGCGGAGCCTTGCTCCATTCGCCTGCAAGCAGGCCCCTACAGCGCAACGTCGTCATACCGGCCTGCGCCGGTATGACGACATGAGAATATATAGCGCGAGAGACAGAATCAGGTCTGTCGATGAAAATATTTAAAGTAAAGGAACAGTCGTGAGCAAAAAAATCATGATCCTGCCGGGCGACGGCATTGGCCCGGAAATCGTCGAGCAGGCGGTGGCGGTACTGGAAGCCGCGGACAAAAAATTCAATCTGGGCCTCTCCTTCGGGCAGGGCCTGATCGGCGGCGCCTCCATCGATGAATACGGCGAGCCGCTCACCGACGCCACCCTGGAAGAAGCGGGCAAGTGCGATGCGGTGCTGCTGGGCGCCGTCGGCGGCCCCAAGTGGGATCAGCTTCCGCGGGAAATCCGCCCGGAGAAGGGCCTGCTGAAAATCCGCAGCAAACTCGACCTCTACGCCAACCTGCGCCCGGCGATCCTGTATCCACAGCTGGCCGAGGCGTCCTCGCTGAAGCCGGAAGTGGTTTCCGGCCTGGATATCCTGATAGTGCGCGAGCTGACCGGCGGCATCTATTTCGGTGAGCCGCGGGGTATCCGCACGCTGGAAAACGGCGAGAAGCAGGGCTTCAACACCTACGTCTACAGCGAGTCGGAAATCGAGCGCATCGCGCGCACCGCCTTCGAGGCCGCGCAAAAGAGGGGCGGCAAACTCTGCTCCGTGGACAAGGCCAATGTGCTGGAAGTGACCGTGCTGTGGCGCGAAGTGCTGGACCGCCTGGCCCCGGAATACCCGGATGTGGAGCTGTCGCACATGTACGTAGACAACGCGGCCATGCAGCTGGTGCGCGCGCCCAAGCAGTTCGACGTGATGGTCACCGGCAATATGTTCGGCGATATCCTCTCCGACGCCGCCGCCATGCTGACCGGCTCCATCGGCATGCTGCCGTCCGCGTCGCTGAACGAAACCGGCTTCGGCCTCTACGAGCCCTGCCACGGCTCCGCGCCGGATATCGCCGGCCAGGGCATCGCCAACCCGCTGGCGACGATCCTGTCCGCAGCGATGATGCTGCGCTACTCGCTGGATATGGGCGAGGCGGCCGACGCCATCGAGGCGGCGGTCAGCAAGGTTCTGGATCAGGGACTGCGCACCGCGGATATCTACACTGAAGGCAGCAGGAAGGTATCCACCGCGGAGATGGGCGCAGCAGTGGTGGCCGCTTTCTGATAATTCCGCCGTTCCCCCATTCGTCGTTCCGGTGCAGGCCGGAACCCAGATGACCAAAGATTGAACAGGATACTGCAATGCAAAAAGTAGGTTTTATCGGCTGGCGCGGCATGGTCGGCTCGGTCCTGATGGGCCGCATGCTGGAAGAAAATGATTTCGCCCACATCCCCGAGCCGGTCTTCTTCTCCACCTCCAATGCCGGCGGCAAGGCGCCGGATATCGGCCGCGACCTGGCGCCCCTGGGCGACGCCTACGACATAGACGCGCTGGCCGAGCTGGACGCGATCGTCAGCTGCCAGGGCGGCGACTACACGAAAGAGGTCTTTCCCAAGCTCCGTGAAAAGGGCTGGAAGGGCTACTGGATCGATGCCGCCTCCAGCCTGCGCATGGAAGACGATGCCATCATCGTGCTGGACCCGGTCAACCGCGACGTGATCGACAAGGGCATCGAGGCTGGCACCCGGAACTTTATCGGCGGCAACTGCACCGTCAGCCTGATGCTGATGGCCCTGGGCGGTCTCTTCAAGGCCGACCTGGTGGAGTGGGTGTCGGCGATGACCTACCAGGCCGCCAGTGGCGCCGGTGCGAAAAACATGCGCGAGCTGATCTCGCAGATGGGCGCCATCCGCGACGGCGTCGCCGGTGAGCTGGCGGACCCGGCCAGCGCCATCCTGGACATCGACCGCAAGGTGGCCGACGACATGCGCTCCGCGGATTTCCCCACCTCCGAGTTCGGCGCACCCCTGGCCGGCAGCCTGCTGCCCTGGATCGACACCCAACTGGAAAACGGCCAGAGCCGCGAGGAGTGGAAGGCCCAGGTGGAGGCCAACAAGATTCTTGGCACCTCGAGCACCGTGCCGGTGGACGGCACCTGCGTGCGTATCGGCGCCATGCGCTGCCACAGTCAGGCCTTTACCGTGAAGCTGAAGAAAGACCTGCCGCTGGCGGAGATAGAGCAGCTGATCGGTACCGCCAACGACTGGGTCAAGGTGGTGCCCAACAAGCGCGAGGCCACCCTGCAGCAACTGACCCCGACCGCGGTGACCGGCAAGCTGGACATCCCGGTGGGCCGCCTGCGCAAGCTGAACATGGGCCCCGAGTACCTCAACGCCTACACCGTCGGCGACCAGCTGCTCTGGGGCGCGGCGGAACCGCTGCGCCGGGTGCTGCTGATCCTGCTGGGCAAGCTGTAAGGTTTTGTCGGGACTGGGGACTCGGGACCCGGGACTCGGAAAAGAATGCCGGAGTCAGATGCGAAGGCCCTGATGCCGGTGGCCACCTGGCAAAAGCGCCTGCGGCTGGTAAACAGTACCGATTAGGTTTTTTGTCAGGTGGCCACCGGCAGCAGGGCCGCCCCGGGTTCTCTTACTGTGCCCCCTGAAGCCTGAGCCTGTGATTCCCTTCACACTATAAAAGCCGCCCCGATCCCGGGAGCGGCTTTTTTGTGAAGCACATCCCTGTACTTCACCCTTCGGGCTATCTAAAGCTGGCCAAAAGTGCTCCAGGCACTTTTGTGATCGCTCCGCGCGGGTATAATCGCCCCTCTTTCGTACCCCCATCCCAAGAAGTGAATCACCATGTCGGAAACCACCCGCGAACTGGTCATTGTCGGTGTCGATAACGCCGCCTTTGGCCCCCTGCTGGAAATCCTCGAGGAGCGCGGCACCGTTGCCGCCGGCCAGCTGCGCCTGCTGGAAATGGAGGACAGCGAGGTGGAGCCGCAGGTATACGCCAAGCGCAATATCCCGGTGCAGTCCCTGGAGCAGTTCACCTTCGCGCCGGAGCAGGTGGTGCTGCTGCTGAAGGGCGGCGATGCGGGGCAGGCAGCCCTGGCCGCGGCCGAGGCGGCCGGCGCCTGGGTGCTGGATGTGGCGGAGAACACCCGCGGCGACGACAGCGCCACCCTGGTGCATCCGCTGCTGAACAGCGGTGCCATCGCCACCGCCGAGCGCCGCGTGCTGACGCTGCCAGTGGCCGGTGCGGCCATGGCGGCCGAGGCGCTGTACCCGCTGCAGGACCAGCTGCAGGCGGTGGAAGTACAGCTGAACCAGCCGGTGTCGGCCCTGGGCAAGGCGGCGGTGGATGCCATGGCCGCGCAGACGGCGCGCATGTTCAGCGGCCAGGAGGCGGAAATAGATCCGGCCATCGGCCAGCGCCTGGCCTTCAACCAACTGAGCTCCAGCGAGGCACTGCTGGCCAGCGGCCACAACATCAGCGAGCTGGCACTGATCCACGACCTGCGCCGCCTGCTCGGCGAGGCGGTCGCGGTGGACGCCTGTATCAATACCTCCTCTGTGTTCCACGGCCAGTTGGCCAACCTGCGCGTGACGCTGGCCGGGGACGTCGACCTGAAAAAGGTGCGTGCACTGCTCGGCAATGGCGCCCGCCTGCAGATGGCGGAACGGCCCTCGGCGGAGGATGCAGTCGGCGGCGACACCACCCTGGTTGGCCGTGTGCGACAGAGTCTGTTAAATAGCCGGCAGGTCAATTTTTGTGCGGTGTCGGACAATTTGCGCAAAGATCTGGCAATGAACTGCGTACAGATTGTTCACTTGTTGCTAAAAAACCACTGATATTTAATACTTAGCCGCCATAGTGAAGGTGTATTCTTAACATTCGTTCAGCTTGGGGGTGGCGACTAATTCGCCAGAGATGAAAAGGCTGCCATTGCGGCAGTCGCATAGTTGAACGTTTACTGTACAGTGATGGGGTTTTTCCCAAAGAGAGCTTCGCGAAAAAAGGCGGGCTCGCGGAAAGCCCGGTGATTCTAACAATAAAGGGAATCGGATATGCGTGTGCGAAAGCTGGCACTAGCGGTAGGTCTGGTCAGCGCACTGGGTGGCAACGCGGCTCTGGCGCTCGGGCTGGGTGAGATCAAACTGAACTCCACCCTCAACCAGCCTCTCAATGCAGAAATCAGCCTGCTGCAGACCCGCGGCCTGGGCGACAGTGAGATCAAGGTGCGCCTCGCCGGTCCCGAGGATTTCGAGCGGGCCGGCGTCGACAGGTCCTACCTGCTCACCGAGCTGCGCTTCGACGTGGACTACTCCGGCGGCCAGCCGGTGATACGCGTGACCAGCCGTGAACCGATTCGCGAACCCTTCCTGAACTTCCTGGTGGAAACCCGCTGGCCCAGCGGCCGCCTGTTGCGGGAATACACCCTGCTGATGGACCTGCCCGCATTCTCCAACACCACCGCCCAGCAGCCGGTGCGCGCCGCCGAGCGCGAGCGCCAGCAGGTGCACCGCGATGCCCCGGTGCAGCGGCCGCTGCAGCCCACCGTCACGCGCCCCGAGCAGCCGGCGCCGGAAGAGCGGGTGGAAGTGCGGGATGTCGAAGAGGCACGGCCCACTGCGGAAGAAAACACCGCGCAGGCTTCGCAGCCGACGCCTGAAGAACCGGTGGAGCTGCGCTCCCGGAGCGGCCAGCCCGCCAGTGAGTCCTCGGCGAGCAGCAGCCAGGTCTACGGCCCCGTGGCCGCCAACGACACCCTGTGGGAAATCGCACTGCAGAACCGCGCCACCACCGGTGCCTCGGTTCACCAGGCCATGCTCGCCATCCAGCGCCTCAACCCCGAGGCGTTTATCGACAACAACATCAACCTGCTGAAGAAGGGCGCGGTGCTGCGACTACCCAGCGCGGACGACCTGCGCGCGCTCACCCTGTCCGAGGCCGTCGCCGAAGTGGCGGTGCAGAACGACGCCTGGCGCCAGCGTGTCAGCGGCAATACCGGCGGCGATACGGCCACCGGCGCGCCTCTGGATGCGCGCGCGGTTGCCGAGGATACCGCTGCGAGTGAAACCGTCGAGGGCCGTGTGAGCCTGGCGGCGCCAGGGGACAACGAATCCCTTCTCTCCGGCTCCGGCAGTGGCGCCGAGGACAGCGAGGCGCTGGCCGGCGAACTCGCCGTTACCGAGGAGGAGCTGGACAAGTCGCGCCTGGAGAGCGAAGAACTGCAGGACCGCATCGCCGAGCTGGACGAGCAGATAGACACCATGGAGCGCCTGGTAGAGGTCTCCAATGAAGAGATGCGCGCTGTCCAGGCCGCGGCCGAACAGTCCGAGCCGGCAGTCAACCCGATCGAGGCCGGCGAAAGCGAATCCGCTGGGGAGGAGGCAGCTGCCGAAGAGGCCATCTCCGGGGAGCCGGCCCCCGAAACTGCGGAACAGCCGGCAGTCGCAGAGGAGCCCGAGCCGCAGGAGGACAGCAGCCGCAACCGCGTGGTGACGGTGCAGACCCGGTCCGAGCCGACCCTGATGGAGCGGCTGATGGAAAACATCCAACTGATCGGCATAGGTGCCGGCGCGCTGCTGGTGGCCCTGTTCGGCTTCTTCACCTGGCGCCGCCGCAAGGAAGAAGAGGAGGCCATGCTGCAGGTGGAGCGCGAGATGGCCGCCGAGCGCGCGCTGGCCGAGGCGCCCGAGGAGCTGGCCGAGCCGGACGAGAACCTGGCGGCACTGCAAGGCATGGAGGCCGATGACAATTTCGATCTCGGTGGCCTCGATGATGTGGGCACCGACGACCCGATTTCCGAAGCGGAGATCCACCTGTCCCTGGGCCAGTACGGCGAGGCCGAGAACAAGCTGCTGACCGGCCTGGCGCAGGACGGCCAGAACGTCGACGCGCGCCTGATGCTGCTCGAGGTCTATGCACACAAGCAGGATGTCGGCAGCTTTGACGATCACTACCGCCAACTGCTCAGTATCAGCGATGGCCCGGCTGCAGACCGCGCCGCGCGCCTGCGCGAGAGCATTGCCGGTGCACCGCCCTTTGAGGCGCCGGAGATGGATTTCTCCAGCGAGTCCCTGGAAGCCACGCAGCTGGACGACATCAGCGCATCCTTTGAGGACGATTTCGCCGGTGACTCCTTCGGTGCTGAGGGCTCTGATTTCGGCGCTGACGGCTCCGACTTCGGCGCTGACGGCTCTGATTTCGGCAGCGAACTGGAAGGCGATACCTCGCTGCTGGATGACCTGACCATGGATCTGTCCGACGACAGCGGCAGCGCTGCGGTCGACCTGGAAGAGGACGATTTCTCCCTGGATCTGGACCTGGATAGCAGTTTCGACAGCGATACGGCAGGGCAGGACTCCAAGGCGGAGGCCGCGGACGACGACTTCAACCTCGACGACCTGATGTCCGGCGACCTGGATCTGGGCGAGCTGGACCTGGGCTCAGAAGACGGCAGTGCTGAGACAGGGGAGAAGGACGAGCTGGGCTCCATCGAATTCGAGAGCACCAGCCTGGAAAGCATCGAGTTTGAGACAGCCGGGTCCGAAGAGAGTGGCGGAGAGGCCGAGGAGCCCGCCGGTCTGGATTTCGACCTGGACTTGTCGCCGATGGACGACGGCGGCGAGCCGCAGCCGGAATCCGAAGCGGCAGTCGCGAGTGCCGATACTGAAACTGCCAGTGTTTCCGCCGGTGAAGAAGAGCTGTCCCTGGACGACTTCTCCGATGACGACCTGGACACCCTCGGCGACGAGCTGGACGGCCTGGACCTGGATTCCATCGACCTGGACGATATCTCCGGCGGCCTCGCCTCCGAAGAGGAGCTGTCCCTGGAGAGCGGCGTCGCCGTCGCCGAGCAGCCGAAGCCGGCAGCCGCTGAAACCGCCCGGCCCGCATCTGCGGCAGAGCCCGAGGCAGATCTCGGCGACCTGAGCTTCAATCTGGAGAGTGACCTGGATTCCGAGCTGAACCTGCTCGAGGGTAGCGACGAAGTCAGCACCAAGCTGGAGCTTGCCCAGGCCTACCTGGATATGGGTGACAAGGACGGCGCCAAGGATATCCTCAACGAAGTGGTGCAGGAGGGCACCGGCGAGCACAAGGCGCGCGCCGAGGAGATGCTGGAGCGCATGGCGTAAAAGCCGACTCCAGGCCCGGGAAAAACCTCGCACTGGCTGCGGGGTTTTTTTATGGTCGGGGCTCGGGGCTCGGGGCTCGGGGCTCGGGGCTCGGGGCTCGGGACTCGGGAACGCGGAACTCCTGCTCCGCACCGCGGGCCGGAGGCCCGCTGTAGGAGCGGCGGGGCGGCCATCCGCCGTTGGCCGCGATCAAATCCTGAGGTAAGGCAATGCAGCGAGAATATATCTACAAACCCAACGGCGAAGTCCCCCCCGGCGAACAGCTGCCCGAGGGCCTGCGCCGCATCGCCCTGGGCGTCGAATACTGCGGCGCCCGCCTGCACGGCTTCCAGAAACAGAAATCCGCCGCGGAGACGGTGCAGGCCTACCTGGAACAGGCATTGTCCAGCATCGCCGCCGAGCCCCTGACCCTGGTATGCGCCGGTCGCACCGATGCCGGCGTGCACGCGACCAACCAGGTGATCCACTTCGACACCCGTGCGGTGCGGCCCCGGCGCGCCTGGGTGCAGGGTGTGAACACCCGGCTGCCGGACGAGGTGCGGGTGCGCTGGGCCCGGGAAGTGCCGGCGCAGTTCCACGCGCGCTTCTCCGCGCGCGCGCGCAGCTACCGCTACCTGATCCACAGTGCGCCGACCCGCTCGGCCCACGTGGCCGCCGAGGTGACCTGGACCCAGCACCCGCTGGACCTGGACGCCATGCGCGCGGGCGCAAAATATCTGCTCGGCCGCCACGACTTCACCAGCTTCCGCGCCACCCAGTGCCAGGCGAAGAGCCCGGTGCGGGAGGTCACCCACCTGGATATCGCCAGGGTGGGGCAGCTGATAGCGCTGGAGGTGAGCGCCAACGCCTTCCTGCACCATATGGTGCGCAATATCACCGGCGTGCTGATGGCGGTGGGTCGCGGCGAGCATCCGCCGGAGTGGGTCAAGCAGGTGCTGGAGGCCCGCGACAGAACCGCCGGCGGCGTCACCGCGCCGCCCTACGGCCTCTACCTGGTGGATGTGCAGTACCCGGAGGAATTCCTGTTGCCGCAGATGGAGCCGGGGCCGCTGCTGGTGCCGCTGCCCCTCGGCGGTCTGCCGGCGTCCGGGTGATCTCCGGGCGCTTTGCATTTCGCGCCTCGCACCAATCTGCTAGTATCGCTGGCTCCCTCATTTTTGAACCGCCGGTCGAGCAGTTAAAGCAAGCGCGATGCAAGTAAAAATCTGCGGTATCACCAATATCGAAGACGCGACTGCGGCCGCCGCCGCCGGTGCCGATGCGCTGGGGCTGGTGTTCTATGCGGCCAGTCCGCGACATATCGATATGGACAGGGCGGTCGCGATTGCCGCGGCGGTGCCGCCCTTCGTCACCCTGACCGGGCTCTTCGTCAACGCCGCCGAGGCGGATGTGCAGGCCGTGCTCGCAAAAGTGCCGCTGAACCTGCTGCAGTTTCACGGCGACGAAGACGCCGGATACTGCGAGCAGTTCCGGCGCCCCTATATCAAGGCGCTGCGTATGAAAGACGGCCTGGACGTGCTGGCGGCCATGAACGAGCACCCGCGGGCGCGTGGTTTCCTGCTGGATGCCTACCGCCCCGGCGTGCCCGGCGGCACCGGCGAGACCTTCGACTGGCAGCGGGTGCCGCAGCACAGCGGCCGGCCGGTGGTGCTGGCCGGCGGCCTGAACCCGGACAATGTGGCCCGGGCGATAGAGGCCGCGCGACCCCAGGCGGTGGATGTCAGCGGCGGTGTCGAGGTGTCGCCGGGCCGCAAGGACCCGCACAAGGTCGCCGCCTTTATCCGCGCGGCAAAAATCCGATGAATCGTTTTCCCCAATCGATGGAGTGTGCAAGTGAGTGATCAAAGTGCGCGAGACGGTGCGCAAGAGAGCGCGATAGATTTTTCCGCCTACCCGGATGCCGGCGGGCACTTCGGTCCCTACGGCGGCCGCTTTGTGTCGGAGACACTGATCAGCGCGCTGGACGAGCTGCAGGCGATGTACTCGCGCCTGAAGGATGACCCGGAATTTATCGCCGCCTTCGATCACGACCTGGCGCACTATGTCGGCCGCCCGTCGCCCCTGTACCTGGCCGAGAGGCTGACCGAGCGGGCCGGCGGCGCGCGTATCTGGCTGAAGCGCGAGGACCTGAACCACACAGGCGCGCACAAGGTGAACAACACCGTCGGCCAGGCGCTGCTGGCCAAACACAGCGGCAAGAGCCGGGTGATCGCCGAGACCGGCGCCGGCCAGCACGGCGTGGCCACTGCCACCGTGGCCGCGCGCCTGGGGCTGCAATGCGCGGTCTATATGGGCGCCGAGGATGTGAAGCGCCAGTCGCCCAACGTCTACCGCATGAAGCTGCTGGGTGCCGAGGTGATTCCGGTGGAGTCCGGCTCCAAGACATTGAAAGACGCCATGAACGAGGCAATGCGCGACTGGGTCACCAATGTGGACGATACCTTCTACATTATCGGCACCGTCGCCGGTCCCCACCCCTATCCGCAGCTGGTGCGGGATTTCAACTCGGTGATCGGCCGCGAGGCGCGCCGCCAGAGCCTGGAGGAGTTCGGCCAGCTGCCGGACGCACTGGTGGCCTGTGTCGGCGGCGGTTCCAATGCGATAGGCCTCTTCCACCCCTTCCTGAATGACGGTTCGGTGAAGATGTACGGCGTCGAGGCCGGCGGCGAGGGCCTGGAGACCGGCCGCCATGCGGCGCCGCTGAACGACGGCGTTCCGGGAATCCTGCACGGCAACCGCACTTATTTGATGGAGGATGAGGACGGCCAGATTATCGAGACCCACTCTGTCTCCGCCGGCCTCGACTACCCGGGCGTGGGGCCGGAGCACGCCTGGCTGAAGGATATGGGCCGCGTTGAGTACGTCACCGCGGACGACAAGGAGGCCCTGGATGCCTTCCGCACCCTGACCCGTACCGAGGGTATTATTCCGGCGCTGGAATCCAGCCACGCGGTGGCCTACGCGCTCAAGCTGGCCGCAACCATGAGGCCGGAACAGAACATCGTCGTGAACCTGTCCGGCCGCGGCGACAAGGATATCTTCACCGTTGCCGCCATCGACGGCATCCAAGTGTAGGAGCGGCCGTTGGCCGCGAACGGAATTAGGGATTAACCAGTGACACAAGAAAACAGAATCGACCGCCGCTTCGCCAAACTCCGCAGCGAGGGCCGCAAGGCGCTGGTGACCTATATCGTCGCCGGCGACGGTGGCCTGGACAACACAGTCCCGCTGATGCACCAACTGGTGGCCAGCGGCTCGGACCTGATCGAGCTGGGTGTACCCTTCTCCGATCCGATGGCCGAAGGGCCGGTGATCCAGAAGGGACACGAGCGCGCCCTCGCGCACAAGGCCTCCCTGCGCAAGTGCCTGGAGCTGGTGGAGGAGTTCCGCCGGGAGGACTCTGAAACACCGGTGATCCTGATGGGCTATGCCAATCCCATTGAGAAAATGGGCGCGGAGCAGTTTGCCGACGCCGCCCGGGATGCCGGCGTCGACGGCGCCCTGACCGTGGACCTGCCGGCGGAGGAGGCGGGGCCGCTGAACGCGCTGCTGGCGGAGCGCTGCCTGCGCAATATCTTCCTGCTGACGCCCACCACCAGCGATGAGCGCATCGAGGCGATTGCGCGACTGGCCAGCGGCTTTGTCTATTATGTGTCCCTGAAGGGGGTGACCGGCGCCGGCCATCTGGACCTGGATTCGGTGCGCGACAAGCTCGAGCATATCCGTGGCTTTACCGAGCTGCCCCTGTGTGTCGGCTTCGGCATCAAGGACGGCGCCTCCGCGAAGGCGGTCAGCGCGCACGGCGACGGCGCCGTGGTGGGCAGCGTGCTGGTATCCGCGATCGGCGAGGCCCGGGACCCCGCGGCGGCCAAAGACAGTGTCGCGGCGCTGGTGGGTGAGATCCGCACCGCGTTGGATGCGTGAGCGACCCCGTTGGTGGATGTGCCCGGCGTGGATGTGCCCGGCGTGGATTCGCCCGGCGTGGATTCGCCAGACGCTTATCCACCCTATGGTTTGCCCAGTGCCAGATTTGTAGGGTGGATAAGCGTCTGGCGCATCCACCATCGAACTGGCCAGAAAGCCAAAAATAGCGGCTGATCTGGCCCGGTCTGAAGATTCGCAAAGTGTTTTAATTCTCAGCCTCAAAACCACAGACCGGTACAATGCCGGCCAATAAAAAGCATCGGGATTTGGAAACGAGATGAGCTGGTTAGAAAAGATTGTTCCCGCGGTCATCCGCACCGAGCGCCGCACCGGCGCCAGCAAAGTTCCCGAGGGGGTGTGGAAGAAGTGCGTCAAGTGCGACGCCATGCTGTACCGCCCGGAGTTGGAGCGCAACCTGGATGTGTGCCCCAAGTGCGACCACCACTTCCGCATCGGCGCCCGCCGCCGCCTGGATATCTTCCTCGACGAGGAGGGGCGTGAGGAGCTGGCCACCGACGTCGAGCCGGTGGATCGCCTCAAATTCAAGGACGTGAAGAAATACAAGGATCGCCTGACCCAGGCGCAGAAGGCGACCGGTGAGAAGGACGCGTTGATCGCGATGCGCGGCACCCTGGAGGGCAAAGCGCTGGTGGCGGTGGCCTTCGAGTTCGCCTTCCACGGCGGCTCCATGGGCTATGTGGTGGGCGAGCGCTTCACCCGCGCGGCCCAGCGCGCCCTGGAGGAGGGTATCCCGCTGGTATGCTTCTCCGCCACCGGCGGCGCGCGCATGCAGGAGGCGCTGATCTCGCTGATGCAGATGGCCAAGACCTCCGCGGTGCTGGAAAAGATGAAGATGGCCGGTGTGCCCTATATCTCCATCATGACCGATCCGGTCTACGGCGGCGTGTCCGCGTCCCTGGCGCTGCTGGGCGACATCAACGCCGCCGAGCCGGGCGCCCGCGCCGGCTTCGCCGGGCCCAACATCATCGAGCAGACCATCCGCCAGAAACTGCCCAAGGGCTTCCAGCGCAGCGAGTTCCTGCTCGAGCACGGCGCCATCGATATGATCATTCCGCGCAGGGAAATGCGCGAGACGGTCGCGCGGCTGCTGGGCAAGCTGACTGAAACGGGACTCGGGACTCGGGACTCGGGACTCGGGGTATAAATTTCTTTGCCGTAGGAGCGGCCCATGGCCGCGATCGATGTCCGGGGCAACCGGGAAGTCTGATCGCGGCCATGGGCCGCTCCTACGTTTGCGCACTGCAAATATGAACACATTGCAAGACTGGCTCTCCCGCCTGGAGAAGCTGCACCCCACCGAAATCGAACTGGGCCTTGGCCGCGTGGCCGAGGTGGCGCGCGCGCTGGGTGTCGAAAAGCCGGCGCCCACTGTCATCACCGTTGCCGGCACCAACGGCAAGGGCTCCTGTGTGGCCACCATGGAAGCGCTGCTCTGCGCCGGAGGCCACCCGGTGGGTGCCTACAGCTCCCCGCACCTGCTGCGCTTCAATGAGCGGGTGCGCATCGGCGGCGCCGAGGTGGGTGACGCCGACCTGGTGCGCGCCTTCGAGGCGGTGGAGGCGGTCCGGGGCCGGACCAGCCTGACCTATTTCGAATACACGACTCTCGCGGCCCTGTGGCTCTTCCGGGAGGCCGGCGTCGAGTACGCGCTGCTGGAGGTGGGCCTGGGCGGGCGCCTGGACGCGGTCAACCTGGTGGATGCGGACCTGGCCATCATCACCAGCGTGGCCATAGACCACGAGTCCTGGCTCGGCAGCGACCGCGAGGTGATAGGGCGCGAGAAGGCCGGCATACTGCGTCCGGGCAGCCCCTTCGTCTGCGCCGATCCCGAGCCGCCGCTGTCGGTGGTGTCCGCGGCCGGCGGCCTGGCGGCGCCCAGCTATTTTGTCGGCCGCGATTTTTTTGTGACGGATAATGGCTATCGCTTCGGCGATCTCGATCTCGAGATACCGCCGATCAGCCTGCCGCGCCCGAGCATCGCCGCCGCCATCACCGCACTGGCCGTCCTCGAGGCGCTGCCGGAGCGGGGGCTGGAGGAGGCCCTGGCGGGCATGCAATTGGCTGGGCGCTGCCAGCAGGTCCGCTGGCGTGACCGCTCCCTGCTGCTGGACGTGGGCCACAACCCGGCCGCGGCCGAGTACCTGGCGCGCTGGCTGAAGGCCAACCCGGTGCCCGGCGAGACACACGCGCTGGTGGCGGCCATGGCGGACAAGGACCTGCCGGGACTCTTCGCACCGCTGCGGGGCCTGGTGGACAGCTGGCAGCCGGCGCTGCTGCCGGGCAACCGGCGCGCCGCCGGCTGTGGCGCCCTGCTGGCCGGCCTGGAGAGGGCGGGGGTGGCGCAGTCGCGGATAGATGACCGCTGCCCGGACGTGGTTGAGGGCCTGGAACGACTTCTGGTGACCAGCGGTCCGGCGGACAGGTTGCTTGTGTTCGGATCCTTCTTTACTGTTGCGGAAGTTTTACAGCGTATACGAGACGACGGCGATGGCGAGTCGCGCCCCTGATTTCGAGAGTAGAGCCCCGCGCGGGCGGCTGAACGATGGCTTCAAGCAGCGCATCGTCGGTGCGCTGGTGCTGGCCGCGCTCGCGGTCATCTTCCTGCCGACCCTGTTCGACCGCGAGGGCGCGCGCTATATCGACGTCACCAGCCAGATACCGCCGGCGCCGGATATCCAGCCAATCGAGATAGCGCCGCCGGAACCCGTGGCCGGTGCAGCGCCGGCACCGGCGCCGGAGCAACTCTTCCAGCCGGAAGTGGTGGAACAGGGTTCCAGCCCCGAGCCGGCAGAGCCCAAACTCGTTGCTGGAGCAGCAGCCGAGGAGGCTGAAAAACCCGAACAGTCGCAAATATCGAAACAGGATTCCTCACCGATCCTCGATGCCAAGGGCCTGCCGATCGCCTGGGTGGTGCAGGTGGCCTCCTACCGCGAGGAGTCGCGGGCCGAGAAGCTGCGCGGCCGCCTGATGGACGAGGGCTACAAGGCCTATACCCGCGCCGTCACCACCGACAAGGGCCGTTTCGTGCGCGTCTTCGTCGGCCCCAACGTCAGCAAGGCCGATGCCCAGGCGGCCAAGCAGGAGCTGGATCAGCTGCTGAAGGCGCAGACGCTGGTGTTGCGTTTCAAGGCGTAGCTTCGCGTCTGATGGCTCCGGCCGGTCCTGCTACCGGTGGCCACCCGGGAAAAAGCCTCATCGGCAAATATTTCCCGGGTGGCCACCGGCAACAGGGCCTTGCCTCATGCCAGTGCGAAGGTGAATCCGGTCATTCCGAACATTCCATCTCCTAATTTCGAAGGCTTTTGCGAACAGCTTCACGCGCTGGGACGCTTCAGTTAGAATGCGCGCTCTCCGCGGCAGCAGCCGCCACGCAGGTAGGACTGGATGAACTGGGCTGACTGGACCATTCTGGCAATCGTGGCCATATCCACGCTGATCGGTCTCAGTCGCGGCTTCGTGCGCGAAACCCTGTCCCTGCTCACCTGGGTCGCTGCCTTCGTAATCGCAATGATGTTCCGCGATGACCTGGCGCCGCTGCTCTCCAACCTGGTGGACACCCCCTCGCTGCAGGCCATCGCCGCCTTCGCCATCCTGTTTATCTTCACGCTGCTGGCCGGTGCCGGCCTGAATATGACCCTGTCCGCCTTCGTCGAGGCCACCGGCCTGTCGGGCACCGATCGGGTACTGGGCATGGTGTTCGGCCTGCTGCGCGGCGCCATCGTCGTGATGGCGCTACTGATACTGGCGCCTGCACTGGTGCCGGTGGAGGAGGACAGCTGGTGGCGGGAGTCGGCACTGATCCCCCATTTCCTCGCCTTCGAGGACAGCGCGCGGGATCTGGCGGCGGCCATCAAGGGCTATTTTGTAACATTGTTTTAAGGGGCGGCGCCGCCGCTGTTTTAACGGGGCGGCGCAACCGTCCCTCTCGACCAGTAGGGCCAAGACTATGTGTGGTATTGTCGGTATCGTCGGTAAGAGTGACGTCAATCTGCAGCTGTACGACGCGCTCACCCTGTTGCAGCACCGCGGGCAGGACGCGGCCGGCATCGTCACCTGCGACAGGGACCGCCTCAACCAGCAGAAGGCCAACGGCCTGGTGCGGGATGTGTTCCGCGCGCGGCACATGGAGCGCCTGAAGGGCAACTTCGGTATCGGCCATGTGCGCTACCCCACCGCCGGCGGTTCCGGCCCGGCCCTGGCCCAGCCCTTCTACGTCAATTCTCCCTACGGCATCGCCATGGCCCACAATGGCAACCTCACCAACAAAGACCAGGTGATGGAGGAGATCTACCAGCAGGATCTTCGCCATATCAGCACCGACTCCGATTCCGAGGTGCTGCTCAATGTCTTCGCCCACGAACTGCTCGTACAGCACAAGCTGCAGCCGAAGGCGGAGGATATCTTCACGGCCATGCGCGCGGTGCACAAGCGGGTGCGCGGCGGCTACGCCTGTGTGGCGCTGATCGTCGGTTACGGCATCGTCGCCTTCCGCGATCCCCACGGTATCCGACCGCTGGTGTACGGCAAGCGCGAGACCGACAAGGGCACCGAGTATATGGTCGCGTCGGAGTCCGTGGCACTGGATGTACTGGGCTACGAACTGGTGCGCGATGTGGCGCCGGGCGAGGCCATCTATATCGAGCTGGACGGCACGGTGCACTCCGAGCAGTGCGCGGAAAACCCGTCCCTGAATCCCTGCATCTTCGAACACGTCTACTTCGCGCGCCCGGATTCCATCATGGACGGTGTCTCGGTGCACAAGGCGCGCCTGCGCCAGGGCGAGCACCTGGCCGACAAGATCCTGCGCGAGCGCCCGGATCACGATATCGACGTGGTGATCCCGATTCCGGATTCCGCCCGCACCGCCGGCCAGACGGTGGCCTATCGCCTGGGCGTCAAGTTCCGCGAGGGCATGGTGAAGAACCGCTATATTGGCCGCACCTTTATCATGCCGGGTCAGAAGCAGCGCAAGAAGTCGGTGCGCCAGAAGCTGAACGCCATCGAGCTGGAGTTCCGCGGCAAGAACGTGCTGCTGGTGGACGACTCCATCGTGCGCGGCACCACCTGCAAGCAGATTATCCAGATGGCCCGCGAGGCCGGCGCGGCCAAGGTGTATTTCGCCTCCGCGGCGCCCGAGGTGAAATTCCCCAATGTCTACGGCATCGACATGCCCTCTGCGGAGGAACTGGTGGCCCACGGCCGCACCACCGAGGAAATCTGCGAGGAGATAGGGGCCGACTGGCTGATCTACCAGGACCTGGAAGACCTGATCGCCAGCTCCGCCGAGGGCAACGAGAAGATCGAGCAGTTCGACTGCTCCGTGTTCGATGGCAACTACGTCACCGGCGACGTGGACGACGAATACCTGGAAAACCTGCACGCCCAGCGCAACGACGCGGCCAAGCAGGGCAAGGGCAATCAGAGTTCGCTTTAATATCCTCGGGACTCGGGACTCGGGACTCGGGACTCGGGACTCGGGACTCGGAAAAGAATGCCGGAGCCTGATACGAAGGCCCTGCTGCCGGTGGCCATTTGGGAAATGTTTGCCGATGAGGCTTTTTCCCAAATGGCCACCGGCAGCAGGGCCACCCGGACTTCTCTTACTGGTAATCGGGGCTAGCAGTTACCCCCCGACGCTTTATTAATCCCTCTTCATCCTTCATCATCCCGCATTCCCAATTCAAACAAACCGGGACGGTTTATGTTCGAAGACGAAGGCTACTCCCTGGAAACCCTGGCAGTGCGCGCCGGCCAGACCCGCTCGGAAGAGGGCGAGCATTCAGAGGCCATGTTCCTCACCTCCAGCTACGTATTCCCCTCCGCCGCCGAGGCCGCGGCGCGTTTCTCCGGCGAATCCCAGGGCAATGTTTACTCCCGCTACACCAACCCGACGGTGCGCATGTTCGAGCAGCGCATGGCCGCGCTCGAGGGAGGCGAGGCGGCGGTGGCCACTTCCAGCGGCATGGCCGCGATCCTCAGCCTGTGCATGTCGCTGCTGAAAAGCGGCGACAAGGTGATCTGCTCGCGCAGCGTCTTCGGCACCACCACTGCATTGTTCACGCGCTACATGGACAAGTTCGGCGTGCGCGTGGCCTTCGTCGACCTGACCGATATGCAGCAGTGGCAGGACGCCCTCGACGGCGACACCAAACTTCTGTTTATGGAGACCCCGTCCAACCCCCTGTGCGAAGTGGCGGACATCCGCCTGCTGGCCGACCTGGCCCACAGCGCCGGCGCTTTGCTGGTGGTGGACAACTGTTTCTGCACCCCGGCGCTGCAGCGCCCCCTGGCGCTGGGCGCCGATATAGTCGTGCACTCGGCCACCAAGTACCTGGACGGTCAGGGTCGCTGCGTCGGCGGCGTGGCTGTGGGCAGGAAGGAAATCATGGACGAACTGGTGATCTTCCTGCGCACCGCCGGCCCCAGCATGAGCCCCTTCAACGCCTGGGTATTTTTGAAGGGCCTGGAAACCCTGAGCCTGCGCATGCAGGCCCACTGTCGCAATGCCCTGGCGCTGGCCTGGTGGCTGGACGAGCAGGCGGCGGTGGAGAAGGTCAACTACGCCGGACTGCCCAAGCACCCCGGCCATTTGCTCGCCGCAAAGCAGCAGTCGATGTTCGGCGGCGTGTTGAGCTTTACCGTGCGCGGCGGCCGGGAGGCGGCCTGGAAGGTGATCGACGGCTGCAGGATCCTGTCCTGCACCGCCAACCTGGGCGACGCCAAGAGCACCATAGTGCACCCGGCCACCACCACCCACGGCCGCCTCAGCGACGAGGACAAGGCCCGCGCCGGTATCACCGAGAACCTGATCCGGGTCTCGGTGGGGCTGGAGGGTGTGGAGGACCTGCAAAAGGATCTGATGCGGGGGCTGTCGCAGCTGTGACTGGCGCCGTTTGTGACGGGGAGGGAAGAGCCCTCTCGCCAAACACCTATGATTAACAATTGGCACTGTCGTGTAGGAGCGGCCCATGGCCGCGATCGGACTCTCCGCCTCTCCCGAACATCGATCGCGGCCATGGGCCGCTCCTACAGCAACACAATGCGAAGGCCCTGATGCCGGTGGCTTTTTGCGGGACTGTCAGCGAGAGGGACCTCGCTGCCAAGCCTACAGGGATGTATTCACGGCGTGTCCCGCAAAAAGCCACCGGCAGCAGGGCCGCCACGGAGCTTGAATCCGGGTTCCACGGAACCCTAAAAGCTCCACCAAGAAAAACCGAGCAGTAATGGATTCGCCGTGCAAAAGATCATTTCCGCCATCATCGCCGATATCGGCAAGGTCCTGTTGGGCAAGGAGCACCAGGTCAAGCTGGCCCTGGCCTGCCTCCTGTCCCGCGGTCACCTGCTGATCGAGGACCTGCCCGGCATGGGCAAGACCACCCTGGCCCACGCCCTGGCGCGGGTGCTGGGGCTCTCCTACAAGCGGGTGCAGTTCACCAGCGACATGCTGCCGGCGGATATCCTCGGCGTGTCCATCTTCGAGCGCGACTCCGGCCAGTTCCGCTTCCATGAGGGCCCTGTGTTCAGCCAGCTGCTGCTGGCTGACGAGATCAACCGCTCCTCTCCCAAGACCCAGAGCGCCTTGCTGGAGGCGATGGAAGAGCGCCAGGTGAGCATCGACGGCGAGACCCGCCCGCTGCCGGAGCCCTTCTTCGTCATCGCCACCCAGAATCCGCTGCACCAGTCCGGCACCTTCCCCCTGCCGGAATCCCAACTGGACCGCTTCCTGATGCGCATCAGCCTCGGCTACCCGACCCGCGAGGCCGAGCGCGCCCTGTTCCAGGGCGTGGACCCGCGCGCGCAGCTGCAGCAATTGAATCCCCGTATCGACGGCACCACATTACAGAAGATGCAGCGCCTGGTGGGCCAGGTGAAGGCCTCCGAGAGCCTGCTCGACTATCTCGAGCGGCTGGTGCTGCACACCCGCCAGAGCCCCGAGTGCGCCATCGGCCTGTCCCCCCGCGGCGCCCTGGCGCTGCTGCACGCCGCCCGCGCCTGGGCGCTGATCCACGGCCGCGGCCACCTGCTGCCGGAGGACATCCAGGCGGTGCTGCCGTCCGTGGCCGGGCACCGGCTGCAGAGCGAGGGCGGCGACGGCACCCAGTTGGTGGAGCGGCTGATGCGCCAGGTCGATATCATCGCGGCCTGATCCGATGAGCCTTTCGAGCAATATTGCCCGCCCGCTCGCCGAGCGCTGGCGCGGTCTGCTGCAGCGCTGGCTGAACCGCCGCTCGCCGCCGGCGCGCAGCGTCACCCTGGACCACGGCAAGCTGTTTATCCTGCCCAGCCGCGCCGGCATGGGATTCCTGCTGGTGATCGCGCTGCTGTGGCTGCTGGGCACCAACTACGAGAACAACCTGGTCCTCGCCCTGACCTTCCTGCTGGTCAGCCTCTTGGCGGTGCTGCCGGTGCACACCTTCGCCAACTTGTCCGGCGTTGAGCTGCGGTTGCTGGAGACGCGCCCCGCCTTTGCCGGGGATTACGCCGAGGCCGAAATCAATGTCAGCCGCAGCGACGGCCGCGCGCGGGAGTGGATACAGATTGGCTGGCCGGCGGAAGAGGAAGCCTACCTGGATCTCTATGAGCGCGACAGCGCCGACATCTGCGTTGCGCTGCCGGTGGTCGGGCGCGGGCGGGTGCGGGCGCCGCGGCTCAGGGTCGAGAGCCGCTTTCCGCTGGGACTCTTCCGCAGCTGGAGTCTGGTGGACCTGGATATCGAGTTCCTGGTCTACCCGCGTCCCGTCGCCGCCGGCCCCCTGCCGATGGGGGCCGCCCTGGGCGAAGGGGATTCCGGGGAGACGCTGAGGGGCGGCGACGACTTCGCCGGCCTCAAGCCCTACCGGCCGGGCGATTCCCTGCGCCACCTGGCCTGGAAACAGTATGCCGCCGGCCGAGACCTCAACAGCAAGGACTACGAGAGCCGCGCCGACGCGCGCCTGTGGCTGGACTGGGACCTGCTCGGCGGGCGCGACCTGGAGACCCGCCTGGGCAACCTGTGTCACTGGGCCCTGCAGGCGGAGCGGGCCAACACCGCCTACGGCCTGCGCATACCCGGCACAACCCTGGCGCCGTCCCTGGGACCCGATCACTTGCAGCGGGTGCTGACCGCGCTGGCGCTGTTTCCGGTCAGCGTTCCGGTAACCGGGGGGGCAAATGGCGCAAGCTAAGGAAATGCTGCCCCGCGAGAGCCTGCTGTGGATCTTCGCCGCCCAGTTCGCGGCGCTGCTGCCGCAGTTCGCCCACCTGCCACTGTGGATCGTTTGCGCCTGGGCCTTCGCCGTCTACTGGCGCCTGGAAGTCTATCGCGGCCGCCGCGATCTGCCCGGGCGCGCGGTCAAGCTGCTGGCTATCGCCCTGGCGGTGGGCGGTCTGGCGCTGTCCTTCCGGCGCTGGTTTGCGCTGGAGCCGATGGTGGCGCTGCTGGCCATCTCCTTTACGTTAAAGAACCTGGAGCTGGTCAGCCGCCGCGACGCCTTCCTCAGCCTGCTGCTGGCCTATTTCGTCGCCGCGACCCTGTTCGTCTACGAGCAGACGATTCCCTACGCCCTCTACGGCATCGTCTGCACTATTATCATCACCGCCGCCCTGGCGGCGCAGCTGGGCAGCTTCAGCGCCCGCCCGCGCCGCGCCCTGGGGCTGTCCCTGAAACTCCTGGCCCAGGCGGTGCCGCTGATGCTGCTGCTGTTTATCGCGATGCCGCGCCTGGGGCCCCTGTGGGCGGTGCCACAGAACGCCGCCGCCGCCAGCACCGGCATCAGCGACTCCATGAGCCCGGGGGAATTCACCCGCCTGTCCAAGTCCGACAAGCCGGCCCTGCGCATCTCCTTCGACGGCCCCGTGCCGCCGCCGGAGCAGCGCTACTGGCGCGGCCTGGTCTACTCCGATTTCGACGGTCGCCGCTGGAGCCAGGGCTTTGGTGTCGACCCGCGCGAGGGCGGTGCGGTGAACTGGAGCGGAAGGGGGCAGGCACTGCCGGAAGTGGGCCCCCGCTACCGCTACCGGGTGATCCAGGAAGCCACCAACAACCCCTGGCTCTTCGCCATGGCGCGACCGCTGTCCGACACCCGCGGCGTAGGCGAGACGGCCGACGATCGCCTGGTAAAGAAGCGGCCGGTCTACAGCCGTTTCGCCTATGAGGTGCGCTCCTGGCCGCGGGAAACCATGTCCGGCGGTGCCGAACTGAGCGACCTGGAGCGCCGCCGCAACCTGCAGCTGCCCCGCGGGGGCAACCCGCGCACCCGCGCCTGGGCCGAAGAGCTGCGCGCTGCCAACCTGGGCGCCGAAGAAATCTCCCAGCGCCTGCTGGCGTTCTACAACCGCAGCTTCGTCTACACCCTGAAGCCGCCGGCCCTGGGCGCGGATTCGGTGGACGATTTCCTGTTCGGCAGCCAGCAGGGTTTTTGCGAGCACTTTGCCGGCAGCTATGTGTTCGCGATGCGCGCCGCGGGCGTTCCGGCGCGGGTGGTGGCCGGTTACCAGGGCGGCGAGTGGGTGGCCCGGGAGGAGTATCTGCTGGTGCGGGAGTACGACGCCCACGCCTGGGCGGAAATCTGGCTGCCCGGGCGCGGCTGGCAGCGGGTCGATCCCACCGCCGCGGTATCCCCGGAGCGTATCCGCGACGGCCTGCAGAGCGCCGCTGCGGATGAATTCATGCAGGACGCGCTGCTGCCGCTGCACCGCATCTCGGTACTGAACCGGCTGCGCCTGCAGTGGGACATGATCAACTACCGCTGGTACCAGACGGTAATCAGCTTCGACAGCGACAAACAGCAGAACCTGCTGCAGCGGATACTGGGGGAAGTGTCACCGCTGCGCCTGGCGGTGTTCATTGCGCTGCCGGTGGCGGCGGCCCTGCTGGGCCTGCTGCTGTGGCTCTGGTTCAGCGGCCGCGGCAAGAGGCTGTCGCCGGCGAGCCGCCTCTACCGGAAATTCTGCAAACGCATGGCCCGCGCCGGCATGGAGCGCCGCCCCGGCGAGGCGCCGCGGGATTTCGCCCGCCGGGTGCGCGCGGAAAGGCCCGAACTGGCGCCCATGGCCGAGCGCATCACCGCGGCCTTCGAGAAGGCCGCCTACTGCGATGACCCTGCGGCGGAGAAGCAGCTGCGCAGGCTGCTGCGGAGCTGGTCCCTAGGGGCGAACCTTGTGTACGCCCGCCAGGCCAGGGAACGGAGTGCGGGCGAAGGATGAGCATGCCCCCGAGACTGCAAAAATTCCTCCTCGGCTACAGCGGCACCTCCCTGGCCACCGGCCTGCAGGTGATACTGCTGCCGTGGATCGCAGTGGCGGTGGTGGGCCTGCCGGCGCTGCACCTGGGCTGGGTGCAGGCCTCGGTGCTGCTGCCGAACCTGGTGTTCCTGCTCATTGCGGGTGCCCTGGCGGACAGGCGCGACGCCGCCGCGGTGGCGGCACTGGCCTGCCTGGGCCTGGCGCTCTGCCACGGGGGACTGCTGCTGTACTTTTCCCAGCGCATACCCAATCTGTCCCTGCTACTGCTCTACGGCGTTTCCCTGGGCGTCTGCACGGCCTTCCTGCAACCGGCGCGGGACAACCTGGTGCAGCGCAGCGCCCACGACCGATACGGAAACACTACCGAGAGCCGGGTGCAGAAGACTGTGACCTGGATGATGCTGGCCCAGTACGGCGGCCAGGCTGTGGGTATGCTGCTGGCGAGCCGCTTCGACCAGTGGGGGGTGCAGCTGCTGTTGGGGATACAGGTGGCGGTGCTGTCGATCGCGGCACTCTTCCTGCTGTCACTGCGCGAGAAGGGCCCGCGCGTACCGGCGGACGAAAAATTACCGCATAGGCAGATTCTCGAGGGGCTGGTGCAGACCTGGCGCCACCCGGCGCTGCGCGAGCTGATCGCGCTGATGGCCTTCAACGGCTTCGTGCATATCGGCGTCTTCCTGGTGGTACTGCCACTGCTGGCGGCGGACTATGGCCGCGGTGCCGATTACTACGCGACGCTGCAGCTGGCGTTTATCGCCGGCACCGTCGCCGCCACCGTCACCATGCTGCGCCGCGGCCAGGGGGAGCAGCCGGGGCGGGGCATACTGATGTGCCTGCTCTACAGCGCCGCGCTGCTGGTGGCCATCAGTTTCGGCCCTACGCCCCTGGGCCTGATACTGCTGTGCGCCTGCTGGGGCGCGGTGGCCGCTGCCGCCGCGGCGCTGGGGCGGGCCATAGTGCAACTGTTCGCGCCGGCGGAATACCGCAGCCGCATCATCTCCATCTACCAGCTGGCCCTGTTCGGCTCCGCGGCCTTGGGCGCCCTGGCCGCCGGCGTGCTGAGCGAATACGCCGCGCCGCTGACCACGTTGTTGTGGGCGGGCATACTGAGCCTGCTGGCCTTTGTGCTGGTATTCTGGGGCGGTGCGCTGCGCGGGGTGCGGGTGCAGCACTGAAAAAAATCCGGAGAAGTCTGCCAGCTCCCTCTTGCCAGTAAGCGCGGCCGGTGGCGGCCCTGCTACTGGTGGAAGTTTGCGGGACACGCCGTAAATACGTCCCTGTAGGCTTGGCTGCGAGGTCCCTCTCGCAGACAGTCCCGCAAACTTCCCCCGGCATCAGCGCCTTCGCATCTGGCCCCGGCATTCTTTTCGGGGTCCCGAGGGGTGAGTAAGTGACAAGCGAAGATAAAATTCGGGAGAAGAATAATTCCATGCATAGAAAAGCCATTTCCTGCCTGTACGCCTGCCTGCTGCCCTGTGCCGTTTACGCGGCGCCGCCCGCGGAGCCGCCTCCCTCGGAACAACCAGTGTTACGGGAAATTGCCGCTGGCGTATCCCCCGCGCATATCGAGGCGGACATCCGCAAGCTGGTGGGCTTCGGCACCCGCCACACCCTGTCCGAGACCAAATCCGACACCCGCGGCATAGGTGCCGCGCGGCGCTGGATAGAGGCGGAGTTCGAGCGTATCTCCAAAGACTGCGGCGGCTGCCTGGAGGTGCAGACTGTGAGCGGCACCGTGTCTGGCGAGAAGCGCATTCCCGATCCGGTGGAGGTGGTGAGCGTGATCGCCGTCCAGCGCGGCGTCAGCGACCCCAACCGCTACGTGATCATGAGCGGTGATATCGATTCCCGAGTCACTGACGTCATGGATTCCACCAGCGACTCTCCCGGCGCCAACGACAACGCCTCCGGCGTCGCCGGCACCCTGGAGGCGGCGCGGGTGCTGTCGAAATACCAGTTCAACGGCTCCATCGTCTACGCGGCACTGGCCGGCGAGGAGCAGGGGCTGTTCGGAGGCAGGATTCTCGCCGAGCGCGCGCGCAAGGAGGGCTGGCGCATAGAGGCGGTGCTGAACAACGATATGATCGGCAATATCGAAGGCATCAACGGCGTGGTCGACAACACCACCGCGCGGGTCTTCGCCGAGGGCACCCGGGTGAACGAGACCGCGGAGGAGGCGCGCCTGCGCCGCTTCACCGGCGGCGAGGTGGACTCGCCGTCGCGCAACCTGGCGCGCTATATCGAGCGCATGTCCGGCTATGTGCCCAACCTGGACGTGATGATGATCTACCGCCTGGACCGTTTCGGCCGCGGCGGCCACCACCGCCCCTTCAACGACCTGGGCTACCCGGGGGTGCGGATCATGGAGACCAACGAGAATTACAACCGCCAGCACCAGGACCTGCGCACTGAAGACGGAATCAAGTACGGCGACACCATCGACGGCGTGAATTTCGATTACGCGGCCAAGCTCACTGCCCTCAACGCCGTCAGCCTCGCCGGCATGGCCTGGGCGCCGCCACCGCCGTCGGACGTGCAGATAGAGGGTGCCGTCAGTCCCCACACCACCCTGCGCTGGCAGCGCCCCGAGGGCCGCCAGGCGCGCGACCTGGCCGGCTACAAAATCTACTGGCGCCTCACCACCGAGCCTCAGTGGAGCCACAGCATTTACGTGGGCGATGTGAGCGAATACCAGCTGGAAAACCGGGTGATCGACAATTACTTCTTCGGCGTGGCCTCGGTGTCCAAAGAGGGTTTCGAAAGCCCGGTGGTGTTTCCGGGGCCGGCGGGGAGTTTTGGCGGCTACGCGACGGAGAAATAGGGCTTTGTGGCGTATCGACGTTCAACCGATATCGCCGGATTCCTGCACCAGCTTGAACAGCCAGTCCCTGAATACCCGTATCCGCTCGACCCGGGGCGAGGATTCGTCGTACAGGAAGCTGTAGCGGATGCCGTTTTCGACGCGATGCGGAAACGGCTTGACCAGTGCACCCGCTTCGATCATTTGTTTCGACAGGGTCAGGGAACCAAGGAAAATGCCGTGGCCGGACAGTACCGCGCTCAGTGCCACATCCAGGTTGCTGACCTGCAGCCACTTGATCTCCCCGGGCGGAAAGTCGAGACCGGCGAGCTCCAGCCAGGCCTGCCAGTCGCACCCGCGCCGGTAGTTGGCGTCCACCAGCCAGCACTCCCTGAGGTTCTCCGGATCGGACAGGTCCACATGCTCCAGTAAATGTGGTGAACAGAGCGCCACCAGGGGGTCCTCGAACAGCACTTGCTGGCTCAGACCCGACTGCTCGAAAAAACCAAAGCGGATGGCCACGTCCATATCCCCGTGTTTCAGGTCCTCCAGTTCGGTGGAAGCCATTACCCGCACATTGATCTCCGGGTGCTGCTGGCGGAATTTCCACAGGTTGGGCATCAGCAGCATGGTGGCCAGGGACTGGGTGGTGGTGACGTTCAGTGTACCAGGCAGGGGTTCCGTCTGTATCCGGTGCACGCCGTCGACAATCGCCTGGAAGCCCAGGCTCAGCTGCGCGGCCAGCTGCCGGCCCTTGGTGGTCGGCACCATGTTGCGGCCGCGGCGGATAAACAGCTTTACCCCCAACACCGCCTCTATCTGCCGTATCTGCTGGCTGATCGCGGCCTGGGTCACGTGCAGTTCGTCCGCGGCCCGGGAGTAACTCTGGTGGCGTGCGGCGGCCTCTACACAGCGCAGCGCGCCAAGGTGGGACAGGATCCTTGCCATAAGTTTTTCTTATATTGGGTTTAACAATGAATCGTTCGCGCTCGTGCTCCACCGGCGGGACAATAGCGCCCGTCATCAAACCGATAGGGAGGGCGAGGGATGCCGGTCAATGGCAATACTAACAGCAAGTCTCACGATAGTTCAGCGCGCATCAGGCAGGAAGTGGTCCGCGAGAGGGAAGGGCTGCGCTGTCGCCTGGCGAAGCTGCTGCGGGATACCGCGCGGGTGCTGGACCTGGAGGGCAGGTCGCAGTTTAAATAATCACAGGTTATGATTTGATCGATTTGTCCGGCGCTGCGGCGCCGGTGCCATCCGGGTTAGAATGGCTCCGATGGGCCCTGCTGCCGGTGGCCATCCGGGAAAAAGCCTGATCGGCAAATATTCCCGGATGGCCACCGGCAGCAGGGCCTGACCTCGCACCAGCCAATTGGTGCCATTTGGGTTCCTCCACGCCGTTAGAAGTTATCCATGAATACCCTGCACAACTGGCGCCGCGCCGAAATCATGCTGTTGCTGCTGGCCACCGCCATGCCACTGTCCTTCGGTGTCTGGCAGGCGCTGCTGAACAACTTTGTGATAGAGCGCGCCGGCTTTACCGGGGCTGAGATAGGGTTGCTGCAGAGTGTGCGGGAGATCCCCGGCTTCCTGGCCTTTACCGTGATTTTCGCGTTGCTGCTGATTCGCGAGCAGCGGCTGGCCTTCCTGGCCCTGATCGCCACCGGCCTGGGGGTGGCGCTCACCGGCTGGTTTCCGACCACCGCCGGCCTCCTGATCACGACGCTGGTCATGTCCGTCGGCTTTCACTACTACGAAGCCCTGAAAACCTCACTGGCACTGCAGTGGCTGCCGAAGGAGACCTCGGCCATCTGGTTCGGGCGCATGCTCGCCGCCGGGTCCCTGGCGGCGCTGGTGGCCTATGGACTGGTGTGGCTGACCTCCGACTGGCTGCAGTGGGATTACCGCTGGATCTATATGCTCGGCGGCGGCATCACCATCGCCATGGTGGGGCTAATCTGGCTGCTTTTCCCCAGCTTTCCCCAGCCCCACAGCCAGCACAAGAAACTGATACTGCGCAGACGCTACTGGCTCTACTATGCGCTCACCTTTATGAGCGGCGCGCGCCGGCAGATCTTTGTGGTCTTCGCCGGCTTCCTGATGGTGGAGAAGTTCGGCTACGGTGTTGGCGACATAGCGCTGCTGTTTATTCTCAACCACCTGCTGAACCTGTTCGTCGCCCCACGCATCGGTCGGCTGATAGTGCGCTTCGGCGAGCGCAATGCGCTGACAATCGAGTATATCGGCCTGGTGCTGGTATTCGGCGGCTATGCGCTGGCGGACAGCGCCGCCGTGGCGGCGGTGCTCTATATCGTCGATCACCTGTTCTACTCCATGGCCATTGCCATCAAGTCCTATTTCCAGAAGATCGTCGACGAGCGGGATATCGCCGCCTCCGCCGCGGTGAGCTTCACCATCAACCATATCGCTGCGGTGGTGATCCCGGTGCTGTTCGGCCTGCTGTGGCTGGTGTCGCCGGCGGCAGTTTTCTGGAGCGGCGCGGCCATGGCCGGCGTCTCCCTGCTGCTGGCGCAGAATATTCCCGAATTGCCCGGGAAGGGCAATGAGGTGAGGTTGGGCCGGGTTTCCCCTAGTGGGGAAGCCGGCGTCGAACCCACCTGATCACGCCCGATCCGGTTCGAGGGTGCTGATGCGCCTTTTCAGGGCCTCCCGGGGAGTCTTGAGTTGTGTGGCCCAGGTATCCAGGTCCGGCCCCTGTTCCATAACCCGGTAAATTTCCTCCTCGGGGATTGTCTCCACGGGCCGCACTTCATGGCTCTGTTTCAGCAGGGCGTACATGGAGGTCCGCGATACCCCCAGTGCCCGCGCTGCGGGCATTACCCGCCAGCCGTTGTCGTTCAGCGCCCGCAGCAGATCGGATTCCGATACTGTGGCCGGGTCCCGGTAGCGGATGCGGTTCGTTGCGGAAGCCGTGCCGGTTTCCTCCTTTCGCGGGTCGATGTGCAGGTGCTCCGCCAGCTCGCCGTCCCAGCGAATGGTTCCGTCGGGCTCGGCATGAATGGCCAGCCGGGTGACGAAGTTCCTGAGTTCGCGCACGTTGCCGGGCCAGGGCTGCATGGCCAGGGTGCACACCAGGTCGGCGGGAATGTGCACCGGGTGACCCAGTTCGGCTTCCGCCCCAATGACAAAGTCCGCCAGCAATTCCCCGAAATCCTCACGCCGCTGGCGCAGAGGGGGAAGCTGAATACACACCGCTTCCAGGCGCCGCCGCAGAGGCTGGTTGAAGGACCGCTCTGCATCGGCTTCCAGGGGGCGGTCGGTGGCCGCGATAAAGCGCACATCCACACTGTGTTCACGGCTGTCCCCCAGGGGCCGCAGGCGGCCGTCCTCCAGAACCCGCAGTAACATCACCTGTACCGAGGGGCTGGCATCGCCGATTTCATCCATAAACAATGTGGAGCCGTCCGCTTCGCAAATCAATCCCGGCCGGCTGGTGCGGGCGCCGGTATAGGCCCCCTGGCGCACACCGAAGAGTTCGGCGGCGGCGAGCTCGCCGCCCAGTGTGGCCATATTCACGGAGACCATCGGCCGTTCGCTCCGCCCGCTGAGGTGGTGGATAGCCCGGGCGACCAGTTCCTTGCCGGTTCCGCTCTCCCCGCGTATCAGTACACTGGCATTGGCGTGCGCCGCCCGGCGGATCTGCTGGCGCACCCGGTCCATATGGTGGCCGCTGCCGACCAAATCCAGGAGGGTCGAGCGGTGTTCGCGCTGTGGTGGCGCCCTGTGCAGGCAGAGTGTCACCCTGCGCCCCAGGCAGATGGCAATGCCGTCCTCGAGCGATTGCTCGCTCACTGTGAGTGGGCTTTCAATCTGTTCTTCGCCGACCTGTACCGGCATGCTGGTGGGGGGTGGTTGAATCGTGATTCCCTCTGCCAGCTGTTTCAGCAGCAGGGGATTGCGGGAGATGCGGCGGTCGTCCAGGGAGAATTCGGAGCCGTCACCCAGCAGGAACAGGGGCGCCCAGCGGGACAACTCGAATTCACCGGCGCGATTCCACAGCACGAGAGCGCTGGCGCCGATGCGGCGGCGATCCGGGTGCCAGAGGATGGTGAGTGTGGGAAGGAACAGCTCGCCTTCGAACTGGAATCGGCCGGAGGCACTCAAGGTGTCTTCCGTTGTGTCTGTTTCCCGGTCGCCGATGGGCATTGCACAGTACTCCTCCTGAGAACTGGTTCCCGGCGATTATGATATAGTCGCCGCCGCGTTCCAAGTTGCATCCCGAACAATAATCAAAGGTCAGAACAATGCCCGGGGGAGTGTGTTGGATCCGACAAGCATTGCCGGTTACCGGGTCATCGAGAGAATCGGCCACGGGGGTATGGGCGTTGTTTACCGCGCTCGCGACAGCGTGCTCGACCGCGATGTGGCCCTCAAAACTGTCGGTTCAGCCGGCGCCCCGGAAGGGCGCGTCGAACGGTTGATTCGCGAGGCGAAAATTGCCTCCTCTCTGCAGCATCCCGGTATCGTCACCATCTACGGCTTTGTCCGCGAAGGGCCCTGTATTGCCATGGAATATATTCGTGGCGACACACTTTCGGCTCACCTTTTGCCGGATGGTATGGCCCTGGATAAGGCCGTGCGCCTGGGACTGCAAATTGCCGAAGCGCTCCACTATGCCCACCAATCGGGAGTGATTCACGCGGACCTGAAGCCTTCGAATATCATGATTGACCAGGCCGGTTGCGCCAAAGTCCTGGATTTTGGTCTGGCACACTGGCGACTGGCTGAAGAATTGCAGACCCTTTCCGACAGCGGAGAGAATCTGCGGAAGCTGGCCGGCACCATTCCGTATATGTCGCCGGAACTGGTAATGGGACGGCCGCTCGATTGCCGCAGCGATATTTTTTCCCTCGGCTGTGTGTTGTTTGAAATGCTCACCGGGCTGCGCCCCTTTTCCGCAGATAATCCCGCGGCCGCTCTTAATAGCCTGCTTAACCGCATGCCCCAAGATATTGAAACCCTGCGACGGAAAGTGCCGGCGGCATTGGCTGGCCTGGTTCTGCGTATGCTGGAAAAAGACCCCAATCGCCGTCTCTCGACACTCGGTGATGCGATAGCCGTACTGCGAGATTTCTGCGAAGACATCGAAGTGTCCAAACCCAGGATTAAACCTCGATTATTTTTCGTGCCTGAAACTCGACGCTGGTTTCCTCTGGTTTTTACTGTATTTCTGGCGTTATTGATGTATTTAGCCTCCGAGCACAGTGTCTCAGAACGGCAGTTGCGTGTTTTCCTGGCTCAGCCGGAGTATTACCGGAAGGGGGAGGGGGCACCCATGGATGCCGTGATCTGGAGCAGTGTTGTCAATGGCTTACATCTGCTGGGAACAGTACAACCCGTTCTGTATCATCAACCACCGGTAGAAGGCTCAAATCCAGCACAGCTGGCAAAGCTAGCCGGTACTGATGAGTGGATTCATATCCGATTTCAGCCTGAAAACCCGCTTGGTAACGTGCAGTTGCAGAGGATTCGTACCAGCGATGGGGCTCTATTAAAACAGGTTCAATTTTCGGTGCCGGAGGGATATGTGAATCAAAGCTCTCAATCTGTGCTTTCTCAGGTCCTGGCAATTTATGGAGATATGGAGTCTGAACAATCTATTGGTTACTTCGCTCTATCTTATTCAAATTATTCTCGTTTTGTGGAAATATATTCTGCTTTAAATCAGGGTATTGGAGACCGTCAGGCTCTGTTTGGTAAGCTTGATAAGCTAATTGTAGAGGCCCCGGGATTTCTTGCTGCCGAGGTGATGGCTGTGGATCTTGCTCATGACCTGTTTAGTGATACTGGGGAAGTTTTTTATTTGGAGCGAGCGAATAATATTTTGGGACGTTTGCAGTTTTCTCACCCAAACCCAGTAGTGGTTCTGCAGCGCAAGGTTATATTGTCTATTGATTCTGGGCATCTTGAACTTGCAGAGGGTATCGTGAATAAGATTTCAACTATGTCGCCAGGTGATCCGGAAGTTTTATTGTTGCGCTCTCGTATTGCGGAACATCGAGGAGATATTTCTGAAGCTGTTAGGCTGGTAGAGAAAGCTTCGGATACAGCTTCAATATCATGGAGTGCTTGGTATCGCGCGGCGGCATTAGCTATCCGTAACGGGGATGTGGAGGTTGCTAGAGATAAAATTGGTAAAATTTTAAATTTAACGCCGGGTAATACTTTGGCATTAGGGCAAAAAGGGTTGGTGGAGTTGCTCTATGGTGATGTGGATCGAGCTGTATCTATTTATAAGAATCTATTGGAAATAAAAGCACATCGAAGCTATTTTGTTAATCTCGGTTTGGCCCTGATGCTTAAGGGGGATTATCAGGCAGCCAGGAAAAACTTTGCCTATGCATTAGAGGTGCAACCCGGGCATCGTGTTGCAATGCTCAATCTTGCAGATGCAGAAATGGCATTGGGAAATAAAGAGGTGGCTCTAGATTTATACAGGAGTATTTTAAATCAGAAAAAACCAAGGGAAGATGGGGATGCCTATAGCAAAATGGTTAGAGCTCAGTGTTTGGCATATTTGGGGGAGTATGGTATGGCGATTGAACTCACTTTGGAAGCACTGTCCAATTCGCCAGAAGATCCAGAGATCGCTTATCAAGCAGCGCTGATCTATTCCTTGATTGGTGAATACGAGTCAGCAATGGTTAATGCTCGATCTGCACTGCGTCGAGGAATGGATAGGCGCTGGTTTAATCTACCGGTATTTCTGGATACTCCTATACCTGAGTCTTTACATGAAAATAATGAAATCCATTAATTGGAAAGCGAAAATTTACTGTAAATTTATATACTACTTCGCAGTAGTTGAATCTCCTTCATTATCCGTCTGCGGATCACCACTGGACCTGACAACAATCGCCCGGGTACGGATATCCATCAAATAAACCCCGTAGCGATAAATTCCCTTGACACCATTGTTGCCATTGCCCTCCACCAGCGTATTGCCGCGATAGACAAAGCTTTCGTGGGGTCCAAAAAAGGTCTGGGGGTCTGCTGGGGGCTGTTCCAGCACCGGCCGTCCGTAGACAACCAGCGGTTGGTGATACTCCTGGGCAACCTCGCTGAAATCCCAGACAACCCGCATTCCACCTTTGATAGTGATCTGAAGCGGATTCACTGTCAGGCCCTCTCCGTCCGGGAGTACCTGGATTGTAATCAGGCGTTCTTCCTCCGATTCCCGCATCAGCTCGAAAGGGAGCCATTGGGAGAAGATGATTGCGGAATTGTCCTCATTGTGGACACCGAATCCCCGCTGGATCAGGGCGCGGAACTGGAACAGGGATGTATCCGATTGGGCGTTGATGGCCAGGACCTGATTGCGCCCCACCACCAGCTGCTCGAAGGGGCCGCCGGCAACAATGGTATGGCCGTCGTTGTTGCTGAACTCCACCATGGGAGACCAGCCCGAGGGCAGGTTTTGGAAACGCAGCAACAGATTGCTTCCGGCAAGGATCGACAGGTTCTGAATGGGCAGCTTCAGTTCCAGTGTCTGGGTGTCGAAGTCCACATCGACGATATAGTCGGGTGCGGCGGTGTCGAGTGATTTGAAAACAGCCATGTTTCCTCCTGAAGGACAGCCCTGTGGGCAAGTCCGCTTATCCTTTTAATATTTATTGTTGCCGGAAGTGCTCTCCGGCACAGACCGATTATACCCACCTGTCCTGCAGTCACAAGAATTCGCTGTCGGCACTGTCGGCAGTGTCGGGGCAGGCACTGCCGACACCCGTGATTCCTATCTTGGCGATCTCTAACTTATTGTTTTTATTGGATTTTAAAGTTGGCATGGCTTTTGAGATAGAGACTCCTGTCAGACGGTTTCCACCGAATGGCCGCAGCACAAACATCGCTGTGATTAATTTATCAATTAACAGGAGTCATACCGATGCCTACCTATACCCTCAATATCGACTTTCGCAAGCAGGACCTGGACACACTCTACAAGGCGGGTGAAAAGGTCACCCTGATCAAGCAGTCCGCCAACGGCCAACCTGTTGCCTGGGTGTGTTTCTACCCCTTCGAGAACAACACCATCACCTGGGAGGAGGAGTATGCCATCTACGCCTCCACCACCATGATTCAAGGCGGTGCGACCATCCAGAAGATGTCCGACGAGATGGCCCAGGAGCAGATGATGTATGCCTTCCAAAACGGCAATTTCGGTACGCCGGCTCCTTCCGGGCAGCTCTCCGAAGGCCAGTACGGTGTCAGCAACCAGACGCCGCTCAGCCAGGCTACGGGCCTCACTTTCGGGCTGGCGCAGAACGTGCAGGTGAACGGTTCCGCTTATGCCAACAGGCCAATCAATGCGGACTGGGTACCCAGTAAGCACGTAGCCACTTTCACGCCCTACGAAAATGTCAAGATCTTTATGAACCACAACATCGAGGACGGCATGGTGGTCACCGATATTTTCAGCCCCAGCCTCACCCTGACCTTCGGTGGTTCCAACACCGAACTCACTGCCAACTACAACGCCGCTACCGGCAGTTTTGCCCAGGCGTAAGGCCCGATAGCCCCCGCATTGCGGGGGCTGTATTGAAAGAGGAGATCACTGATGACCTTTGCAACCATGGCCCAATATGTGGAGAGGAATCTCGCCGACGACACCGCAAGGTATCTCAATGGCAGGTCGGATTCCTTCAGTGGCTATTTCGGGCTGAATAACTACTTCAATGAGGATACCGTAAAAACGGTGATGAGCCGTTTGCTGGCGGATTGGATAGCAGCGAACGATGCCGAGGAAACCGCCATGGTATTCAGCGAGCTGCACTATACCGGTTTCGCCAATCGCGCCGATATCGGTGTTGTCTATTTGACCGAGGACGGGCGTGCGGCGCCGACGAAGACGCTGTATATCGAACTGAAGACGGATTTCTCGGCGGATAGTGTCAACGGCGACGTCAAAATTCTCGACCTGATCGCGGGTGCCGGTAATTCCCCGATCACTTCGGCCTATGCCTTTTACACGGTATTCGAGGGCCAGGAAGGGTGGACCCGCTATATCGAGGCTCCCACTCAGCCCAATGTGCATACCGTGGGAATCCCCGTTACGTCACCTTGAGGGGTGAACCTTGGGGAGTGACCGGATTGCCTCTCCGTGTGATTGGATGGCGCAGCTCAACTGTCATATTACTGGCAGTTGTGCTTCGCCTGCCGATCCTCTATCTGCCGCTGATTACTGAGGTCTGGAAAAAAATATGAATGACTATCCGGAAAAACGAGAGATCGGGCCGGTAATTTTTCGCTGGAGGTTCGGCGGTATCGGTCGCGGTTACATAGAAGTCGAATGGCTGGGGCGTATTATCGCCCAGGCACCACTGCCCTTGCCCGATAAGCAAAACCCGCTGCACTTCTGGCAGCAGGACCCGCAAAAACCGATGCGCACTGTCAACGGAGAAATACATTATACGGCCAGCTCCAAAAGCCTGTTGGTTACCCGCCTGGAGTACCCCGACGGCGAGGCTCGGAACGAACTGCTGTTTGGCGGAGATTCCCCGGACCCGCCGCCACCGGTTCCGCTGCCGCCCGAAGGTGAGCCTGCGGAAACCGGAGTGATTGTCGAGCGCCCCCCGGAATCCGATCTGTTTCCCTATTTGTACCTGGCCCAGTGGCCGGGCATTACCGACGAGGAACTGGAGAATCGCTTCGTACAATACGATACTGATTCGGCGCCCCAGAACAGCCTTTACCGGGAACTGGTCGAGGCGCGCCAGCAGGGGCGGGGGGCCATGGTGGATCAGGTGGACCTGTTCCTGGCGGAGAAGGCGCCCTATACCGGCCGCTACCTGCGTACTATCGATGCCCTGGGTGCGCCCATGGACCGGTTGCCGCCTCTGGATGAAGAGTTTCGCCGCTCTCCTCCCGTCGACCTGGGGGAGTTCAAGCAGCGCACGGAGATGGCGCTGGGAATGAGCTGGAGCGCCATAGGGGAATACTGGACCGGCGAAATCTACAGCGGGCAAATGGAGCGCTGTTGGCAAAACCTGATGGCGCTGAATACGCAACCGGGCTTCAACCGGCAGCTGGGGGAGCAGCTGCTGGCGACCCTTGCCCTGGCTACGTTGATTGCGCGTATTGTTGCCAGTGAGCCCGAACCGCCGGAGAGCGATGCGGACGGTGAAGTCCTCCCACCGGAGCCCGCACTTCTCTGGCCGGCGGAGCGCCTGGCCGAAGGTATCCGGGCCACGGTGGTGTTGCCCGGTACGGTGTTCCCACTCCCGCCGGCCAATGGGAGCGTGCAGGGCGGCGCCGGGGATGCGGCCCCGGTTCCCTATGCCATCGGCAATCTGAAGCTGGTGAGACAGCGATTGCGGGGATACTGCCTGGGCGAAGTCAGTGGTATAGAAAATGTAATGCGCGGCGAGTACAAGGAGTCGTCGGAGCGGCGGCTGCGAGAATCCCGCGTAGAGGAGCTGGAGTCCGACAGCGGCTTGCAGCAGGTGGACCGCGAATTGTCCGGCCAGCGCCAGGACCTGCTGGCGGAAGCCCTCAATACCCTGGAGGAGAATTTCCAGTACCACTACGAGAGCCAGTACGGCCCGCCGGCCAAGCAGCTGACTGTGATTGTGGATGGAACGGTGCAGCCGATGGATGGCAAACCACAGAAAACGCTTAACAGCGATGCCACCCGCGCCGCGCGCCTGTTGACCCAGCGCGCTGCCGGTTCCCTGGCCCGTCGGCTGCACTGGCAGCGCAGCAGCGCCAGTATCGACCGGGACGAGCGCAGCACTGTCCGGCGTGTCGATGCCAGCGGTATGGACAATAATCTCCGCGCTATCTACCGCTGGGTCAACAAGGTCTATAAGTGCTGGACGGAGACTCTCGGCAAGCGCTTTATACTGGAATTTCTTGTGCGCAATCCGGCGCAGGGGTATATCTCCGGCTCCTTCAGCCTTCGCGGCTTGTCCCTGCGGGAACCCTCACCGCTGATTGATTTCGATGTAAAAAACTTCCAGGATATTTCCGTCGACCCGAAGTCCCCCGCTTACTATGCCAGCCTGGCCGCCGAGTACGATGTGGTGGATATTCATCCGCCTCCGGCCCCCCGCTTGATAAGCAGTGCCGCCTTTCAGGGGGGCGAGCCGGTGTGTCGGCAATCGATCCCTGTAACGCCCGGCTATCGCGCCGTCTCCGCGAATGTGACGGTATCCCCCGCGCCCGGCGACGACAGCCTGAAGCTCTGTGTCAGTGTCGGCCAGCAGAGTTATGAGTATCCGGGGGGCGAAACTGAAACCGCGCAACTCAAACTGAGCGGACAGACCGGCCAGGTGCCGGCGGCGGTACTGGTCTCCACCCCAAAAAAATCCCTGAAAACTCCCGCCGGCTACAGTGTCGCTGTGGAGATAGAGTCCGAGCTGGGTGAGCAGGCCCTGGATGAATGGAAACTGGCAACCTTCAAGGCCATTTCCGCTGGCTGTACACGGCAGCGCGAGCGCTATTACAAAATGGTGGGGTCCTGGCCCAGCCGGGTTTATCAGCCATCCCCCCTCGGTGCCCGCGAGGTTGTGCGCGACGAACTGCGTCGGGACATAGTGCGGCAACTGATCCGGCACGTGGAAAAACTGACCGGGGAGAGCGGGAATATTGCCCTGGGCGGACAGCATTACGTGCAGTTCCTGGAGCGCGCGCTGGCCTGGGGGGAAATGGCCTACGCCTTTACCGTCAAGACCGAAGACGATGTCGGCACCGCAATCAGCCAGCAGTATCGCGGTGAGGACGAGCTTTTCAGCGCATTCCTGCAGGCGGGATTGGCCCGGGTGCTGTTGCCGGTAACGCCGGATTTCGCTTTCCGCATGCTCTACTTCCTGGCCAGCGGCCAGATCTGGCCGGGTGTCGACACCCTGGCGCCGGTGTTTTGCCCACAGGAGGAGGGGACGCTGGACTACCGCTACATCAACCTGGCCAATGCCCTCAAGGAATCCTCCGATGCCGGGGTCGAGGAAGAGCGAGGGGAGAGCTGGGAGCTGGTGGTGCCCACGGATATGACCGTGCTGCAGGAGGGAGATGAGCTGCCGGTATTCGCGGGAGAGACATCATGATCAGTCCTCCTTTTGTACCGCCGCCCTCTTTTGCCGCGGAGTGGATCTCTGGCGTCCCGGTGGGGGTCGTGTGCCCCTATGCCGGGCAACTCGCCGATCCCTTCGGCAGCGACGGCGAGGAAAATGACGGCGCGCAACCGTCGCTGTGGCTGGAGTACTGGGGCTGGATGCTGTGCGATGGGCGCGAACTGGGTATCGCCGCCTACCCGGCGCTGTTCGAGGTGATCGGCAATCTGTACGGCGGGGATGGCGAATACACTTTCCGTCTGCCCGATTACCGGGGTCTGTTCCTGCGCTGTGTGGACAATGGCGCAGGCGTGGACCCGGATGTGGACCAGCGCCTGTCGCCGGCCAGTGGAGACAAATACCCGGGTGTGGGCTCCGTTCAAGAGGATGCGCAGCAGGACCACCAGCACGCCTACCAGTTTGCCAAGCCCGGGGACGGACAGGAGCAGTTTCAGGGGGGGCAGGTGACGTCGCCGGCTACACCCGCCGCCAGTGGCGATCCAATCCTGCCCGGGAGCCTGTCACCGGCCAAGCCCGCCGGCGACCCGGCGCGCACCAGCAGCGAAACCCGGCCGCGCAATATCTACGTCAATTACATTATCAAGTGCCTGTGAGGACGCCGTGAAGATACAGGAATTGCCGCACAACAGTTCCCCGGCACCACCTTATCCCGTCGCGCAGAAAACGAGTGGAAACACCATGGGTGAGCGTCTGGAGCAGGCACTGAGCGCGCGCAGGGTGTGCAAGAGCTATCCGCTGGCACTGGAACTTGGTGTAAACGAGAGTTGTATCAGCCGCTGGCGTCGTGGGGGCGCCATCTCCACGGACAATGCCATCCGGTTGTGCCGGATACTGGATGTCTCAATGGACTGGCTTCTGTGCGGGCGCGGGCAGATGGACCAACACAAAGGACGAAGTATCAGCGACCGGGAGTATGCGATGGTCGAAGCTCTGCGCGCGCTGCCTGTTGAGGCGCGCCTGTCAGTCCTCGATCTCTTTCAGGCAGTTTTTTCTCATATGAACGAAAGACCGTAATCAAAATCCCACCGCTTCCAGATCCGAAAAATCCTGAGATGTGTATTTTTATTAGCCCGGCAATTTTTATTGGCGGGTTAATGAATCCTGAAAAGTGAAAATTTTCTGAGCAACTTGGGTGTTGGTATTTTCTCCATCGCGCAAGTCGGGACACAGGCATTTTTCTATTTTCCGGGTTAGCATTTTTCAGGGTTGAGAATAATTCTTTAACCTGGTTTCCAACAGTGAAAATGAGGAATTTGCTATGAAAAATTCAATGAGATTTATATGGTGGTCCTGTCTTTGCGTTCTGGCATTGCAAGCTGGGTGCTCCACCAGTGGCGCGCCGATGGCCGATCCCAATTGCCACTATACGACAAGCAGTTACAATCACGTCTATCCGCGACACTGCGATCCGCACCAGTATACAGGCAAAAGCAAGTTCGATACCGCCACGACCCCCTATTGTAACGGCCTGGGGGGAGGACAGAATCTGTGTGACCTGGTCCAGGCCAGTCCGGATCGGCGCACCGTGCAGCCGGATGGGCGTATCTGCTACGATAAAAACATGCGCAGTGTCATCGGCACCAGGGGCGAGCAGTGGGCCCGAGTAGTGATTGAGCCGGGTACCGGAGTAGTGGTTACCCAGTTTCCTGAAAATAATGCTGGTTGCCGGTAATGGTGCGATGGTGACAGTGGGATGCGCGGGGGCTCACGGCCTCCGCGCGTATTTGAAACTGATAGTACTTATGACCAGGGATATCTTGTTCGTCGAAACTCCGTCTTTGGACAGTGGCGCCATGCCGGCTGGCCGGCGCCCCCGGGCGATGTCCGCCATCGGCGATGGGGACTGGAAGCGGTTATACCCCTGGGTACGAAAACTGCACACCCGCTGTCCATTGCTCTGGAGAGTCTGGCGCCACCAGCAGGGAGCTGACGCGGATGTACTGATCGAGCAGGGACAGCTCGTCGAACTGAGCGCGGAACTGCAGATACTGAAAGCCACAGTCCCGCCCAGCGAGCGCCAGCAGGTGGAATCCCTTACGGCATTATGTAAGGAGGCGGCGACACTCGGCCTCCATATTGCTTTTGTCGCCGATTGACCCGTCAACAGGTACCGGCCTTACGGATTACCCCCTATACCGTGGCACTGGTGGCTGCCCTCCGACCATTTCTCGATGGCCTCGGCAACGGGGCCATAGTTCTTCGCGGTGTAGATGTCGAGGCGTACCCTGTTGGACTCCTCCCTGAAAATGTTCGCCGCCAGCAGGTAGAAGCCGCCATCGGACTGCATGTAGGTGCCGGTGTGGTGCTGTTGCACTGTCACTTCCGCCTTGTCCTGGCTCACCACCTCGATGCGCTGGTTGTTGGTGACCGTACTGGAGGAGGCCAGGTTCCCCCTGACCGAGGTCTGGGTATAGCCCTCCGGAACACACTGGTTCAGTCTGTCCTCGATATTGGCAACTACCTGTTCGAAGGGCCGGTCGATCTCTCTGCTGTAGATCAGCCTCTGGGACGCGCCGATGCCGCTGTAACCCTGCATCAGCTGGATATAGTGCTCGCGGGACTGGGGCACGGTGGCGCTGCAGGCGGCGAGAACGCCGGCGGCGGCCAGCAGCAGTATCGTGGTGACTTTTTTCATAGGGCTTCCCTTGCTCGAGTGTTGTTTGCGTCGGTGGGGTGATTTTTCTGTCGACGACCGGACAGCTTATGCGGCGGGGACTGCCAGGTCATGCGCCGCTTTCCTAACTTTGAGCCCGGTCACAATTTCCTGCGTGAGGCTGGTGGCCCACACCGCTGGCGCCCGCCTGGGTGAGATCGCTTTCTTTTATCTGCTTGCGCTAAATCGCAGTGCTCCAGTCTGGTGGTGTATGTTTAATTGCACGCCATATCCTTACCCGCTTTTCCGAATGCGAATTACACTCTTTCTTACCCCAGCCCAATAAAGCCGGCTTTTGGTACGGAGATGCCGGCCGGCGCAGATAATATCGATAACGCATTTCCGAGTCCCCATGGCAAATACCAGGTCCCTCGATAACGCCAACGACAGGAGACCTGAGCGAGAGGCTTACCGACTTGCAAACGCCAGTTGCGGAAGGAGTTCGCAGAGGTTTTTTCCGCCCCCGGGCCGGGTGGTGGTCGGGGCAGGCCGGCTTCCAGCATTACGGCCTCTTTGCGGCGATGGTCCTGTATGCCTGCGCCGGCTTCCTGTTCGCCGCCCATTTCCTGCAGCTGCAGGAGCAGGCCCCGGGCCTGAGGCGCTGGATAGAGCGCCTGTCTGCTATCGGCAGCCGCATGCGCCGGCAGCGGCAGGACAGGGTAGAGGCCGAGCAGCTCGCGCGCACTGACAGCCTGACCGGCCTCTTGAACCGGCGCGCCTTTATTGCCGATGCGGCGGCCCTGTGGAGTACCGCGGTGCGCCGCGGCCGCCCGATGAGCGCGATGTTGCTGGATATTGATCACTTAAAAAACATCAACGACTGCTTCGGGCACGACTGCGGCGGCCGCGTCCTGCAGCGGGTGGCGCAACTGCTGTCAAAGAGTTGTCGCGAGGGGGATATCCTGGCGCGCTGGGGCGGCGAGGAGTTTGTGCTGTTGCCGGAAACCGACCTCGCCCGGGCCAGCGCTTTCGGTGAGCGGATCCGCGGCGATATAGAGCGGTGCAGGCTCGCGGCCGATTTTCAGGGTGCCACCCTGACGGTAAGCCTGGGCGTGGCGCAGTTGCAGTCCGAGACAACACTGAGCGAACTGGTCGGAGCCGCGGACCATAGACTGTACGAGGCCAAGCGCCTGGGCCGAAACCGGATAGTGCCACCGGTCGACGAGCGGGTGGTCGCATG
This sequence comes from Microbulbifer sp. SE14, assembly GCF_059834885.1. Lineage (NCBI taxonomy): Bacteria > Pseudomonadati > Pseudomonadota > Gammaproteobacteria > Cellvibrionales > Microbulbiferaceae > Microbulbifer > Microbulbifer sp. SE14. The sequence goes on along the minus strand of NZ_JCBAJA010000001.1, from coordinate 87,336 downwards.
AAGCACCCCTGCAGGATACTGTTCGCGGCCTGTTTTGGTCTGTTGGTTTGCAGTACCGCACTGGCGGAGCCCCTGCTCCTCACCAGGGACTATCGCGAACCCCTCGGCAGGCAGGGGGAACTCCTGGTGGAGGAGGGTGGGCCGCTGGGGCTCAGCGAGGCCCACAGCGCCTGGCGGCGCGGCGACTTCAGCCCCGGGGACTACGCCATCGCCAGCTATGGCATAGGCGCGCGCCCGGTGTGGATGCAGCTGGAATTCCTGAACAGCGACGACAGGCCGCTGCCGCAGGTCCTCTCACTGGGAAAGACCTGGATGGATCACCTGCATGTCTACCTCGTACAGGACGGCCGCGTCCGCGGTGCCTGGAGACTGGGTGACGCCCATCCGGCCACCGAGCAGCTGGTGCCGGGCGTGGGCTATCTGCTGCCGCTGCAGATTCCGCCGGGCAGGAGCCAGCTTTTCATCCGCGCGCAGACAGGGGATCCCTTTGTGCTGTCGGCCCGCCTGCGCACTGCGGAGGAGGTTGGGGCGACCGTGCGCAAAATCCAGTATGGCTACAGCCTGCTGTTCGGTTTCCTGTGTGCGCTCATCTGCTACAACCTGATGCTGTACCTGGGATTCCGCTCGCGCAGCTATCTCTACTACGCCCTCTACCTGGCCAGTTTTATCGCCATGTGCCTGGCCTACTCGGGCCACGGCTTCAGCTGGTGGTGGCCGGAGAAGGTTGATTTCCAGCGCTTTGTCATCCTGGTGCTGATGGTGACCTACGGCTGTTGCGGCTTCCTGTTTGCAGGCCGCTTCCTGCGGCTCAAGGAGCACGCGCCCAGAGTGGGGCGTTGGGTTGTCGCCCTGTGCGCGGCGGCGCTGATACTGATGGTGTGGTTTGTGTGGACAGGCAGCCATGTGGACGCCGCGCTGCTGGCTTTCAACTTTGTCACCCTGTTTTCCATTGCCATGGTAGGTCTTGGCGTACTGTCCATCCGGCACGGTCTGCGCGAGGGGCGCTACTTTCTCGGCGCGGCCCTGTGCAGCATGGCCGGTGTCGCCTCTACGGCCCTGTCCGTCAGGGGCGTCATCCCGATGACGGCGCTGACCTTCCACGGCGTCGAGATCGGCATGGCCCTGGAGGCCACGCTTCTGTCCCTGGCGCTGGCCAGGCAGGTGCGCTCCCTGGAAGACGCGCTCAGAAATGCGGAGCGCCTCTCCCGCATCGATGTTCTGACGGGCCTGCCCAACAGGCGCGCCTTCTACGAGGATACGACGGGCATCTGGAGCACCGCCGTGCGTCACAATCGTCCCCTCAGTGTGATCATGCTGGACATAGATCACTTCAAATCCGTCAACGACCGCCACGGCCATCCGGTCGGCGACCTGGCCCTGGTCCAGGTGAGCCAGCTGCTCGCGAGATGCTGCCGCGAGGGGGACAGGGTGGCGCGCTGGGGCGGTGAGGAGTTCATCGTGTTGCTGCCGGAGACTACCCTGGCCCAGGCCTGCCTGTTTGCCGAGCGCCTGCGCGGGGCGATTGGCGGTCGCAGACTGGTGGTCGGCCAGGAAACCCTGAGTCTGTCGATCAGCCTCGGCGCCGCCCAGCGCGGATCCCAGCGCCTGCTGAACGAACTGGTCGCCGAGGCGGATCAGAAACTCTACGAGGCCAAGCAGCGGGGGCGCAACCGGGTTGAACCCGCCCGTTCGCTGGAGTGCGCGGTGTGACCCGCCGGATGTGAATTACCCCGCTGGACGTGCGGGCCACTCCGGCCGGCGAACACAGGCCCGATTCCACTGCGCAATCGCAAACAGCGACTAGACTTTAGCGGCAATATTCGGAGCCGGCTGTCAAACAGCATCTGACAATAGGTCTTCAATTTTCTAAGGCCGGATTAAAAAGGGTAAATCGATCTTGCGTGCCACAACTGCGCCGGGATGTCGCACCATGCCGTCCAGTGGCTGGACCGCCCTGTTCCACTGCCTGCGAAAACTGCCTGCGCGCATCAGCTTGCTGCTGTGCGCCGGCCTGTTATCCGGCAGTTTGCTGGCGGAGCCGCTCGTGCTCGACGGGCAACTCCGCGGCCCACTGGGGGGCCACGCGGTTTACTTGTCGGAGCAGGGCGCGCGACTGTCTTCCGGGGCGGCCATCGACGCTTTGCTGCAGGGCAGATTCCAGCAGGGGAACCGCGCGGTTCCCAGCTTCGGTATAGGCGCGCAGCCGGTGTGGATGTACCTGCCGCTGCACAATCCCTCCACAGGGGAACTGTCGCTGCAGCTGATCGTGGGCAAGCCCTGGCTCGACCGGCTGGATATCCACCTCCTGCGCGACGGGCGCACAGTGCGCAGCTGGCGGGGCGGCGATGGGCACACCCTGGTTCCCGGCGTCGGCTACCTCTACCCGCTGCGCCTGGCGCCGGGGTACAGCGGCATACTGATCCGCGCCGAGACGGCGGAGCCGCTGGTCCTGGACGTATCGCTGCTTTCGCCTGAAGGCGTCGCCGAGCGGGAGCGCCGGGCTCACTACCGCTACGGCCTGCTGTACGGCTTCCTGATGGCATTTATTCTCTACAACACCATGCTCTACTTCGGGCTGAGAGACCGCAGTAACCTTTATTACGCCCTCTATCTGTTCAGTTACATAGTGCTCAGCCTGATTTATACCGGGCACGGCAATGCCTGGCTGTGGCCGGGAAATGCCGCCATCGAGCGCCACGGTATCACCCTGATGATGGTGCTGTTCAGCAGCGCGGGATTCCTGTTTGCCTGCAGGTTCCTGCAGCTTTCCGAGCACGCGCCGAAAACCCGGCGCAGGGTGGAAGGGATTTCCATTTCTGCCATCTCCCTGGTCGGTATCAGCATTGCGCTCGACAGCCAGAAGGCCGCCGCCCTGGTGGCCTTCCACTATATGGCGATTTTTACCGTCGGCATGGTGTTCCTCGCCCTGGTTACCATTCGCCACGGCGAGCGGGCCGGGCGTTACTTCCTCAGTGCGGCCCTCTGCAGCATGCTCGGCGTCTCCCTGACCCTCTTTGCGGTGTGGGGTTTTCTGCCGGTCAACGCGCTGACTTTCCACGGCGTGGAGATCGGTCTGGCGCTTGAGGCGACACTCTTCTCCCTGGCACTCGCCAGCCGGGTGCGGAGCCAGGAGGATGCGCGTCGCACCGCGGAGCAGCTGTCCCGGCTCGACGCCCTGACGGGCCTACCCAACAGAAGGGCCTTCTACGAGGATTCGGCGGGCGTCTGGAACACTGCCTTGCGCCACAATCGTCCGCTCAGTGTGATCATGCTCGATATAGATCACTTCAAGACCGTCAACGACCGGCACGGCCACCCCTTCGGCGACCGGGCCCTGGTGCAGGTGAGCCGGATGCTGGCGCAGTGCTGCCGCGAGGGGGACAGGGTAGCGCGCTGGGGCGGGGAGGAATTTGTCGTGCTGCTGCCGGAGACCACCCTGGCGCAGGCCTGCCTGTTCGCCGAGCGCCTGCGGACGGCGGTGGGCAGCCGCAAGCTGATTGCCGGGTCGCAGGCGGTCAGCCTGTCGATCAGCCTCGGTGCCGCCCAGCGCCGTTCCCAGCGCTCTCTCGACGAGTTGCTTTGCGAGGCGGACCGGGAACTCTATGTGGCCAAGCAACAGGGGCGCAACCGGGTGGTTCCGGCTCTTCGGTTGCAGGCTACCAGCGATTGGTGATCCACAGCGTCTGGTAGGGCTCCAGCGTGATCGAGCCCAGCATATCTTCAAAGAATTGGTCGCTGATCAGGTCCTTCCATTTATCCGTGCCGATCAGGTTGATACTCGACAGCGGCACCGACTGCGGCTCGTCGGAAATATTGTTCAGGCAGAAGATACTCTGGCGCCGGTTTATGCTCTGGCGCCAGAAAGCGAATATCTGCTCGCCCAGGTGCAGGGTGAACTGGGTGGCGTTGGGGTGGAAGGCGGGTTGTTCGCGGCGCAGCTGGATCAGGCGGCGCAGCTGGTAGAAAACCTCGTGGTGGTGGCTGTCCGGATCTGCGAGCTTCGCGTTGAGTTCCGACTCCTGCCACTGGCGCCGGTTGATGGCGCGGTTGTGGCCGTGCGCCAGCATGCGCTCGTAGTCGTTGGTGGTGCCCACCAGGCTGTGCAGGTAGAAAGCGGGAATCCCCTCCAGTGCCAGCATGATCGCGTGGGCACAGATAAAACGCTCCAGTTGCCATTGATCTTCGCCGGCGGTTGTGCCCTTCATCGCATCGAACAGCGATATATTGATTTCGTAGGGCTTTTTGTTGCCGTCGTCCAGGGCTCGCCAGGAAATCTGCCCACCGAAGTTTTCCATCGCCTGGATCAGGACTTCCTGCTCCTCCTCGCTGAGCAGCCCCTCCACCGGACGCAGGCCGATGCCGTCATGGGAGGCGATGAAGTTCAGGTAGGTGGTGCCGTTCTGCGCCGGAGGCATGCTCATCAGCCAGTATTTCAGGTGCCGACAGTTGCCGCTCACCAGGGTATTGACCAGCAGCGGCGGCAGGGAGAAGTTGTAGATGCAGTGGGCTTCGTTGGCGTTGCCGAAATAGGAGAGATTCTCTCGATTGGGAATATTGGTCTCGGTGATGATCACCGCATTGGGGTCCGCGTGCTCTATCAGTGCGCGCAGCAGGCGCACTATCTCATGGGTCTCTTCCAGATTGATGCAACTGGTACCTATTCTCTTCCACAGGAAGGCCACCGCATCCAGGCGGAAAATACGCACGCCCATATCCAGGTAGAAGCGCACGATATCCACCATCTCCAGCAGCACCTGCGGGTTGCGGAAATCCAGGTCTATCTGGTCGTGGCCGAAGGTGCACCAGACGCACCTGGGGGAGCCGCCGTTGGACACTGCGCGCAACAGCGGCGTGGTCCGCGGGCGCACCACGCCGGCGAGGCTCTCTTTGGTATCTGAGGCATTGGGATCCACGGTAAAGAAGTAGTCGTCACCCGGCGATTTGCCTTCCTGGAAGTTGACGAACCACTGGTGTTGCGACGAGCAGTGGTTGATCACCAGGTCCGCCATCAGGTGGAAGTCGGTGCTGATGCGCAATATATCGTTCCAGTCACCCAGGCTCGGATTTACCTGTTTGTAGTCGATCACCGCAAAGCCGTCGTCGCTGGAATAGGGGAAGAAGGGCAGTATATGCACGCTGTTGATCAGCATGGTGAAGTGGGTCTTGAGGAAGTGGTGCAGCGCCTTCAGCGGGTGCTGTTTCTCGCTGAGGATGGTGTTGCCGTAGGTGATCACCAGCACATCGGTTTCGTCCCACAGGTTCTTGTGCGGCAGCGGGCTCTGGCAGTCCTCATCCAGGCGCATCACCTGCATCAGTCGCTCCGCCAGGGTTTCTCTGTCCCGTTCCGGATAGATCACCGCCAGGTGATCGCACAATTTCTTGAAGACGGTTTCCCGCGAGCATTCCTGTAGTGGTGTCTGGGTCATGGGGCTCCGGCGCTATTCACTGTATTCCTCGAAGTCCGCTTCCACCGCCGCCTGCAGTTCCTGCAGGAAGTCCGGGGCGGCGCTGGTGATGCGGCTCCAACTGGGAATGAAGGGGGTTTCCATCGGGTTGTCGAGAAAGGCCTGGCCCGCTTTCATCAGGTTTCTGGCAAACAACTCCACCGTCTGCTCCTCGCGGTGAATGTCGAAACTCAGGCCGTTGATGATAGCGTCGTTGCGGTAGGTTTCCACGAAGTCCAGGGCCATACGGAAGTAGGTGGCCTTGATGGATCGGAATATCTCGCTGGAGAAGACGATGCCTTGGGTGGCCAGTTTGCGGAACAGGGACTTGGCGATGTCGATGGACATTTTCGACAGGCCGGCGTTGTCGTCGTTGAAGGATACCGCCTGGTGCTTGTGTTCGTAGCAGTGGGCGATATCCACCTGGCATAGGTGATTGGTGGAGAAGTTGCGGTACATCTCCGACAAGACGCCGATCTCCAGGCCCCAGTCACTGGGAATATGCAGGTCGTTGATCACGTCGCGGCGGAAGGAAAACTCACCGGCCAGCGCGTAGCGGAAGCTGTCCATATAGGTGAGGTAGTCCATGTGGCCGTAGATTTTTTTCAAGGTGCGGATCAGCGGCGTGACCAGCAGCCGGCAGACACGGCCGTTGATCTTTCCCCCAGACACGCGGGAGTAGAAACCCTTGCAGAACTCGTAGCTGAAATTCGGGTTGGCCACAGGGTAGAAGAGGCGCGCCAGCAGCATGCGGTCGTAGGTGACGATATCGCAGTCGTGCAGCGCTACCGCCTCTCCCTTGCCGGAGGAGAGTATGTAGCCGAGGCAGTACCAGACGTTGCGCCCCTTGCCGGGTTCCAGCGGCGCCAGGCCGCGCTCCTGCAGTTTGGCGTCCAGCTCGCGCAGGCGCGGGCCATCGTTCCAGAGCACGCGCACATGCTGCGGCAGCCGCCGGAACTGGACCAGTGCATCCCGGTACTGGGATTCGTCGGCGCGGTCCAGGCCTATAACGATTTCCGACAGGTAGGGTACATGGGCCAGTTCGTCGAGGATCTTCGGCAGTGCGTCCCCCTGCAGTTCGGAATAGAGCGACGGCAGCAGCAGGGACATGGGCCTGTGGCGGGAGAACTCCAGCAGCTCCCCCTCCATCTCTTCCAGCGAGCGGTTGCATAAATTGTGCAGCGTGGTGATGGATCCATTCTGGAAAAAATCGGTCACGGGAGACTCCTGCTCGGCTTATCGGGATTTCACGTTTTCTCGCGCTGATTCACTGTCATGGTAGCGACTTGTCCCCTACTGACAGTAAGAGGGGCTTGTGGCGGCCCTGCTACCGGTGGCCATTTGGGAAAAAGCCTCATCGGCAAACATTTCCCAAATGGCCACCGGCATCAGGGCCTTGGCATCTGGCTCAGGTATTCTTTTCCGAGTCCCGAAGGGTGAGTAGTTACTTCAGAGGTTCCTCATTGAAATAACTGTCCTATAACTTCCTTCCAGCCGGCGGGGCCTATGGCCTCGCTGACGATGACCCGCCGCCCGGCACTCGCCTCCAGCCGCGGCGGCGGGCGATGGGGGGCGCGGATGATGACGGCGATATCCGCCACCTTGAGCATGTCCAGGTCATTGGGGCTGTCGCCGGCGGCGATCAGCCGGTAACCGGTGTCGCGATCGTTGCGGTAGCAGCCCAGCAATGCCAGCGTGGCCGCGCCCTTGTCCGTGGGCCCGAGCAGATGCAGGAAGCGGCCGCCCTGCAGCGTGGAGAGGCCGGCGGCGCGGGCGCGGGCCGCGAAGGCCTGCTTCTCCTCCTCGCTGCCGCGCCACAGCAATGGCTCCGAGTAGTCGCGGGTCTGTGCCGCCCGCGCCTGTTTCTCCGTCAGGCTGGTGGCCTCGGCTATCTCCTCGCAGGAGGCGGCGGAAAAGCTCAGATAGGGTGCGCCGTTTTCTGCGGCGTCTGCCTGCAGGAAGGCCAGCAATTTTTCCCGGGGCAATCCGGTCTCGATGATCCAGAAATCACCCCGTTCGCGAGCACTTTCAGGGACTTCGTGAAAATAGCCGGCGGGAATAAAAATCGCGGAGCCGTTCTCGACAATAAAAGGGTGGTCGTTGTGCAGCTGGCGGCGGAGCTCCAGCATCTCCGGGAAGGTCTTGCTGCTGTTCAGTATCACCGGCACCTGTCGCCGCTCCAACTGCCGCAGCAGATCGTCCACCGGGGCGTGGGAGTAGTCGTAGTGATCGAGCAGTGTGCCGTCCAGGTCGCTGGCAATCAGCCAGTGCCCTTCGGGGGAATCATTCTGTGTCATCGCCAGTATAAACCGGACATTTGATATCCCTGTCTATGGATCCTATCTATGGATCTATATTCCAAAAATAGTGCCAGTCGGGAATTATGAGCCAGTGTGGCGCCAGGAAACGGGCGAATGGCGTGTTATAAGACTGCGATTTGCTAAGGGGAGAGGGAATTCCGAACCGTGTTGGCACACGCCGCTAGGAGCAATTCTCGCTGCGCCCCAATCTGGTGCAGGGCTTTGGTGTCCCCGAGAGGGACGATACATTGTTGTGTATCGAGTGGGTTTGCAGTGGAGGGTTCGCTGTGGCAGAGGGCAAATCGAAGCGCTGGTCCCGGGAGGTAACGGAAACCAGCGATGCGCTGGACCTGGAGGAAGGCGTCTTTACCCTGGAGGATCCCCGCGACATCGCCCGCTCCCTGAAGCGCTCGGCGGAGCGCAGTGAGCGGCGCAAGTCAGACCCCTTCCGCTCGGCCATGTCGATGCTGACCTTCTATATCAACCGCGCCGGCAGTAACCTGCCGGAAGACCAGCGCAAACGGCTGGAAGAGGCCAAGGACGAGCTGCGGAAGCTGTTCGACCGGGAGCCGTCTGGGGATTGACGGCTCCCGGTCCGGTTCGGGTCAGAGGGACTGCACCCAGGTGCCGTCGGCCCGACGGCAGGCGGAGCCGCGGGTCTGCTGGGCGTATTCGCCGCCGACTTCCGCGGTGAAGCTGCGGCAGTAGTTGCCCCCGCGCTTCTCCACCGGTCCCGGCGTCACCGCGTACTGCTGGCCGCCGTCCTGCCAGGTGATGCGTTCGCCCTCGGGAGCGAATTCCAGCGCCTGGCCCACACAGGCCTGGTTGCGGGCGTCCATGCGTTCGCCGATCTTGCCGCCGATCAGCACGCCGGCGATGGCGCCGCCGACGGTCGCCAGCTTCTTGCCGTCGCCGCCGCCGATCTGGTGACCGAGCACGCCACCGATCAGCCCGCCGAGCACCGCGCCAACCTTGTCACTGTTGCAGCGGGTGGCGGTCGGCCGGGGCGCCGGGCGCCACTCCGGTTCGTACACGGGTTCCTCCGCGCGCTGGTCGAACCACGGGGGCAGGGTCACGACCACCCGGCCACCGGGGTCGCGGTGGGCGTATTCGCGGTGGCCCCCCTCACACTTACGCTCCTCCTTGTAGTCGCCGTTGCGCTCCCACTTGCGTTCCACCTTGCAGTTGCCGTCCCAGAATTCCTCTTTGCGCTCGTAGCCCCCGTGTTTGTGGTGCTTCTTCCAGCCGCGACCCTCGGGTGGGTCGGCGTGGGTGGCTGCGGCCAGGCTGCCGGCTATGGCGAAAGCGGCAAAGACTTTCAGTTTGTTCATTTTTGCTTCTCTCCTGAATCTGCTGTTGATCCCGCGGGTGCATTAACGTGGCGACGATGTTACCACCTGGCCGGAAAATGCCGCGGGGATGGGTCACAACTTGGGAGCAGTTTCGCCTTTCAGCGCTGAATCACTGCTGAATGGCCGGGAGGCTTGTAGGAGCGGCGGGCGGCCGCTCCTACAGGGGGGCAGTTCAGGGCGCCAGGCAGGCCAGGCAGCGCACGTAGAGGGCGCGGGGATCTTTATAGCCCTGCAGTTCGGCGAGAGGGGCGAGTGCCGGCTGCAGTGTCTTCAACCAGGCGCCGAGGGGCAGGTTGGCCTCGAAGGTGGCGGCGATGCGGGCGTCCACATTGTCCGCCAGGGCGCGCAGGAGTTTCTCTCCCGGGGTCAGTTCCCGCTGGATTTCCTCCACCTGGTAGTCCTCGAGGTCGGCCAACTGGGCGGCACCGGCGATGGCGTCGTTGAGATTACCGAGTTCGTCCACCAGGCCCAGCTGTTGGGCTGCGCGGCCGGTCCACACCTGGCCCTGGGCAATCTTGTGCACCTCCTTGGGGGTACTGCCACGGGCCTCGGCGACGATGCGCAGGAAGCGCGCATAGGTGTTCTCCACCCCCTGCTGCAGCACGCTGGCGGCGGCTTCCGGCAGGGGCCTGTCCAGGCGCATGGTGCCGGCCAGTTCAGAGGTGCCGACGCCGTCGTTGTAGATGCCGAGGTGTTCCAGGGAATCCTCGAAGGTGGGGAAGGCGCCGAAGACGCCGATGGAGCCGGTGATGGTGGACGGCGATGCCCAGATGCGGTCGCCGCCGGTGGCGATCCAATAGCCGCCGGACGCGGCCACGCTGCCCATGGAGATGACCACCGGGATATCCGCCTCGCGGATGGCGAGCAGTTCCTGGCGTATGGCCTCGGAGGCGAAGGCGGAGCCGCCGCCACTGTCGATGCGCAACACCAGGGCCTTGACCTTCTTCTCCCGCGCCTTGGCGATCAGTTCGCCCAGAGTCTCGCTGCCGATCTGGCCCGCCGGTGCCTCGCCGTCGACGATGGCACCGCTGGCGGAGATCAGGCCTATTTTGCCGGCTTCCATGCCCGGCTTGGGGATATGGGTGAGTTTCTGGTTGCGCAGGTAGGCGAGGGCGTCGATGAATTTATAGTCCTGGTCTTTGTCGCCGGCGCCTATGGTCTGCTTGAGTTCGTCGATGGCCACGCGGCGGCTGGCGAGCTGGTCCACCAGTTTGTTCGCCAGGGCGGCTTCGGCCCAGCTGCCGCCGTGCTGCTGCAGCTGTTGCGGCAGTTCATCGATAAAGGTGTCGATGGATTCCGGCGGCAGGTTGCGCAGGCCGGTGACCTGCTCCGTGTATTCGCCCCAGAGTTCGTGCAGCCAGCGCTGGTTGTTCTCCCGCGAGGCGGGGGACATGTCGTCGCGGGTGTAGGGCTCGATAAAGTCCTTGTAGTCGCCGACGCGGAAGACGTGGAAGTTGATCTTCAGCTTGTCCAGGGCGCTCTTGAAGTAGTTGCGGTAGGCGCCGAAACCGGTCAGCAGCACCGAACCCATAGGGTTCAGGTAGACCTTGTCGGCGTGGCTGGCGAGGAAGTACTGGGCCTGGGTGTAGTTGTCGCCGACGGCGTAGATGGGCTTGTCGGCGGCCTTGAAGCGCTGCAGCGCGGCGCCCACTTCCTCCAGCTTGCTCAGGTTGGCGCCCACCAGGTAGTCCAGTTCCAGCACCAGCGATGAGATGCGGTTGTCCTTGGCGGCGCTGTCGATGGCATCCACCAGGTCCTTGACCCGCACTTCCGTCGGTCCCGGCGGGCCGCCGAGGAAGCCCGGCAGGCCGGTGGGCTGGGACAGCTCGTCGACGAGGAAGCCACTGGGGGCGACTTTCAGGGCGGCGCCCTGGGGAATGGTCAACCGCTCGTCCTTGCCGAAAATGAGGATGCCGATAAACAGCAGCAACAGCAGGAACAACAGGTTGGTGAAGACGCGGCGCAGCCAGGTGATGGCGCCGCCAATGGCGCCGAAGAAGCTGCGGATAAATCCTTTTTGGTGGCTTGTATCAGTCAAACTTCAACACTCCTTTGACGCTGAATTTGGGGGCCAGTGGCGGCCCTGCTGCCGGTGGCCGTTCGCTCAACAGCCTCATCGGTCTGTTGTGCCGGCCGCAGGCGCTTTTCTCGAACGGCCCCCGGCAGCAGGGCCTTCGCATCAAACTTCGGTATTCTTTTCCGAGTCCCGAGTCCCGAGTCCCTGACTCACTGCATGCGCTGCCAGCGGCTGGTCATCATTGCAGAGAGAAACAGGGTAAGGCTCAACACCAATAATACGCCATGCTGCCAGCCGCGCTGGGGCATCATTACGTCGACAATGCCGGCGGTAATGTAGAGCAGCAGGATAAAGCACAGCCACAGGTAGCTGCGGTAGTGGTTTCTCAGCAGCCCCGGCAGCACCAGCAGCAGGGGCACCGTCTGCAGTATCCACCACTTGACGGAGCCGCCGGGCAGGAACAGGTTCCACACCGCGAACAGCAGTATCAGGCCGATATAGCAGATCCAGTTCAGGCGCCGGGCGATGCGCAGCTTGCCCGCGACGCTCTTGTCGCTTTGGTTATCGGAGATACTCACGCTGGTTCCCCCGGCTTGCGGCCGAGGCTGCGCGCCAGCTTGCCGATGCGCGCGCCCAGGGCACGGCACAGGCTGACTTCGTCAGCGCTCAGCTGGCCGCCGTCGCTGCCGCCGGACCAGTGGGAGGCGCCGTAGGGGGTGCCGCCGCTCTCGGTGTGCATCAGCGCCGCCTCGGAGTAGGGGATGCCGGCGATCACCATGCCGTGGTGCAGCAGCGGCAGCATCATGGAGATCAGCGTGCTCTCCTGGCCGCCGTGGAGGCTGCCGGTGGAGGTGAAGACGGCGGCGGGTTTGCCGGACAGGCTGCCCTCCAGCCAGATGTCGCTGGTCTGGTCGAGGAAGTAGCGCAGCGGCGAGGCCATATTGCCGAAGCGGGTGGGGCTGCCGAGCAGCAGGCCGGCGCAGTCGCGCAGGTCGTCGCTGGTGCAGTAGGGGGCGCCTTCGTCGGGCACCGGCGGCAGGCTGGCCTCTGTGTCCGGGGAGACGGTGGGCACGGTGCGCAGGCGCGCGGCCATGCCGGCGGACTCGACGCCCCGCGCCAGCTCCGCGGCCATTTTGGCGGTGGCGCCGTTGCGGGTGTAGTAGAGGATCAGCACATAGGCGTCAGCGTCCTGTGCCATCAAAGCAGCTCCAGCACATTTTCCGGTGGCCGGCCGAGCACGGCCCTGTCCCCCTTCACGACGATCGGGCGCTGGATCAGTATCGGGTGTTGCGCCATGGCGTCGATCAGCTGCTCGTCGGACAGGTTCTTGTCCTTGAGTTGCAGTTCCTTGTAGGCGTCCTCTCCGCTGCGCAGCAGCTCGCGCGCACTGATGCCGAGTTTCTTCAGCAGCTCGGCCAGGATTTCCGTGGAGGGTGGTGTCTCCAGGTAGAGCACCACTTCCGGCTCAACGCCTTTGTCCTGCAGCAGCTGCAGGGTCTGACGGGATTTTGAACAGCGGGGGTTGTGGTAAATCGTCCACATTGTGTCGGTATCCTGTTAAGGTTTGGCGTATTCTAACCGAATAAACGGAAACCACCATGACGGAACTGGTGCACCGCTGGCGTCGCTTCTTCGCCTCCCTGTGGACGCTGTTCAACGAAAAGAACTGCCGCCAGAACGCGGCGGCGCTCACCTATATGACGCTGTTTGCGATAGTGCCGCTGGTCACGGTCAGCTACGCAATGCTGTCTCTGTTTCCGGATTTTGCCGGCCTGGAGAGCAGGCTGCAGGAACAGATCTTCTCCCACTTTGTGCCGGAGAGCGGCCGCGAGGTGCAGGAGTACATCAGCAGCTTTTCCTCCCAGGCCCAGCGCCTCACAGGTCTCGGCATCGCGATCCTGCTGGTGACCGCGGGGCTGATGCTGCGCAACATCGAGGAGACCTTTAACTCTATCTGGGATATTCCCCGCGGGCGCAGCGGTGTTTCCAGTTTCCTGCTCTACTGGGCCATCCTCAGCCTGGGACCGATACTGCTCGGTGCCGGTCTTGCGGCCACCACCTATCTGTTCTCGCAGAAGCTCTTTCTGCCCGAGGGTGACACCTTGGGGTTGCTGCCGATCGCCCTGCGGGTACTGCCATGGATCTTTACCGCCATCGCCTTCACGCTGCTGTTTATCGCGGTGCCCAACTGCCGCGTGCCCCTGCGCCATGGCCTCGTCGGCGGGGTGATCACTGCCTTTGCGTTTGAGATGGCTAAATACCTGTTTGGGGTAATGGTCGCGCGCAGTTCGGTGCAGGTGATCTACGGGGCCTTTGCTTTTGTGCCGCTGTTCCTGATCTGGATCTACCTGATGTGGATGATCGTGCTGGCGGGCTGTGTGCTGGTGCGCACCCTGACCGCCTACCACGCGGCCACCCACGGCAAAAAGTACTCGGACGTGGTGGCGACGCTGGTGCTGCTGTGGGAGTTCTTCAAGAAATACCAGTGTGGTCAGCCGCTGCGGGAGCAGGATATTTCCCGCGCAAGGGTCAAGCCCGCCCAGTGGCGGCGCATCCGCCAGGTGCTGCAGGACCACAAGCTGATCACCCAGACGGAGCGCAACGACTATGTGCTGGCGCGGGACCTGGATTCGATTTCGCTGATGGAACTGGCCAACTGGCTGAATCCATCACCCATACCCGCCTACAGCCACCGCGAACTGCACGGCCTGCCCTGGTACGAGGAAGTGGAGCAGCGCTTTGCCGAGTCGCAGAAGTTCGCCGGTGAGCAGCTGGCGCTGGACCTGGGGGAACTGTTTCGCCAGGCCCAGCAAAGGGAGGAGGCGGCAAAGAGTGATGGTGCCGCCGGGAGCGGTGGCGATTCGGAAGGCAAAGGCAACAAGAGCAAAAGCAGGCGCGGAGGTGGAAAGCGTGGTTCCGCAGACGGTAAAGCGAAGGCAGGGGATGATTCGGTGGGCAGCCTTTCTGTGGTTGGTCGCCGCAATAAGCGGTTGTGACAGGAATGCCGGCCAACTGACGGGCGTCGGTGGCGAGGCCATCGAGCCCGCCGGGCGGCTGCTGTTGGTCAACTACTGGGCCGAGTGGTGCAAGCCCTGTCGGGAGGAAATCCCCGAACTCAATGAATTTGCCCGCAACAATGACGGGGTCCTGGTGATCGGTGTCAATTACGATCAGCTGCCGGTGGAGAAGCTGAGAGCGCAGGCTGAAAAAATGGGCATTGAATTCCCGGTTTTGGTCGCAGAGCCGGCGGATCGCTGGGGACAACCCCGGCCTGTCGTACTTCCCACCACTTTTGTCATCGGTGCAGATGGTCAGTGGCGCGCAACGCTGGTGGGGCCGCAGACGGCAGAGAGTCTCGAGGTGGCGGTGGAGCAAAGCCGTTTATAAAACTATAACAAAAGCAACTATAGGAAAGCCGTCTGCCGCTGTTAGCATGCCGCGACTTTCCTGTAGTGCCCGGAGTGGGACCCGCAAAATATGCAATTCAGCTCGCTGCTTCTGCTGCTTTTCTTTTTCTTTCTGCTCTGGCCGCTGAACCGCTGGCACAGGAGCCGGGACTCGCTGGCGCCGGCGGTGTTCGCCGGCCTGCTGGTGGGCGTGCTGTTCGGCGGCCTGCTGCAGCTGGCGCGCGGCTGGGGCGCCGTGCCCGCGGAGGTGCTGCCGTGGATAGAGATGGTCGGCGACTCCTATGTCAATCTGCTGCACCTGCTGGTGATGCCGCTGGTGCTGATCTCGATTCTCGCCGCAGTGGTCAAGGTGAGCCACACCCAGGCCCTGGGCAAGATCAGTGTGTCGGTGCTGGCGGTACTGCTCGGCACCACCGCGATTGCGGCCCTGATCGGGGTGACCGTGGCGCTGCTGTTCGGGCTCGAAGCTACCGGCCTGGTGGAGGGCGCGCGCGAAGCGGCGCGGGTGGAGGTGCTGAACGAGCGCATCGGCCGGGTGACCGGCCTGAGCGTCCCGGAAATCCTGGCTTCCTTTATCCCGAAAAATATCTTCTACGACCTGACCGGCGCGCGCGACACTTCGGTGATTGCGGTGGTCATCTTCGCGGTGCTGCTGGGCCTGGCGGCGCTGGCGGTGCGCCGGGAGTTTCCGGAGGAGGGGGCGCAGATAGAGAACTTCGTCCATGTGAGCCAGGTGTGGGTAATGAAACTGGTGCGGCTGATCATGGCGTTCACCCCCTACGGGGTCACGGCCCTGGTGACGAGCCTGATTGCCAATTCCAGCTGGGCGGACATCCTCAACCTGTTCGGTTTCGTGCTGGCCTCCTTCGCCGCCATAGCGCTGATGTTCCTGGTGCACGGCCTGCTGCTGCTGGTCAACGGCGTCAGCCCGCTGCACTATTTCGCCGTGGTGTGGCCGGTGCTGGTGTTCGCCTTCAGCTCCCGCTCCAGCGCCGCCACCATCCCGCTCAATGTGGAGACCCAGGTGGACGAACTGCGCAACTCGCCGGCCATCGCCAACTTCTCCGCCTCCTTCGGCGCCACCATCGGCCAGAACGGCTGTGCCGGCATCTACCCGGCGATGCTGGCGGTGATGGTGGCGGTGCCCATGGGCATCAACGTGCTGGACCCGGTATGGCTGGCCACCCTGGTGGCGGTGGTGGTGATCAGCTCCTTCGGTATCGCCGGCGTCGGCGGCGGCGCCACCTTCGCCGCGCTGGTGGTACTGCCGGCCATGGGCCTGCCGGTGACCATCGCCGCGCTGCTGATCTCGGTGGAGCCGCTGATCGATATGGCGCGCACCGCACTGAATGTCAACGGCGCCATGACTGCCGGCACCCTGACCCAGCGCTGGCTGGGCAAAGAAGTGCCGGGGCCGGAAATCATCGAAGGCTGAAAATTTTCTGATCCCTGTCAACCGATCCCACGCGGCGGCGTTATGGATCAGTGAAACGGTTGAATCCGGTTCAATTGAGCCTTCACTCTTAGGGAGCAAATAATGAACAAGCTGATCACATCCGCCTTTGTAACCGCCGGCCTGCTTCTGTCGGCCCCACTCCTGGCCGATAGCGGTGACGCCGCCGAGCGCCTGGACAGGCGCGGTGACCGCATCGAAAACCGCCTGGATCGCAAGGGCGACCGCATAGCGAACCGCCGCGACCGCAGGGGCGACCGGGTTGAGAATCGCCTGGACCGCAAGGGCGATCGCATAGATAACCGGCTCGACCACAGATCCGAGCGCGCCGAGGCCAGTGGCAGGGAGAAGCTGGCCGAGCACCTGGACCGCAAGGGCGACCGAATTGATCGCCGCCTCGACAGGAAGGGCGAACGCATCGACAAGCGCCTGGACCGCAGGGGCGAGCGCGCGGACCGGCGCCTGGATCGCAAGGGCGAGCGCATCGATCACCGCCTGGACCGCCGCGGCAAGGCACTGAAGAGTTAAATGCAGGCGCGGGGCTCGGCCCCGCGAACGGATTCACGGCCGCTCGGCGATACTGGCGGCACAATGGCACCCTGTGCAGAACGGCGTCAATCGGCATCCATGAATCAATTCCTGGCCTCGGTGGAGCGACGGGCATTCAATATGGCGAGGCTGGCTGTGGGCAGCCGCGACGATGCGCTGGATATAGTCCAGGACGCGATGCTGGCACTGGTCAAGAACTACAGCCGCCGGGACAGGTCCGAGTGGCGACCGCTGTTTTTTACCATCCTCAACAACCGCATTACCGACTGGCACCGCCGCCGCAAGAACATCTCCCGCTGGCAGCTGTTGCGGGAGCGGCTGGCGGCGGACGATACTGAGGACGAACTGGACCCCGGCGACCTGCCGGACCCGCAGGCCCCGGCGCCGGAGCGGTCGCTGATCGGCGAACGCACCCTGGATGCCATAGGCGCGGCGGTGGAGAAACTCCCCCTGCGCCAGCAGCAGGCTTTCCTGCTGCGCTGCGTGGAGGGCTTCGACGTGGCGGAGACGGCGCGCGCCATGTCCTGCAGCAGCGGCAGTGTGAAGACCCACTTATCCCGCGCGCTCAACAGCCTGCGCGAACACCTGGAGGATCTGCGATGACAGCACCCGGCCCCGAAAGCGGGCGCAACCGGCGCGCAATCGACGCCGCCCGCGAGGCCATGGCGCGCCGCGACCGCGAGCTGGACGGCGAGACACTGTCGCACCTGCGCCGCGCCCGCGCCCGCGCCCTGGAGGCGCGGCGGTCATCCGGGCCACTGTGGCTGTCGGCGGGCACTGCGGTGGCCGCGGCACTGGTGGTCGCCATGCTGTGGCCGCGGGTGCCCGAACCGGAAGCGGAGATGTTCGCCGGCGGCGACTGGCTGCTGGACGACGGCATGGAAATCGAGATGATCGAGGATATGGAGTTCTACCAGTGGCTGGCGGAGGAGGCGCTGGATGGCCACTCTTCCTGATCCGCGCCGGCTGGCGTTTGTGTTACTGCTGTTGTCGCCCTGGGCTTTCTCCCAGCAGGCGGTGCCCCTGGACGAGGATTTTCTGCTGTTTCTGGACGAGTGGGTCGACGAGGCGGGCGAGGTGTTCGAGCCGGCCGACCTGGAGCCGTTGGGGGAGGAGCCGGCAGGTGGCGACGAAGACGGGGAGGCGGTGCGACCGCAGGAGGAAGGTGATGCTTAACAGGTTCATAGTCACTCTGGGCAAATCCGCCTGCCTGGCCCTGTGCCTGCTGGCAGCGGCCGCGGGGGCGACGGACTGGCAGAGCCTGAGCGACGGCGAGCGCCGCATTCTGCAGCGTTATGAGGAGCGCTGGCCGGACCTGTCCGAGGCACAGCAGCAGAAGCTGCTCGGCGGCGCCCGCCGCTGGGCGGCGATGACACCCGAGCAGCGGAGCCGCGCCCGCGAGCAGTTCCGCAAGTGGCGCGCCCTGCCGCCGGAGCGCCGCGCCCAGCTGCGCAAGGCCTACCGCCGCTTTATGGCCCTGCCGCCGGAGAAGCGCGCGCGCATTCTCGAGGCGCGCAAGAAGTTCCGCCAGTTGTCCCCTGAGCAGCGGCGCAAGCTGCGCGAGAAGTGGCGTCAGGTGACGCCGGAGCAACGCCGGCGCCTGCGCGGGCTGCGGCGCGGAGACTGACCCTGCGCGTCTGGCGCAAGGTGCAGGAAGCCCGAACTGCTTTAAGGTGGTCCGCAGGGCGCGCACCCTTGGCAGGAAGTGCCATTCGATTCGGAGCCCGCCGCCAGTTCAGCTTCGATTCAGTCCCCCCGCATTACTCTGCTCCCGTCGATTATCAGCGGGAGAAGGATCGTGAAACTCTACAAGCAGCTTCTTATCGCCGCTCTGGTGGCCGGGTTGGTGGGCTTCAGCGCCTGGGCCAGCGCCGGGGACAGCGGTTACTACTATCCGGGTGACGACTACGACTATGCCCCGGTCACCGGGGTTACCCCGATATACACCGATGTGCAGGTGCGCACCCCGCGCACCCAGTGCTGGGACGAGCAGGTGGCCTATCGGCAGCCCGGCTCCCCCGCCGGCGCGCTCATCGGCGGCCTGATCGGCGCTGCTGTGGGCAACAAGGCCGGCCGGCACGGCCATCACCACGGGTGGCGCTACCACCACCGCGGCAACCGCGGTGCCGCCACAGTGGCGGGGGCCGCGGTGGGGGCACTGATCGGCAATGAGATCAGCCGCGCCAATGCTCCCACCCGCTACGCCACCCAGCAGCGCTGCCAGGTGGTGGACGAATTTACCACGCAACGCGAGCTGGTCGGATACGATGTGCGCTACCGTTATAATGGCCGGGAATATCTGACTCGCACCGACCATCATCCGGGGGATAGAATCCGGGTTCGCGTGGATGTGACACCGGCCTGGTAACAGGCCCATCGACCCTGAAGAAATGTGTACCGGGCACAGGAGCCGCACCGTGAAATTGACCAGCGCCGCAATCCGGCCAATCTCCGTAGTATTCGCACTGTTGCTCGGTGTTGTCACCGCGCCGCTGCAGGCGGGGGTAGTGATCGACAGGGATACTTTTTACCCCGGGTACCTGCGGGTACAGCAGAAGGAAATCTCCCGCGACCAGGCGGCGGCCATCGTCAAGCGGCGCTATGGCGGCAAGATACTGGCGATCTCCGAGGTGCAGAGGGATGGTCGCAGTATGTACCGGGTCAAGGGCCTGTCGGATCAAAGCCAGGTTTATGTGGTCTATGTGGACAAGCGGAACGGGCGCATATCGCGATAGCACATAACTACTCACCCTCGGGAATCGGAAAGAATACCGAAACCTGATGCGAAGGCCCTGCTACCGGTGGCCGTCCGGGAAATGTTTGCCGATGAGGCTTTTTCCCGGACGGCCACTGGTAGCAGGGCCGCCCGGGCCTTGGCTTAGTGACACGTGTGTGAAGTAGTTACGATAGAGCAATCAAAAACGCCCAGCGAATATTCCGGATAAACTTTTAGGGGGGCACCATGCGCGCTCTGTTGGTAGAAGATGAAGTGCTGTTGCGACAGCAATTGGCAGAATCCCTGCGCGGAGCCGGATACACTGTCGACGAGGCGCCGGACGGCGAGGAGGCGCTCTACCTGGGCCGCGAATACCCCTACGACGTGGCGGTGATGGACCTGGGGCTGCCGAAAGTGGACGGCATCCAGGTCATCCGGACGCTGCGCGGCGAGGACAGGCACTTCCCGATCCTGATCCTCACCGCCCGCGGCCACTGGCAGGAGCGGGTGGCCGGCCTCGAGGCCGGCGGCGACGACTACCTGGTAAAACCCTTCCATACCGAGGAGTTGCTGGCGCGGCTGAATGCGCTGGTGCGCCGCTCCGCCGGTTTCTCCTCCCCGACCATCAAGGCCGGGTCCATAGTCCTCGACACCAGCGCCCAGCGGGTCACCGTCGCCGACACCGAACTGGACCTGACCTCCTTCGAGTACAAGGTGCTGGAATACCTGATGCTGCACCCGGACGAGGTGGTGTCCAAGACCACCCTCACCGAGCATATCTACGAACAGGACTGCGACCGCGACAGCAATGTGATCGAGGTGTTTATCGGCCGCCTGCGCAAGAAGTTCGACGCGGCGGCGCAACTGAAGCCCATCGAAACCCTGCGCGGCCGCGGCTATCGTTTCGTCGCGCCGGAATAGCTGGGCCTGTTAACAGTAAATTCGATGGCCGCGTTGCCGCCCCAAAACGGGCCAGGCAAGGCGCGAGGAGTGTGGTTTAGCATGCTAAATGAACAACGAGCAACGCTGCATGGCCCGTTTGGGGGCGCAACCCGAAGGGACGGGACCGTTTTCCCGCAATCCTGCGTTGCAGCTCGCTTATGTGGCGTTGCCACACGGCGCTCACTGCGCCTTGTCTTGCGGAAAAACGGCCTCCGTCGCGGCCATCGAATTTACTGTTAACAGGCCCCTTGTGCTCTCTTCCTGGCTTCACTCCCTCAAGGGGCGCCTGTCCCTGGTCACAAGCGTGGTGCTGGTGGCCTTCCTGCTGATGTTTTCCGGTGTGCTGGAGCACGCCTACCGCAGTTCCCTGGACGAGGCCAAGCAGCGCGAGCTGCAGCTGCATGTGTTGACCCTGCTGGCGGTGGCGGAGCCGGAGGGCGGCAGCCTGCGCTTCCCGCCGGTGCTGCCGGAGCAGCGCTTCAACCAGCCGGATTCTGGTCTTATAGGCGCCGTCACCGACCAGCGCGGCCGGGTGATCTGGCGCTCTGCCTCGGCCCTGGCGCTGCCGCAGCTGCCGTCCCACCCGCTGCCCCAGGGGCGCCAGGCCTTTGGCCAGGTGACACTGCCCGGGGAAGCCGGGCGCTATATCAGCTTTCGCCAGGGGATTGCGTGGGGGTTGGACAACGAGCAGCGCTTTACCTTCGTGGTCATGGAAGACGCGGCGCCGCTCACAGCCCAGGTGGAACAGTTCCGCTCCACGCTCTGGCGCTGGCTGGGGCTGGGTGCACTGCTACTGGTGCTGGCCCAGTGGCTGGTGCTGCGCTGGGGCCTGGCGCCGCTGCGCTCGGTGGCGCGCGCGCTGCAGGAAATGCAGCGGGGCGGCAGCGACCGGCTGGAGGGCAGGTTCCCGCGGGAACTGCGCCCGCTGACTGACAACCTGAACCTGTTGATCGAAAACGAGCGCCGCCAGCGGGAGAAGACCCGCCACACTCTGGCGGACCTGGCCCACAGCCTGAAGACGCCGCTGGCGGTATTGAAGGGACTGAACTTCTCCGGCGACCCGCGCGACGCCTACAAGACGCTGGCGGAGCAGGTGCAGCGCATGGACAGCATCATCAGCTACCAGCTGAGCCGTGCCGTCACCAGCTCCCCCAAGTCGATACTGCGCGGCGTACCGGTGGCGCCGCTGGTGCGGAAAATCCTCGACGCGCTGGAAAAGGTCTACCGGGACAGGCCCTGTGACGTGCAACTGCAGTGCGACGACGAGACACTCTTCTACGGCGACGAGGGCGACCTGATGGAACTGCTCGGCAACCTGCTGGACAATGGCTACAAATACGGTGGGGGCGAGCTGGAAGTGGAGATCGGGAACAGCGGCGACGGCCGCAAGCTGCATATCCGCGTCACCGACAACGGCCCCGGCCTCGACGAAGAGCAGTGGCAGAAGGTCACCCAGCGCGGCGTGCGCGCCGACCAGCAGCAGCCGGGGCAGGGCATAGGCCTGGCGGTGGTCATGGATATCGTCGAGAGCTACGAGGGCCAGATCTCCGCGGCGCCGCGGCCCGAGGGCGGCACCGAGATCAAAGTCGTTCTGTAGATGCTCTGTTTCAAATCAAGCATTTATTGGCTCGCCGAAATGACGGGAAAGCTGTTCTGCAGGGGCGAACCTTGTGTTCGCCCGGGCGGCTCCGCGGGCGCCCGCTGGTCATACGGCCCCCTCCGTAACCACCAGCAGTACATTGCTCTCCTCGCCGAGCCGGTGCGCGGCCCGAAGCGCGGGCTGCGCGGCAACCCTGAGCAGTCCCGCGAATCCCGCGGCACCGGACGGGGTCGTGTGCACCCCGGCGATTTCGCGCAGGGCATCCACTGCGGCCTGCAGTTGCGCCTCGTCGACCAGCACCGGGCTGGCGGCATAGCGCTGCAGTATTGCCAGCGCGGGGGCCGAGGCCAGTCCACAGGACAGCATTTCCGCGGCGGTGTGGAGGTCGCCGGCAAAGGGCACCGGTCTGCCCCGCGCCAGGGCGAGTGCCACGCAGGCGGCGGACTCGGGTTCCACTACCAGTAATTCTGCCGGTGCCTGCATCAGTTCCCGCAGGCCTTCGGCCATGGCCGCTGCCAGCCCGCCGACACCGGCCTGCACGAACAGGTGGCTGGGGCGGGCCCCCGACCCATTGTGAAACTGTGCAGTGATTTCATCGGTCAACAGGGAATAGCCGGCCATCACATCCCGCACTACCTCGTCCGCGGGGTCGCTGCTGGTATCCGGAATCAGCAACCCCCCGCCGCGCGCCGCGGCCGCCGCCGCATCGTGGACCGCGTCGTCGTAGGTTCCGCCGACCCATACTACCTCGCCACCCAGCTCCCGGATCCGTTGGGCGCGCAGCTGGCCCGCGCTCGCGGGAAGATAAATGGAGGCCGCGGTCCCCGCGCGGACGGCCGCGGCGGTGACGGCCAGGCCGTGATTGCCGTCGCTGGCGCAGAGGAGGCGGGGCAGCGAATTGCCAGGGCCCCGGCCTCCGATCAGCTCCTGTAGCGAATCGGCACCCGCCGCTCGTGCCAGCGCGCGCAGGCCGGCGAGCACGCCGCCCAGGGATTTGAAGTTACCCAGGGGGCGCTCCCACTCCGTCTTGACGAAGACGCGCCCGACCTTTGCCAGCTGTGCCAGTTCGGGAAGTTCGAGCAGCCGCGTCGGCCGGAAGTCGCTGAAAATGAACTTGAGTTCTGTTGCCGGGTCGGCAAATGGTGTGTTTTTCATGGCGCCAGTTTGACACCCGGCCCGCGCAGCGGGGCCGCAAAAAGGTGTTGTTTGCGGCGGAAAAAACGCGCAACGGGCGGGAAGGGTGCGGAAAAAATGCGGCGGAGCAGAATTGTTCTTTATCCGTCCAGCGGAATAGGGATGGCCAGCCCGCGCTTGATCGTATTCAGTGCCACATTGGTGGAAAAGCGTTTGATGTTGGGGTGCTCGCCGATCATCCGCGACATCAGTGCATCGTAGGTTTCGGTATCCGGTGTGCTGATCAACAGGACGAAGTCGGCCTCGCCCGTCACATAGAATGCCTGCTGGACATACTCCTCTTCCGCCAGCCATTCCCGCAGCCGCGCGAGCAGGTCGGGCCTTTCCCGCTCCACCTGCAGGGAAACAATAAAGAAAGTCATCTGCCCGGCTTTTTTCGGGTCGACGATCGCCGCGTCCCGCAGGATGACGCCCTGTTCGCGCATACGCCGCAGCCGGCGCTGTATCGCAGAGGGAGACAGTGCGACTCGAGCGGACAACTGCTCCGCAGTCTGTCCCGCATCTTCCTGTACCAGGTTCAGCAGTTGGCGATCGAATCGGTCGAGTTCCATAGCGGTTTCCGGAAAATCTCTGAGAATGCAGAAAAAAAGCGCAGAAGCTCCCTGATTTGCGGTCAAAGGGCTCGGCGAAGCGCCGAATATTCTAGGCCCGCATTTGAGGTGAGGTCTATGAATTTTCCAGAGCTGAAACAATTTATCGAGCGCACATGGGAGGCCGACATCATGCCGGCGCTGCTCGATTACATCGCCATTCCCTGCGAGTCGCCGGCGTTTGATCCGGACTGGGAGGCCAGCGGCCATATGCAGTGCGCGGCCGAATTGATGGCTTCCTGGGCGCGGGAGAAACTCGCCGCCGTGCCGGGAGCGGAAGTGGAGATACTCTCCCTGCCAAGGCGCACACCGCTGATATTTATCGATATTCCCGGAGACGCCGATCGCCCGGTTCTCGTCTACGGACATCTCGACAAGCAGCCGCCGATGGAGGGCTGGAGTCGGGGGCGGAACGCCTGGGTACCGAGTCTTGAGGGCGATCGCCTCTACGGCCGCGGCGGCGCCGACGACGGCTACGCAATCTTCAGTGCGATCACCTCGGTCCTGGCGCTGCGCGCCCAGGGGCTTCAGCACGCGCGGTGCATGATCTTGATCGAGGCCAGTGAGGAGTCCGGCAGCGGCGACCTGCCGCACTATATGGCGCTGCTCGACGCGCGGATCGGTGAGCCGGCGCTGGTAATTGCCCTGGATGCCGGTTGCGCCAACTACGACCAATTGTGGCTCACCACTTCCCTGCGCGGCCAGGTTGCCGGCCGGCTGACGGTGCGCGTACTCGACGAGGGCGTGCACTCCGGGGATGCCTCCGGCGTGGTCCCCTCCAGCTTCCGCATTGCGCGCCGACTGCTCTCGCGACTGGAGGACCCAGATAGCGGCGAGGTGGCGGCGGAATTCCGGGCGGCAATTCCGCAGGAGCGGCGGCAGCAAGCCGCCGCTGCGGGCGCGTCGCTCGGCGCCGGCTTCCATGCCCAACTGCCCTTTGCGGAGGGTGTGCAGCCGGTCACTGGCGACCCGGCGGAACTGATACTGAACCGCGCCTGGCGGCCGCAGCTGGCGGTCACCGGCATCGATGGCCTGCCCGGCGTGGCGGATGCGGCGGCGGTGATGCAGCCGCAGACCACCCTGAAGCTCAGCCTGCGCCTGCCGCCGACACTGGATCCGGGCATTGCCGCCCGGCGAATGAAGGCGATGCTGGAAGTGGATCCCCCCTATGACAGCGCCGTGTCCTTCGAGATCGACATGGTATCCCCGGGCTGGCAGGCGCCGCCGCTGGCAGGGTGGCTGGAGGCGAGCCTGGAACGGGCCTCGACACTGGCTTTCGGCGCGCCCAGCGCCCTGATCGGCGGCGGTGGGGGCATCCCCTTCCTGGCGATGCTGGGGGAGCGTTTTCCCAGGGCCCAGTTCGCAGTGACCGGTGTGCTGGGGCCCCAGTCCAACGCCCACGGCCCCAACGAATTCCTGCACATCCCCACGGCCAAGCGCATCACCGCAGTGGTCGCGCTGCTGTTGCGGCGCGCGGCCACCGCCAAAATTTCCGGCGAAGGCCACTGATTCTGACAACCGACAAGCGGAGACCCGATATCCATGAAACTCCTGTACCAGACCCACTCACCCTATGCGCGCAAGGCGCTGGTATTCGCCCATGAAACCGGCCTGGCGGAACAGATCCAGGTCGCGCACCAGGAGACCAGCCCCACGCTGCGCAACGAACTGGTGTTTGCAGAAAACCCGTTGGGCAAGGTGCCGGTGCTGCTGCGCCCCGGCTTGCCGCCACTGTTCGACTCCGATGTGATCTGCGCCTACCTGGACACCCTGCACCATGGGCGCAAACTTGTCCCGCCCGCCGGGGAGGCGCGCTGGCAGGCGCTGCGCCTGCAGGCCGTGGCCCAGGGGCTGGCGGATTCCGGCATTGCGGTGCGCTGGGAGACCCTGCGCCGGCCCGAGCCCCTGCGCTATCCACCCCTGCGGGACGGCTATGTGCAGAAGCTGGTGGCCAGCTACGACTGGCTGGAAAGGGAGCTGGATGTGGGCGCGCCCGTGCATGTCGGCCATATCGCGCTGGCCACGGTGCTGGACTGGCTGGAATTTCGCCAGTTGCCGGACTTCCGCGAAAACCGGCCGCGGCTGGCGGCCTGGTTTGAGGCGTTTGCGGCCCGGCCATCCATGCTGGCTACGCCCCTGTCCGGCGATACACACGACTAGGGATCTTCCGGATTCACTGGCCTGCTGCGGGCTGCAGGCGCCACCGCCGAATGGCGCTCAGTCCGCCCAGTGAAACCGTATTGCCGAGCAGCACCAGAGACAGGCCGGCAAAGCTCGTCGCCGTCCATTCGTACCCCTCAAACCAGGCCGACAGGCTCAGTGCCACTATCGGGAAGAGCACCGTCGCATAGGCGGCGCGGTTGGCGCCTATGCGACCGACCAGGCTCAGGTAGGCGGTGAAGCCGAGGATGGAGCCGGGAATCGCCAGGTACAGCAGGCTGCCCAGGTAGCGCGGGCTGGTATCCAGTTTCCACTCGGTACCGGTGACGAGAACGCAGGCGAGCAGGATCAGTGCGCCGTAGATCATCGCGTAGGCGCTGCTGGTCCAGGGCTTGAGACCGCGCTTCGTGTGGCGCACCGAGACCATATTGCCGAGGGAAAAGAAGTAGGTCCCCAGCACCGAAAGCCCCAGCCCCAGGGCGGCGTTGCGGTCAAAGGCACCGCCGGCGATGGAGTCCCGGAACAGCAACACCAGGCCGGCAATACCCAGCAGCGCCGCCAGGTAGACGCTGCGCTCGGCGCGCTCCTTCCACAGCAGGCGGTTGTTCAGCGCGTTGAACAGTATCGCCGCGGAAAACACCACCGAGATAAGCCCGGAGACTATGTACTGGCTGGCGGTGTAGAAACAGATAAAGTTGAGCGAGAAGAGGCAGCCGCCCTGCAGCAGGAAGAAGAAGTGGTCGCGCAGGCTGGTGGCCTGCACCCGGCGCAGCAGCATCAGCGCCGGCAGGAACAGCATGCCGGCAACCGCAAAGCGGTAGAAGGCCGAGACCAGCACCGGCACCTCGCCGAGCTGGAAGTGGATGGCGATCCAGGTGGCGCCCCAGAGCAGCACGGTGCTCGCGTACAGAAACAGGTTCATGGCATTCTCCTTCCTACTGCAATCGAGCGGGAAGGGTAGCGGCGGCGCGTCGGCGGGTCGCGCAGCTTATTGCGCTGTTTAGCAGATTCTTGCGCTTTTTTAACGGGGGAGATTGTTCTGCAGGCGGAATGGCATTAGCTTATTCAACGGGTATTTCGTTTGTGGGAGCGCGATGTATGACAAAGGCGGCTACGGCGACAGTGCAGCAGGCACTCGACGGTGCCGGTGCCCGCCGCCTGAATCACTGCACCCTGAACCGGGACCTGTCCCTGGCGCTGTGGAGCAACCGCAATGTGCGCGTGCACTACCACCAGGTGACCCACCACACCCTGAGCCTCTACCTGCGCGGCGGCCACCGCACCCGGCGGCTGGACAGCACCGGGCGCGGCTACGGCGCGCCGGACAAACTCTGCCTGATGCCGGCCACCCAGGATTCCCAGTGGGAGGTGGGTCAGTACCAGGAGTTTATCCATCTCTATATCTCCGATGCCGGCCTGCGGCACTTCGCCCTGGAATCCTTCGACTGCGATCCGCGGCGGGTGGAGCTGCCGGACCTGACCTTCTTCGAACAGCCGCAGATCAGCGCCGCCTGCCGCGCCCTGTTGCAGATGCCCTGGAGTGGGGGCGGCGAGCGGCTGCAGTTGCAGCAGGGGGCCTATGAGCTGATGGGACAGCTGATCCGCAGCTACGTAAAGCCCAACGGCGGCGGTCCGCTAAAGGGCGGCCTCAGCCGCAGCCAGTTCAACCGGGTGCGGGACACTATCCAGGCGCATTTCGGCGAGGAGCTGAACCTGGACCTGCTGGCGAACACCGCCGGCCTCAGCCGCTTTCATTTCGCGCGCATGTTCAAGATCAGCACCGGGCTGACGCCGCACCAGTATGTGAACAAGGTGCGGGTGCAGCGCGGGCGGGAATTGCTGGAACAGGGGCGGGCGCAGGCGGAGGTGGCCGGGCTCTGCGGCTTTGCCCACCAGAGCCATTTCGCCGCCCAGTTCAAGCGGCATTTCGGCGTGACGCCGGGGCAGTATCTGCGCAGTCTGTGATTCCTGGTGTCCTTGTAGGAGCCTGCCTGCAAGCGAATAACCCAGGATGGGTAAAGCGCAGCGTGCTCATCGATCCCGCCCTTGTCAGAACCAGTTCTCGTCCATCTCGAAGGGCACCATATTGCCGCTGGCCAGTAATTCCATCTGCGCATCGATTTCCGGCAGCTCCCACTCGATATAGAAGCGCGCCGCCTGCAGCTTGCCGCGATAAAAATTCCCGTCCTCGCCGGAAACCGGTTTCGCCAGTGCGTCGTCTGCCACCAGCGCCTGGCGGAGCCAGATCCAGGCCGCGACGACGCGGCCGAAGACATCCAGGTACAGTGTCGCGTTGGCCAGGCCCCGGTCTATGTCCTGTTGCATCTGCGCGAACAGGGATTGGGTGGTGCTGTCGAGCTTTTCCAGCGCGCTCTCCAGCGCCGCGGCCAGCGGCGACAGGGTTTCGCTGTCCCTGGCCGCCATGATGGTGTCGCGGATTTCGCGCTGCAGCAGCCGGTAGCCGGCCATGTTTTCCGCCGGTAGCTTGCGCCCGAGCAGGTCGAGGCCGTGGATCGCCTCGGTGCCCTCGTGGATCGGGTTCAGGCGATTGTCGCGGTAGAGCTGTTCCAGTGGGAATTCGCGGATATAGCCGGAGCCGCCCAGTACCTGTATCGCCAGTTCGTTGGCCTTGAGGCAGTATTTGGACGGCCAGGACTTGACGATGGGGGTCAGCAGGTCCAGCAGCGCGGCGGCACTCCTGCGTTGCGCTTCGGTCTCCGCGGTGCGCTGGTCCTCGAACAGGGAGGAGGCGTAGAGGCACAGTGCCAGGCCGCCTTCCACATAGGCCTTCTGCATCAGCAGCATGCGGCGCACGTCCGCGTGGCGGATGATCGGCAGCTGCTTGGATTGCGGATCCCGGTTTGACGGCAATCTGCCCTGGGGCCGCTCTTTGGCGTACTGCAGTGAGTAGTTGTAGCCCTGGTAGCCGAGTACCGCCGCGCCCACGCCGACGCCGATGCGGGCCTCGTTCATCATCTGGAACATATAGGTGAGGCCCTTGTGAGGCTCGCCCACCAGGTAGCCCACCGCGCCGCCTTCCTCGCCGAAACTCAATACCGTCGAAGTCGTGTTGCGGTAGCCCATCTTGTGCAGCAGGCCGGCCAGTTTGACGTCGTTGCGCCTGTGTGGCTCGCCATGCTCATTCAGCAGGAATTTCGGCACCAGGAACAGGGAGATGCCCTTGACCCCGGGGGGAGCGCCTTTGATCTTGGCCAGCACCATATGGACGATATTTTCCGTCAGCGACTGGTCGCCGCCGGAGATAAACATTTTTTGCCCGGTGATGCGGTAGCTGCCATCCCCGGCCGCTTCGGCGCTGGTGCGGATATCGGCCAGGGAGGAGCCCTGGTCCGGTTCGGTCAGGGCCATGGTGCCGGCGAAGCGGCCGTCCATCATCGGTGGCAGGAACCGGGCCTTGAGTTTTTCGTCGGCGAAGGAGTGGATCAGGTTGGCGGCGCCCAGGGTTAAAAACGGATAGCCGGCGCTGGCCACATTGGCGGCGCTGACGGTGGCGAGGCTGGCGCGCAGGATAATTTCCGGCAGCTGCAGGCCGCCCTCGTCGAAGTCGTAGTGGGCGGCGAGGAAGCCGGCCTCGGCAAAGGCGTCCCAGGCCTGTTTGGTTTCCTCGATCAGGTGCACCTTTTCGCCGTCGAAGCTGGGTTCGTTGGCGTCGCCCTTGGCGTTATGGTTGGCGAAATATTTTTCCGCGACGGTGCGCGCGGTTTTCAGGGTCGCGTCGAAGATTTCGCGGGAGTGTTCGCGGTAGCGCGGCCGCTGCAGCAGCTGCTCCGTATCGAGAAACTCGTACAGCAGGAATTCGATATCGCGCTCGTTGAGCAGTTGGCCGGTCATGATTACCCCTGTTTGTTGCACTTCTCGGTGCAACAAGTAAACGGACGCGCGGGGTGGGGGTCAATGACCTGAAAGGTAATGGCGGTTGGTCTGGGTTTCGGGGCGGTGGCTTCGATCGGTCCCGCCGCCGGTGGCTATCCGGGAAAAAGCCTCATCGGACTCTTATTATAGCCACAGGCGTTTTTCCCGGACGGCCACCGGCGGCGGGACCTTGTTTAGCGCCAGCCGACTGGCCTCGACGCCCTCGACAGTCGGGGCCACTGAACTCAGTCGATGGCGGCCTGCGCTGCCTGGTTGCTCTTGCCGGCGCGGCCGGGCACCACCTGTTCCCACAGGCTGCCGGCCAGCTCGGCCGGGGTCTGGCTGCGGCCGTCCGCCAGCCAGCGCACGATATTGCCGGCCACGTCCGGCCACTGGATGCGCACGCCGGCGGGTTCGCTGCTCAGCCAACTGCTGATGGTATCGGCGTCCACCTTGTCCACTACGTGCGCCAGCTGCAGCTCGCGAAGTGCCTGGGCATTGGCCTCCTGCTCGAACTGGCCGGCCAGGGGTCGGGTCAGGATGGGCTTGCCCAGGGTCAGTGTCTCGGCGATCAGTTCGAAGCCGCTGTTGCAGATGACCGCCCTGGAAGTGGCCACGTCCTGGCGGAAGCCGTCGATCGAGGGGGCCTTCAGCCGGATATTGCCCGCCGCGGGCAGTTCGACCGGGGCGCCGTAGACGATAAATTTCTGCGGTACCCTGGCCAGTTCGTCCAGCAGGGGGGCGTGGTGTTCAAACGGCAGGTAGACCAGTATGTGCTCACCCCTTTCGGATTGAGAGCCTGCCTGTCCGTGGGGCTGTGCAATGGGCGGCAGTATCGGGTAGCCGAAGTGGTACCAATGCATGCCGAGGCTGTGCTGCACCGGGGCGAAGGCGCGCATGATGCCGCGGGCCATCCAGTTGAAACGCGGCGCCGGTATCGGGAAGTGGAAGGCGTACTGGTGGCCGATGCCCAGGCTGGCCTTGCCGCGGCGTCTGGCGGCCCAGGCGCTGACCGGCTCGAAGTCGCTGATCACCAGGTCGAAGTCGTCCACCGGCAGTTCTCGGATATCCCGCAGCAGCCGCCTCAGGTTGAGCTGCCTGGTGGTGGCGACGGAATCTATCCTGCCCTCGCGGTGCACGAAGGTCAGGCCCTCGCGCCACCAGTAGTCGCCGAAGGGCTCCATGCTGAAGAGTTTTTCCTGGCTGCGGCCGCTAAACAGCCACTGCACTTGCAGTTCCGGGTGCTTTTCCAGGGCCTCGGCCATGGCGCGGGCGCGGGAGATATGACCGTTGCCGGTCCCCTGTACGCCGTAGAGTATCTTCACAGGAAGGCTCCGCTGGTCAACAGGCCGACACTGGTGCCGAGGGCAGCGCCGGCGCAGACATCGGTGGGAAAGTGGACGCCCAGGCCAACCCGCGAGGTGCCCACGCCGGCGGCCCAGAAGTAGCCCAGCAGCCATAGGGGGCTCAGGGCCTGGGAGAGCAGGGTGATGAACAGGAAGGCGCCGGAGGTGTGGCCGGAAGGCAGACTGAAACGGTCGTGGGCGACAATCACCGAGCGCATGCCGGGAATGGCCTGGGGCGGGCGCAGCCGCTTGGTGGTGTTCTTGATGGTCCAGTAGAGGGAGCGCTCCACCGCGAATGCGGTGCCGCACAGGTAGAAGAACTGCATCGCCGCGGCGGTGGTGCTGGACAGCGCGACTATCAGCGGCGACAGCAGGTACAGCCAACCGTCGCCGCTCTTCGACAGCCACAGGTAGCGCTGCCGCGCCGCCGGTCGCGCCGCCCGCTCTGCCATGTGCAGGACCAGCGATATATCAAAACTTTTCAGGGTCAGAGGTAAGCTTCGCATGCCGCCAAGTTACGAAGCCAATGTTGCGCTGACTTGACCAAATTATGTCAGAACCGTGAAATCTGGCCGATTCTGGTCAATTCGAGAGGGTGGAGAGCTATTGTAGGAGCGGCGGGGCGGCCATCCGCCGTTGGCCGTGATCGATCCCGAGGAGGTCACTGAATCAGTCTGCTAGTGCGACGGTAAGGCCCTGCTGTCGGTGGCCGTCCGGTAAATGTTTGCCGATGAGGCTTTTTACCGGACGGCCACCGGCAGCAGGGCCGATCGAAGCCTTTGAGTTTGAGGGCACCGATCGCGGCCATGGGTCGCTCCTACCTATAGGAAGTGGGGGAGCAGCTCCGGTCAGTCGATACCGATCTTGATCAGCCCGGATCCGGGCAGCTTCTCCACCAACTCGTAACCGCACAGCTTCGACGGTGTGAAATAACCGCCCGGGCCCTGGTAGTCGAGCAGGAATTCCATCACCGCCAGGGAGCCGTGCACGGTCACGTCGTAACCGTTGGCTGTGACCACCCGGCCTATCTTGCGCTCGCCGCGGCGGTCATTGCGCACCTCGCCCCAGACCCAGGTCTGCTGTTCCGAGCGTATCTCCTCGCTGGGGCCGCGCACCGATTTTTCCACCTTGCCCTTGAGCCAGTTCTGCACCCAGTTCATGCGCAGCAGCCAGCGGAACTTGTTCAACCGCTTTATCTTCTTGGCCCGGCGCGGGCTCATCGGGATATAGACCTCGACATTGGGGATTTCCGTCGAGTAGTAGGCGGTGGCCACGTCGCCCCAGGGAATGGCGACTGCGAACTTCTCGCCGCGGCCGAAATTGATCTGCCGGGTCAGTTCGCCGTGGCCGATGATCTCTATCTTGCCGTTGCGGCGCACGGCGCCACCGACGCCCAGGCTCTCGATCGAAGTCTTTGCGGTGCCGGGGCTCAGGGCGGAATCCGAGTCGAAACCCAGGGTCAGGTGAGTGGCTGTCGGAATGGCCTTGTGCAGTGCCGCCGCCAGGCAGTCGGTGGGAATCACATCGAAGCCGGTGCCGGGGCAGAGCACCACGCCGGCGGCCTTGGCCTCGGCGTGCATGGCGTGGGCCATGCGGTAGATCTCCATCTCGCCGGTGATGTCCTGGTAGTGGGTGCCGGCGGCAATACAGGCGCGCATCATCGGCTCGGCGGTGGCGGAGAAGGGGCCGGCGCAGTGGATCACCACGTCCATATCGCGCAGTGTGCGCTCCAGGGTTTCGGTGGCGTCGAGGCCTATGGCCATGGCCGGCAGGCCGAGTTCCTCGGCCAGCGGCTGCAGTTTCTTCGCACTGCGCCCCGCCAGCACCGGGCGGTAGCCCTTGGCCACGGCCTCGCGCGCGATCAGCTCGCCGGTATAGCCGTAGGCGCCGTAGATCATTATTTTTTTATTGTTCACCGAGTGACCCTGTTTTTAAAATTGGCAGTTGATTCGGTTGCGGAATTGGGTGACGCAACCTTATGGCGTCGTATCGGACTAGTCAAACGGTTGTAACAGTTCGAAGCGCGGCAGTCGGGTCCCGTCCTTTTCCACCGTTTCGGCAAACATCTCCAGCGGTCTCACCCAGACGCCGTAGTTGCCATAGAGCGCCCGGTAGACGGCCAGCTTTTCGCCGCTCTCGCTGTGAGTGGCCACTTCCATCACTTCGTAGAGATTGCCCTTGTAGTGGCGATAGATTCCGCGTTTCACGTAGTAGTACTCAAGCTAACTGTTGATTCAGGCCAGGTGGTGGGGGGACAGCTGTATCTGGGTGATACGCCGCCCGTGCAGCACGGCGATACCCGCGTAGCGGTGCTCGCCGGTGGAGGTGAATTCGAACTCGTAGCTGCGCTGCAGGCGCACCTGGCCGCGGCCGTCGCGCTTCAGGCGGGTGCGCACCAGCGCCACCGTATCATCCAGCAGCTGCACGCCCAACTGCCGGCAATGCTCGGTCGCCGCGCGGCGCACCTGCTCCTTGGCCGCCATGCCGGCCCAGAAGTACCAGGCGCCGAGGGCGAGCAGGAAGAGCCATAAGAGATCGTTCAGTGACAAGTACATTGGAACCGGGCCCTGTCAGTAGTGGATCAGTGTGGCTTCGATATCGCGCACCATGTTCTTCAGCAGGGGGGCCACTTCCCGCTGCAGGAACTCCGGACTCACCCGGTAGGCGGGGCCGCCGGCGTTGAACACGTAAATATGTTTCTGGCCCAAGATCAGCGGCACGGCTATGCCGTTGACGTCCCTATCCCAGTCGCCGAAGGAGCTGCAGTAACCGGATTCCTCCAACTGCTGCACCGCCGCATCCAAGCCGGCTTTGACCTGCGACCATTTTTCCCCGGATTTTTTTTCGGCTCTTTCCTTGATATAGCGCTCGAAATACTGCCGCTCCTCCTCCGGCAGGCTGGCCAGGTAGGCGCGGCCGGACGCAGTCTGCGCCATGTCGACCCTGTCCCCAATCTCATGACGGAAGGTAGTGACGTCGTTGGGGACGCAGTGTTCCAGGTAAATCATCTCCAACCGGTCGCGGTCTGACAGGCCCACCGCGGTGCCGGTGTTGTTGGCCAGTTCCTGCATCTGCGGTTTGGCAATGCGGCGCACCGCCAGGTTGGAGACGAAGGCGTAGCCCAGCGCCAGTACGCCGCTGCCCAGCTGGTATTTTTCAAGCCGCTCGGAGTAGGCCAGGTAACCCAATTGGGTGAGGGTGTAGGTCAGGCGCGACACGCTGGATTTTGGCAGCCCGGTGCGCTGGGCAATTTCCTGGTTGCCGAGGAAACCGTCGCCCTGCTGGAAGGCTCGCAGCACGTCCAGTCCGCGGGCCAGCGCCTCGATAAACTTGCGGTCTTTTTCCTGCCCCTTTTCCCGGGGCAGGCCGATGATCGAATTCATAGAAAAAGTGTGTTCCCGGTCGAGCGCCGCAGTATACCCGCTGCGGCTTCCGGCTGCCCGCTTCAGCTGCTAGGTTTCAGGCCCGAGAAGGTGGCCGCCTCGGCATCGGCGGCGGTGTCCGGCTTGTTGTCGCCGCGCAGGCAGCGCTCGATCATGCTGTAGAGGCCGTACATGGCGATGCGCTGGGAGTGTCGGGCCATCTCCGGGTTGTCCGCCTGCCGCTCCATGCGCTCCATGATCGCGCGGTTGATGTCGATAAACACACCGCCCATGTTGATCAGCTCCTCGTCGCTCCAGCGGCTGCCGTAGTGGCGGAAGATCTTCGCCAGGCGTTCGGCGATCTTGCGGATGGCGGCCCGCCGGATCTCCCGCAGTTCCGGAATCGAATCGATGGCGTTGTGCAGGGCCAGCTCGAAGCGGCGGCCCTCCGCGGTCTCCTCCTTGTCCCGGCGCAGCCGCTGGAACAGCTCCGGCCAGGGCATGCCATGGGCCTCCAGGTCCTCGTACTCGTCGTAGCGGGCGTGGATGCCGGCCAGCCAGTCCTCGAACAGGTGGTTGACCACCGACTCCTTGTTGGGAAAGTACTGGTAGAAGGAGGCGATGGGGATGCTGGCACGCTCGGCGATGTGCTTGGCGGTGATGGCCTCGTGGCCGGACTCCGCCAGTATCTTGCGGGCGGCGGCGAGTATCTTCTCCACCCGCTGGCGGGATCTGGCCTGTAGTGGCAGCTTGCGCGGCCCCAGGGCTGTTTCGGTCGTCATGGCAATCCTTGGGATGTGAGCATTGGCTCATGTTTTGTGGAAATGTAACAGAAATGGCGGGAAATTGCCCGGCCCGACTGGGGAGTGGGTGGGGGGCAAAATGTGAGTCTTGGCTTATTTTTTGTTGACCCGGGTGTCAGGCGCTGATAATGTCAAAATGTGAATATGGTGTATATATTCATATCGGTCGGCTGGCCGGTCCGCTGGGGGCGGAGCCGGAAACATATAAAAATAGGAGAGAGCCCATGAATCGCTATCAGAAGAAGCGCCTCGCCGAGGCGGTATCCCTGGCGGGCGGAATATTCGCCCTGTGCGCCTTCAACGCCAATGCGTCAACCCTGGAAGAGGTGGTAGTCACCGCCCAGAAGCGCGAGCAGAGCCTGCAGGACGTCCCCCTCACGGTACAGGCAATGAACGCCGACAGCCTCAAGCAGAACGGCGTGGTCAGCCTGAGCGATATCAGCGATATTTCCCCCGGCGTAAAGATTGCCGACTTGCAGGGGGTCTCCAATACCACCGCAATTCGCGGGGTCAACAGCTATGCCTTCGGTTTCGGGCTGGAGGAGAGCGTGCCCTACTACCTGGACGGCATCTACCTGGGCAACGGCTTCAGCATGATCGGCGACCTGGTGGACGTGGAGCAGGTCGAGGTATTGAAGGGGCCCCAGGGCACCCTGTTCGGTCGCAACGCGTCCGGCGGCGCCATCAATGTGCGCACCAAGCGCCCGGGTAACGAATTCGAGAGTTCCCTGTCCGTCGGTGGCGGCAACTACGGCCTGCGCACCGCCAAGGGCACCCTCAACATGCCGCTGATCGAGGACAAGCTAATGATGCGCGCCGGCTTCTCCAGCCGCCAGCGCGACGGCTGGCAGACCAACGAGGCGACCGGGGAGCAGGACGGCTTCGCCCAGGACCGCTGGGCCGGCTTTGCCAAGGTGCTGTGGCTGCCCACTGACAACCTGGAGGTGGAATTCACCAGTGACTGGTCCGAGCAGGATGACCACAGCGGCTACAAGAGCGTCCTCGCCGTTCGCCCCTCCGCCACTTGGGAAAGCATTTACGCTCAGGCCGACGCCGAGTCCTTCTACAACGGTGACAGCAGCGCCATCGCCGGCAGTGACGGCTTTACCTACGCCGGTATTCCCATCGCCGCCGCCGAGGAGGCGCCGATCGTGCAGCAGCGCAAGGTGCGCGGCAACGCCCTGAAGGTCACCTGGGATCTCAGCGACAGCATGATCCTGACCTCCCTGAGCAGTTACCGCCAGGTCGACGCCCTGAAGGGCTCGGACGCGGACGGCTCCAGCCTGGGCCTTTCCCACTCCTACAGCCAGGGCGGCACAGAGGAGTACAACCAGGAACTGCGCCTGAACGTGGCCGGCGACAATGTCGACTGGTTCCTGGGCGCCAACGCCTACCGCCAGGATCGCGATTCGCGCTTCACAGTGCTCACCAGCGGCCTGATTCCGTTCGCGCAGATGTACGCCGCCGGCTACGGCTACACTGGCCTGGCGCTCGGCAGCCTGAACGAGGCCATCGCCGGCTCCAACAAGACCGAGAGCTACGCCCTCTTCGGCGACGCCACCTGGCACCTGACCGACAAGATCAACCTCACCGGGGGCCTGCGCTACTCCTACGATGCCAAGAGCTACCGCTTCGTCGACTCCGGCAACGACACCTTCAATGACATGGGGATACTCTTCCCCAACCTGAGCCAGTTGGAGAACCCGGAGCTGGCGCGCCAGCACGACAACTGGAGCAACCTCTCCGGGCGCCTGGCTCTGGACTACCTGCTGACCGATGACGCCATGGTCTACGCCAGCCTCAGCCAGGGCTATAAGTCCGGTGGTTACAACACCACCGTGACCGTGGACCCGGCGAGCGGTTTCACCACGCCGGCGTCTGCCTTCGTGCCCTTCGACGAGGAGACCAACGTCAACCTGGAACTGGGGATCAAGTCCACCCTGCTGGACGGCCGCATGCGCCTCAACTCAGCCTTCTTCCAGTATGTGTACAAGGACCTGCAGTTCCTGCTCAGCGACACCAGTTCGCCGGTGGCCTACACCGTCAATGCCGCCGAGGTCACCGGCCGCGGCTGGGAAGGGGACCTCACCTTCCTGGTCACGGACAACCTGAGCATCTTCGCCAGCTTCGCGCTGATGGACGTGGCGTACAGCGAAGACGTGGTCGACGCCGCCGGTACCGTGCGCTACGAGAAGGGCACCGAGCGCCCCTGGTCGCCGGACTTCTCCGGCACCCTGGGGCTCGACTATGAAAAGGGCTTGGGCGACAGGGGGCGGCTGCGCGGCAACCTGAACTACAGCTATACCGGCGACCACTACCAGCGGAGCGTGAGCGTGGCGGAGGACATTGATCCGGACGCCAACAAGCAGGAGGCCTACGGTATCCTTCACAGTCGTATCACCTACTACAGCCCCGCCGAGGCCTGGGAGATCGGCCTCTGGGGCAAGAACCTGCTGAATGAGCGCTACCGCACCCTGACCGACGGCTCCACCCTGGTGACCGCCAGCAACCTGGCGGCCCTCTACGGAGAACCGCGCACCTTCGGCGTGGATATCACCTACAACTTCTGACGCGCTTCGACGGCGGCGGGGCAGGGCCCCTCCGCCGTTTTTCCGATTGGCAGACCTGAAAAACGAAGGGTGGCTAAGCGCGCACGCGATGGCCCGCCGTACAGACCGGAGAAAATCGATGACAGATAAGAAAGGCATGCCGCCAGTCGGCCGGCACACAATCGCCGCGCTGGGCCTGTTGCTGGTCGCCGGCCTGACCCAGGCCGGCGAATTCACCGACGCCGCCAAGGCGGTGGAGGATAAGGTGATCGCCTGGCGCCGGGATATTCACCAGCACCCGGAGTTGAGCAATCGCGAGTTCCGCACCAGCAAGCTGGTCGCCGGGCACCTGCGTTCCCTCGGTTTCGACCAAGTCACCACCGGCGTGGCCCACACCGGCGTGGTGGGTGTGCTGAAGGGGGGCAAACCCGGCCCGGTGGTGGCCTTGCGAGCCGATATGGACGCCCTGCCGGTGACCGAGGAGCTGGACCTCCCCTTCGCCTCCAGGGTGAAGACCAGTTACAACGGCCAGGAGGTGGGGGTGATGCACGCCTGCGGCCACGACGCCCACACGGCGATCCTGATGGGGGTGGCGGAAGTACTCGCCGGCAGGCGCGAGCGGTTGCCGGGCACGGTGAAATTTATTTTCCAACCCGCCGAGGAGGGCCCGCCGGACGGCGAGCGCGGCGGTGCGGCGCTGATGGTCGAGGAGGGGGTGCTGGGCGGCGATGCGGCGCCGGAAGCCATCTTCGGCCTGCACGTGGGTCCGGGGCCCGCCGGCATGATCGGTTACCGGGCGAAGGAGTTCATGGCCGCATCCGACAAGTTCAAGATCCTGGTCAGGGGCAAGCAGACCCACGGCTCCGCCCCCTGGGCCGGTGTCGATCCGGTGGTGGTGGCGGGGCAGATCGCCAACGCCATCCAGCTGATTCCCAGCCGTCAGCTGAATATCACCAGGGCGCCGGCGGTGATTTCGGTGGGCGCCATCCACGGCGGAATCCGCTACAACATCATCCCCGACGAGGTGACCCTGACGGGTACCATCCGCACCCTGGATGAGGAGATGCAGCGCGATCTGCACCGGCGCCTGAAACAGACCGCCAAACACCTGGCCGCCGCCTCCGGCGCCGAGGCCGAGGTGGAGATAGAGAGCCCCTATCCGGTGACCTACAACAACCCGGACCTGACCCGCAAATCCGTGCCGGTGCTGCAGAAGGTGGCCGGCTCCCGCCGCGTGGTGGAAATCAAGCCGCTGACCGGGGCCGAGGATTTCTCTCACTTTCAGCAGCGGATACCCGGCTTCTACTTTATGCTCGGCGTCAACAAAGAGGGAGTCGGCATCGGCGAGGCGGCCATGAGTCACTCGCCCCGCTTCTACGTCAACGAGGATGTCCTCAAGGTGGGTGTCGAGGCCCTGGTCTCCCTGGCGGTGGATTACCTGGAACGGTCACCGGCAGAGGGTAGAGCCGAGCAGCCAAAGGTGGAGTAAAGAGATGTTGAAGATTCGCCAACCCTTTTTGGCGGCAGCTGCCGCCCTCCTGTTCACGGCAGTCTTCTCGAGTGCCGACGCCTGCACCCGCGCCGTCTACCTCGGCGCCGATGACACCGTCATGACCGGGCGCTCCATGGATTGGAAAACAGACCTGAAAACCAACCTCTGGGCGTTGCCGCGGGGCATGCGGCGGGACGGCCAGACCCCGGAAAATTCCCTGCGCTGGACCTCGAAATATGCCAGTGTGGTCGCCACCGCCTTCGATGTCGCCACCACCGATGGCATCAATGAAAAGGGCCTGTCGGCAAACCTGCTGTGGCTGGCCGAATCCGAGTATCCAGAGAACGACGGCAACAAACCCGGCATTTCCATCGCCGTGTGGACCCAGTATGTGCTCGACAACTTCGCCACGGTGCAGGAAGTCGTGAATGAAATGAAGAGGGAGGCGTTTGTCATCCACACCGGGCGCTTTCCCGGCGGCGACCGGGACAGTATGGCGGCGCTACACCTCTCCGTATCCGACGCCTCAGGGGACAGCGCAGTCCTCGAGTATCTCGACGGGGAACTGGTGGTGCACCACGACCGCGCCTACCGGGTGATGACCAACTCGCCTGCCTATTCCGAGCATCTGGTGCTCAATCGGAAGCGGGTGAGCCCGGACGGCGAGGTAACGCTGCCTGGAAGCCACAGCTCCACCGACCGCTTTGCGCGCGCCGCCTATTACATAGACGCGCTGCCGAAGCTGGAGGCCGGCAGCGTTGCGGCGGCCGGTGTGCTCAGCGTGATCCGCAATGTGTCGGTGCCCATGGGCATATCCACGCCCGCGCAGCCGAATATCTCCACCACTCTGTGGCGCTCGGTCGCGGACCAGAAGAACCTCGTTTACTACTTCGAATCGGTGCGCTCGCCGAACACCTTCTGGGTGGATCTCAAGTTGCTGGAACTGTCTCCGGGCGCGGCAGTGAAGAAGCTGGAGCTGGCCGGCGGCCAGGTCTATGCCGGTGAGGTCTCGGCTGAGTTCAGGCCCGCAAAGCCCTTCAGGATTCGCTGAGCCTGTATCCGCCGACAGGTTCAATGGCAGTAAACACCGGTGACAAATTGAACCGATGATGAGCGGTGCCAGGGGCGCGAACAGGCTTTGCGCCTCCGACTCGAAATACAGGGGAAATAGATATGGAGAATATCGAGGTGAACACCGCTGCTGCGGCAGACGGTGATGCCTACGAGCGCAAGGGTTACCGCTATTACGCGCTGATGCTGTTGATGACCGCCTATGTGTTCAACTTCATCGACCGGCAGATACTGGCCATACTGCAGGAGCCCATCAAGGCGGAGCTGGGGCTGTCGGATACGCAGCTGGGGCTGCTGACCGGTTTCGCCTTCGCGATTTTTTACGTATCGGTGGGGCTGCCGATCGCGCGACTGGCGGACCACGGTGTGCGGCGCAACATTATTGCCGCCTCCATCGGTGTGTGGAGCCTGCTCACCGCCGCCTGTGGGATGGTCGGCAACTTTTTCCAGCTACTGGCGGCTCGCGTCGGCGTCGGCGTCGGGGAGGCCGGGTGCAGTCCCCCGGCGCACTCCATGATTTCCGACATTTTCCCGCGCGAAGAGCGCGCCACGGCGCTGGGCATCTACAACACGGGGATCAATATCGGTGTTCTTTTCGGCTTCCTCGCCGGTGGCTGGCTGAATCAGCTGTTCGGCTGGCGCGTGGCCCTGTTCGCCGTTGCGGTCCCCGGTATTCTGCTGGCGTTGGTGCTGCGCTTCACCCTGGCGGAGCCGGCGCGAGACAGGCTTTCCGGCGGTCCGAGCGATGACCGGCTTCCGGGTATTGTCGATGTGCTGCAGCGGCTCTGGCGGCAGCGCACCTTTCGCCACATGGCCATCGCCACCGGCTTGCTGGGTTTTGCCGGCTACGGCCTGATCAACTGGATGCCTTCGTTCCTGGTGCGCAGTCACGGCATGGGCACCGGCGCCATCGGCACCTGGCTGGCGCTCTGCGCCGGTATTGGCGGTGGCCTGGGCACTTTCCTGATCGGCTACCTGTCGGATCGCCTCGGCCGCGGCGACGCGCGCTGGTATCTCTGGGTCACCGCGATTGCCATCGGTGTGGCGGCTCCCTTTGTTGCCGGCATTTTTCTCGTCGATAGCAATCGCGCAGCCCTGTTGTGCTATATCGTCCCCGGCGCCCTGCTGGCGGGTTTTGTCGCCCCGGTGATCGCCGTGACCCACAGCCTGGTGGAAAACCGCATGCGCGCCTTTTCCTCCGCCGTCGTTTTCCTGGTGTTGAATCTCATTGGCCTCGGGCTCGGGCCTGTGTCGGTGGGGCTGCTCAGCGACGCCCTGTCGGCCAGTGCGGGTTCGGAAAGCCTGCGCTACGCGCTTCTGATACTAATTCCCGCAGCCGCGGCCTGGGGTGTTGTGCATCTGCTGTTTGCCGCGAGGACTATCCGCGCGGAAGTTGCTCAAGTGGCCGATTGACCTGCGGCCGGGGTCGACGCTGGGGTGGATGTCTCCAGCGCCGATTCTTTTTTGTCTGTGTGGGGGCTGCTGTTCGCGATTCAGTTGATGGGAATACCCTCGGGTTTTTCGCTGCCGGAGCCGTAGCGCATGGCCATCTGGCCGGTGGCCAGCAAGTTGTAGGAGCTGTCGTAGACTTCCGTAAAAGAATGATAGATTCTTCTGCCTGCATTGGTCACCCGGCCGATCGCCCTCAGTTCCCGGGTTTTTGCCCGCCCGGTGTAGTTCACGCTCAGTGAGAGGGTTAGCGCCACCCGACGCCGGTCGGGAAAGGGGCAGTAAACACCGCAGTAAGCCCCGGCAATGTCAATCAGCGTGGCGATAAAGCCACCGTGCGGCGTGTCCTGCATGTTGAGGTATTCCGGCTGCAATTCACAGCGGATGACGACAAAACCATCGCGCCACTCTTCCACTTCAATACCCAGGTGGGTATTAAATGGTGGCTGCTTTTTCTCTTGCTAGGTCATGATGAGGAAGCTTCCCGTTGTCGTTGGTGAAATTGACTCTTGTTTCGGCGGAGTGTATTTGTCGGTGCTGCAGTCTTCGATTCACAAGTTCTTGCCGTGCCTGGCAGCAATAGCGTCAGTGCTCCGGCTCCAACGACCACGGCCATCCCAACAAGGGCCAGGGCATTGGAAACGTGCCCCCAGATAATCCAGCCCGCCAGTCCGGCCGCCACCACACCGAAATAGCTCATGGGTGAAACAACACTGGGCTTCGCACAGCTGTAGGCCCGGGTGTAGAGCCACATGGTCAGCAGCATGGCAACGCCATTAAATAGCAGGAATGGCAGCGTCCACGCCGGTACCGACTGCCAGTGGACAATACCCAGGGGAGTACTGCACAGCAGGGAAACCAAGGAGTAGTAGAAAAGGATCTGGCCGGAGCTTTCCGTGTGCGACAGTATTCGTGTGCCCACCATGGATGCGGACAGTGCCAGGGCGGAGACCAGGCCGAACAGGTGACCGATGCCCGGGTTTGCAGTGGTGGGTTGCAGCACCAGAGCAATGCCAACCAGGCCCAGGGCCAGGGGGACCCAGCGCAGCAGTGGCACACGGGCGCCGGCCCAGAGCCAGGCGACCAGGGGAACAAACAGCGGGGCGGAGTTGCGTAGCAGTGCCGCGTCCACCAGGGCGATCTCG
Organism: Microbulbifer sp. SE14; assembly: GCF_059834885.1. NCBI lineage: Bacteria > Pseudomonadati > Pseudomonadota > Gammaproteobacteria > Cellvibrionales > Microbulbiferaceae > Microbulbifer > Microbulbifer sp. SE14. The sequence goes on along the minus strand of NZ_JCBAJA010000001.1, from coordinate 44,522 downwards.
TTCAGTGCGACGTAGTAGGCGTAAAAGCACAACCAGCCCGCAAACCCTCGCGCGAGGTGAGTCTTCCAGCGCGGGCTGGCCAGTTGCCGTAATCGGCGCCGCAGCATCCATGGCAGCATCAACAGCAGGAAAATGCTGTACTGACTCAGGACGATCAAAGGCACCGGTACCGCGCTGGAAATCCATTTGACCGCGATGGCCGCGCCGGTGGCCACCAGCACCGAGGCGAGGGCGAAGCCGACACCTTTTAGCGTATTTTGTCTGCTCTGAGGCAGCATGCGACCTCCCACTGATAGGGTGGCGGGTGATTACAGAGCACCGTTTCTCAGCGCCTGTGATTCCGCTGTCTGTAACATCTCTGCAAACAATTCTGCTTCGCGCTCGATGGTTTTCGAGATGCTGTCGTGCAGTTCCCGCTTCAACAACCGTTTGGTGGCCAGCAAAGGCCGTTGCGGCAATTCCGCCAGCCGCAGCGCGTTTGCCTGCGCCTGTTCAAACAGCGCATCCTGTGGAACCTCTTCGGAGACGATGCCCATATCCACAGCCTCGCGAATGCTGAAGAAATCTCCCAGCATCAACAGGCGTGCGGCCCGCTGGTGGCCCAGGCGCAGTGGCAGAAGCAGGCTTGAGCCGCCTTCCGGCACTACGCCCAGTTTGACAAAGGGCATGCGGAAGCGTGTTTCCGGCGCGGCGTATACCAGGTCGCAGTGCAGCAATAGAGTGCAGCCGATACCCACGGCGACGCCGGAGACGGCGGCAACGACGGGTTTCTCGAAGTCGTGCAGTGCCTCGAGGAACCCGATCGCCGGGGATTTTTCCCCCGCCGCGCGGCGGTTGAAGTCCCCCAGATCATTGCCGGCGGTAAAGGCATTTTCGTCGCCGCGGATCAGCACCGCGCGCACCTCCGGGTCGGCCGACGCCTGTTGCAGCGCCCCGGTCAGTGCCCGATACATGGCGCGGGTCAGGGCGTTTTTCTTTTCCGGGCGGTTGAAGGCGAGGGTCAGCACACCGTCCGCTCGTTGCTGCAGCAGTTCATCACACATGCGCTATTTCCCGATGGTCGGTTGCAGCCGGGCCACGGCCTGGCGGTATTCCTGTTCCAGCTGCGCGACGATTTCCCCCACCGGGGAGACATTGTCGATGGAACCGAGGCCCTGGCCGGCGCCCCAGATATCCCGCCAGGCCCTTGATTTGGAACTGCCGCCACTGCCGAACTGCATGCTGCTCTTGTCGCCGTCGGGCAGGTTTTCCGGGTCCAGGCCTGCCCGGGCGATGCTGGGTTTCAGGTAGTTGCCGTGCACGCCGGTAAACAGCGAGCTGTAGACGATATCCGCGGCGCTGTGCTCCACCAGCATCTGCTTGTATTCAGGGTCGGCGTTGGCCTCGTCGCTGGCGATAAAGCGGGTGCCCATATAGGCCAGGTCCGCGCCCAGGGCGCGGGCGGACAATATGGAAGCGCCGTTGGCGATGGCGCCGGACAGCAGCAGGGTGCCGTCGAACCACTGCCTGACCTCGCTGACCAGGGCGAAGGGGCTCAGGGTACCGGCGTGGCCGCCGGCCCCGGCGCACACCAGTATCAGGCCATCCACTCCGGCGGCGGCGGCCTTTCTGGCGTGGCGGACGTTGACCACGTCGTGAAACACCAGGCCGCCGTAGGCGTGGATGCGCTCCACCATCTGCGGGTCCAGGGCACGCAGGCTGGTGATAATGATGGGCACCCGGAACTGGATACAGGTCTCCAGGTCCCACTGCAGGCGATCGTTGCTCTGGTGCACTATCAGGTTGACCGCGTAGGGGGCGACCGCGGCATTGGGGTTTTCTGCCATAGCGCGATTCAACCCCGTATCGATCCTGTCCAGCCACTCCCGCAGCAGCGGCTGCGGGCGCGCATTCAGGGAGGGAAAGGAACCGACGATGCCGGCCCGGCACTGGGCGATCACCATCTCCGGGCTGGAAACGATAAACATCGGCGAGGCGACCACCGGCAGGCGCAGGTCTGACAATATTCCGGGCAGAGCCATGGTGCGGTCCTCCTGCTTACTGGTTTTCCCGTGCCCATTCGGCAAAGGTCTTGCCTGATTCAGCCAGCTCTTTCAGCAGCGGCGCCGGAGTCCAGTACGCCTCTCCGTGACGTTTACCGAACTCGACAATGGTGTCGTAGACTTTTTTCAGACCCAAAGTGTCGGCGTATTGCATGGGACCGCCGCGGTAGGCGGGGAAGCCGTAGCCGTAGACGTAGACCACATCGATATCGCTGGGGCGCTGTGCAATACCTTCCTCCAGGATTCTGGTGCCCTCGTTGATCAGCGCGAAAGTGAGGCGGTCGAGGATTTCGCTGTTATCGATCTCGCGACGGCTGACCCCCAGGGCCCTGGCCTGGGCTTCTATCACTTTGAGCACTTCCGGGTCACTGCTGCGCGCGCGGGTCTCCGGATCGTAGCGATAGTAGCCGGCACCGCTCTTCTGCCCCAGGCGGCCCATCTCCACCAGGGCGTCGGCGATGCAGTAGGTCTTGGGGTTGCCTTTCTGCTCGTCGGTCAGTCCCTGGCGGGCCTTGTATCCGATATCCAGTCCGGCCAGGTCGCCCACGGCCAGCGGGCCCATGGCCATGCCCCATTCCTGCATGACTCCGTCTATCTGCGCAGGTGTCGCGCCCTCGATCAGGCACAGCTGGGCCTCGCGGGCGTAGTGGCGCAGCATGCGGTTGCCGATAAAGCCGTAGCAGTTGCCGGCCAGCACGGGTATTTTTTTGATGGTCTTGGCGAGCGCCATGGCGGTGGCGATGACCTCGTCCGCGGTATTTTCGCCGCGCACCACTTCCAGCAGCTTCATCACATTGGCGGGGCTGAAGAAGTGCAGGCCGATCACATCCTGCGGACGTCCGGTGGCAGCGGCTATCTGGTCGACGTCCTGGTAGGAGGTGTTGGTGGCGAGTATGGCGCCTGTCTTGCAGACGCGGTCCAGCCGGGCAAAAATTTCCTTTTTCAGTTCCAGGTTTTCGAATACCGCCTCTATCAACAGGTCAGCATCGGCCAGGTCCGTATAGTCGGTGGTGCCGCGGATCAGTGACAGGCATTGCTCTTTCTGCGCCTCGCTGAGCTTGCCCTTTTTCACGGTAGTGGCGTAGTTTTTCTCGATGATGCCGAGGCCGCGGGCCAGGGCCTCGTCATTGATCTCGACCAGCGTCACCGGGATGCCGGCATTGGCAAAATTCATCGCAATGCCGCCGCCCATGGTGCCGCCGCCGATCACCGCCACCGATTCGATTTTTCTCTGCGGCGTGTCCTTGCCCAGGCCCACGACCTTGGCCGCCTCGCGCTCGGCGAAGAAAATATGGCGCAGCGCCGCGGACTGGCTCGACTGCAGGCACTCCAGGAACAGCTCGCGCTCCTTGGCGATGCCCTCGTCGAAGGGCAGGCTTGCCGCCGCCTCGATGCAGGCGACGATATGCTGCGGCGCTATCTGTCCGCGGGCGCGTGCGGCCAGCTTCTTGCGGAAGCCGTCGAAGAGTTCCGCCGGGGCCGCAGCCGGGTCAATGGCGATATCGCGCACGCGGCGCAGCGGCGCCTCTGCATTGACCAGTTCCCTGGCGTAGGCCAGGGCGCCGTCCAGCAGTTCGCCTTCCACGACCCGGTCGATCAGCTGCATTTCCACAGCTTTTTTCGCCGCAACCGGCGCACCGCTGGTGATCAATTCCAGCGCCGCCTCGACACCGGCCAGGCGCGGCGCCCGCTGGGTGCCGCCGGCGCCGGGCAGCAGGCCGAGTTTCACTTCCGGCAGGCCCACCTTGGCGGAGGTCAATGCGCATCGGTAGTGGCAGGCCAGGGCGACTTCGAAGCCGCCGCCGAGGGCGGTGCCGTGCAGGGCGGCGATCACCGGCTTGCTGGAGTTTTCGATCGCGGTGATGACCTCCGGCAGCGACGGCGCCGTGGGCGGCTTGCCGAACTCGCTGATATCGGCCCCGGCGATAAAGGTGCGGCCCTCGCACAGCAGCACCAGCGCCTCGGAGGCGTCGTTCTGGGCGTTTTCGATAGCGCCCTGAATGCCTTCCCGCAGCGCCTGCGACAGCGCGTTGACCGGCGGATTGTTCAGGCGGATAACGCCGATATTTTCGATCAGTTCGTAAGTGACAACAGACATGATTTTTTCCCGTTAATTATTCTTCGGCAGTGGTTGTTAAAGGCGCTCGATCACCACCGCAATCCCCTGGCCTATGCCGATACACATGGTGGCCAGCCCGTAGCGCCCACCGCTGCGCTCCAGCTGGCGCAGCGCGGTGTAAATAATGCGCGCGCCGGAGGCGCCCAGCGGGTGGCCCACGGCAATGGCACCACCGTTGGGATTGATGCGCGGGTCGTCGCTGTCGAGTTCCAGCAGCTTGAGGCAGCCCAGGGCCTGGGTGGCGAATGCCTCATTGAATTCCATGACATCCATGTCATCGAGGGTGAGGCCGGCGCGGGCCAGGGCCTTGCGGGTGGCGGGCACTGGGCCCAGGCCCATTACCCGCGGCTCGACGCCGGCAATGGCACCGGCGATGATACGCGCGCGCGGTGCTATGCCGGCGGCCTTGCCGGCCTGCTCGCTGCCAATCAGCAGTGCGGCTGCGCCGTCGTTGATGCCGGACGCGTTACCCGCGGTCACCACACCGCCTTCGAACAGGTTGCGGAGCCTGGACAGGGCGGCCATATCGGTGCCGGGACGCGGGTGTTCGTCGGCGTCCACGAGTACCGGAGGTTTCTTGCGGCCGGCGGACACTTCAAGCGGAATGATCTCTTCGGCAAAGAATCCGTCCCGGAGCGCGGCCTCGTATTTTTCCTGGGAGGCCGCGGCGAAGCGGTCACTTTCCTCGCGGGTAATGCCGAGGTCTGCGGCGATGTTGTCCGCCGTCTCGGGCATGCTGTGGCCGCCGAACTGCGCGACTATGTCCGGGTTCGTAAAGCGCGCGCCCATGGTGGTGTCGGCCATCACCTGATTGCGGTCGAAGGGGCTGTTCGCCTTGGAGACCACCAGCGGCGCGCGGCTCATGGATTCCACACCACCGGCAACGAACAGTTCGCCGTTGCCGGTCTGCACGCAGCGCGCGGCATCGAGGGTGGCTGCGAGGCCGGAACCGCACAGGCGGTTCACGGTGAGGCCGCCGCATTCGAGCGGCAGGCCAGCGAGCAGGCTGGCAAAGCGGGCGACGTTGCGACTGTCTTCGCCGGCCTGGTTGGTGCTGCCGGCGATCACGTCCTCATACAATTCCGGGGCAAAGCTGTTGCGCTCGACGAGGGTTTTGATCACGTGGGCGAGCAGGTTGTCCGGGCGCACACCCGAGAGGCAGCCGCCGTGGCGGCCGAAGGCGCTGCGGCCGCCGTCGTATATAAATGCTTGTGACATGGGTGATTTCTCCTTCCCGGAATAAGTCAGTCTTGGAATTCGAGCGCCAGCGGAAAGCCGCGCAACAGTTTTTCGGCCCGCGGGCGCAGGTCGGTCCTGGCCAGTGCAACCGAGGCAACCAGGCCGCGCTGTTGGTCGTGCCACGCGCATACCCGCGCTTCGATATCCGCGTTTTGCAGTGTCGCCCCGAGTGCGAATTCAGTGGCGCGGTTGCGCAGCTCGGGCTTGAACACCTTGCCCACCGCGGTCAGCGGCATCTCCTCGATGATTTCGATGCGCTTGGGCACCGCGGCGCGTTCGGAAATGTGTTCGCGGCAGTATTCCAGCAGCGCTTCCCCGGTCACATTTGCTGCGGAAAGTGTCACGAAGGCAACCGGCAGTTCCCCCACTTCAGCGTCCGGCTGGCCAATGGCCACGGCCATGGCCACCGCCGGATGACGGCACAGAGGATCTTCTATCAGTGCGGGGTCAATATTGTGGCCGCCGCGGATAATCAGGTCCTTGGCGCGGCCGGTGAGGGTCAGGTTGCCGGCGGCGTCGAGAAATCCCAGATCGCCGGTATTGAACCAACGGTGCTCCACCCAGACTTTGTCGTTGTCAGTGGGGTTGAGGTAGCCGGCAAAAATATGCGGGCCGCGCACCAGCACGCTGCCCACTTCGCCGGCGTCGCAGCTGCGGCGGATGCGGTTGCCGTCCAGGTCGGCCACTTTAATTTCCATATATGGCAGGCGCATGCCCACGCTGCCTGCCGGTACCTCGCAGCCGCCAAACGGTCGGTTCAGAATGCCGGTGGATTCGGTCATGCCGTAGCCATTGATGACCGGTACCCGGAATTTCTTTTCGAAGGCCGCCTTGAGACCCAGCGGCAGCGGCGCGGAGCCGCTGGTGATGTCTTGCAGGCAACGGATGTCCTCGCCATCCGCCGACACCTTCAGCAGGAGCGCCAGCACCGTGGGAACTGTGGCAAAACCCTTGATCTGGAATCGCGCCACATGGTGCCAGCAGTTCTGGATGACATTGGGATTGCGGAACCCGGTGGCGGTCATCATCAGCAGGCTGCGGCCGGCGAAGAGGGCGGCCATGCCCGCAGGTACGGTGCCGTAGATATGGAACAGGGGCAGTGCCGCCAAAGTGGTGAAACGCCCCTTTTCGGCGGTGCGTTCGGCATAGCTCTGGGCTACGAAGGCAATATTGCCGTGGGTCAGGCGGGCCACCTTGGGGCGGCCGGTAGTGCCTCCGGTGTGGAAATAGGCCGCGATGTCTTCGGCGCGAAACTGGCGGTTGCTCACCAGTCGATCTGCGGGTTGACCGGACAGGGCCTCGTTCAGGTCGGTCACCTGCAGCGCTCCACATTCCGGCAGCGGGGCTGTGTTGTCGCGGCGCACCAGTATCAGGTGCTCCAGCCCCGGGGCCAGTGTGCCGATGTGCTGGACTTTCTGCCACATCTCCGCGCTGTCTTCCGGACCGGGCGCCACCAGCGCCCTTGCACCGGTGGTATTGATGATCTCGGCGATATGCTCCGGTTCCAGCATCGGGTTGATGGGGCTGGCAATGCCCGCCGCCTGGCTGCCCCACAGGGCGATATGGGTCTGGGGAATCATCGGCAGCAGTATGGCCACCGCGTCTTCCACACCGAGGCCGAGTGCGTGTAGCAGGTTGGCCATCTGCTGCACCCGACCCAGCAGTTGGCGATAGCTGATATGAACGGGCTCTTCGTCGCGCACTGCCGTGGGCAGGTAGGACAGCGCGGGGTCATCGCCGAATTTCCGCGCGGCGTGGCTCAGCAGTTCGTAACTGGACTGCCAGGGATAGCGCTGCCGCAAGGGCACCGCCTCGAATCGCTCCAGATCCTCCCGTGTGAGCAGCGATGCCCCAGATAGGTGGTCAGTTCTAGCTTCCAATTTTCTCCCTCCTTTGCCCTTATTCGGTACGGATTGTTATTATTTTGACGTTAGTGTTCCGCTCTGCGGTATGTCATGCTATTGTTATCGCATCTGGAGAATTTTTCAATAGGCATAAATGGCAAGTGCACGCCTGCTGGCGTGTGCCCAGGGGAGGAGAAGGTGATTCGAGACGGGGAGATACTGCAGCAACTGCTGGATACCATCGCCCGCTTCGTGCGCGAGCGACTGGTACCGGCGGAAGCGCGGGTCGCGGAGGAAGATGCGATTCCGGAAGAGATCATCGCCGAAATGCGCGAAATGGGCCTGTTCGGACTGACGATTCCCGAGGAGTTCGGCGGCCTGGGGCTCACCATGGAAGAGGAAGCCCTGGTGGCGATGGAGCTGGGGCGCACTTCGCCGGCCTTCCGCTCGCTGATCGGTACCAATAACGGTATCGGCTCCGCGGCCATCGTCTTAGACGGCACCGAGGCGCAGAAGACCAGGTACTTGCCGCGTTACGCGTCCGGCGAGCTGATCGGCTCCTTTTGCCTGACCGAGCCGGACGTCGGCTCCGATGCAGCCTCGGTAAAAACCAGCGCCCGTCGCGATGGCGACTTCTATGTACTGAATGGCACCAAGCGGTTTATCACCAATGCACCCCGCGCCGGTACTTTTACCGTGATGGCGCGAACCAACCCGGATATCCCCGGTGCCCGTGGGGTATCGGCATTTATCGTCGACGCGGGCACGCCAGGTGTTTCCCTCGGCGCGAAGGACAAGAAGATGGGCCAGGCGGGCTCCTATACCTGCGATGTGATCTTCGACGATGTGCGGGTGCCGGCGGCAAACCTGATCGGCGGCAAAGAGGGCGAGGGCTTTATCACCTCGATGAAGGTGCTGGACCGCGGCCGCCTGCATATCTCCGCGCTCTCCGTCGGCACCGCCGAGCGGCTGATCGACGATGCGCTCAATTACGCCGTGGAGCGCAAACAGTTCGGCGTGCCCATCGCCGAACACCAGATGATCCAGGCCATGCTGGCGGACTCGCGCACCGAGGCCTACGCAGCCAAATGTATGGTGCTGGACGCTGCGCGCCGGCGCGATGCCGGTGAACGCAGCAGCACCGAGGCCTCCTGCTGCAAACTCTTCGCGACGGAAATGGTCGGCCGGGTGGCAGACCGCGCGGTGCAGATCCACGGCGGTTCCGGTTATATCTCCGAGTACGCGGTGGAGCGCTTCTACCGCGACGTGCGCCTGTTCCGCCTCTACGAGGGCACTTCGGAAATCCAGCGCATGGTGATTGCGCGGAATATGGTCAGGGAAGTTTCTTAACGGACATCTCTAGCGAGTGATGGGAGAAAACAATGAATATCGATTTTACTGAAGAAGAACTGTCCTTCCGCGAGGAGGTGCGCAGCTTCCTGAAGGAAAAACTGCCGGAGGATATCAGTGAGAAGACGCTGAAGGGCCTGCACATGGAGAAGGAGGATTATGTGCGCTGGCAGAAAATCCTGCACGCGCAGGGCTGGGCCGGTGTCAACTGGCCGGTGGAGTACGGAGGCACCGGCTGGACGCCGACACAGAAATACATCTGGGCCAACGAGTGCGCCACCGCCGGCGCGCCGGACGTGATTCCCTTCGGCCTGAAAATGGTCGCGCCGGTGATCTACAGCTACGGCTCCGAGGAGCAGAAACAGCGCTTCCTGCCGGATATCCTCGCCAGCAACGTCTGGTGGTGCCAGGGCTACTCCGAGCCCAACGCCGGTTCCGACCTGGCCGCGCTGAAAACCACCGCGGTGCGCGACGGCGACCACTATGTGGTCAACGGCACCAAGACCTGGACCACCCTGGGTCACTACGCCGACTGGATCTTTTGTCTGGTGCGCACCGGCGGCCCGGAAGTGAAGAACCAGGAGGCGATCAGCTTCCTGTTGATCGATATGGATGACCCGGGCATCACCGTCTCGCCGATCATCACCCTGGAGGGACACCGGGAAGTGAACGAGGTGCACTTCGACAATGTGCGGGTACCGGTGGCAAACCGCATCGGCGAGGAGGGCAAGGGCTGGACCTACGCCAAGGTGCTGCTGACCCACGAGCGCACCGGCATCGCGCGGGTGGCGCAGTCCAAGCAGCGCCTGAAGCAACTCAAGGAACTTGCCGCGGAGACCGCCGACGGCGCGGGCAGCCTGCTGCAGAACAGCGCCTTCGCGCAGAAGCTGGCCGAGGTGGAGTTGGAGCTGCTGGCCCTGGAGTACACCGAGCTGCGCACCCTGGCCTCGGTCAGCACCGGCAAGGCGCCGGGACCCGAGTCCTCGATCCTGAAGATCAAGGGCAGCGAGGTGGCGCAGCTGATCGACGAACTCTTTGTGGAAGTGGCCGGCAACTATAGCCTGCCCTTCGTCAGGGAACAGTTTATGGACGGCTTCGACGGCGAACCCGTGGGCCCGGGTACCGCGGCCAACGCAGCGCCGCGCTACTTCAACAACCGCAAGGCGTCCATCTACGGCGGCAGTAACGAAGTCCAGAAAAACATTATCTGCAAGGCCGTACTGGGCCTGTAAGGGAAGGGTGTATTATGAATTTTTCCTACAGCGAAGAACAGCAGATGCTGCAGGACAGCGTCGGCAAATTTATCCAGCAGGACTACGACTTCGACAGCCGCAGAAGAATCATTGAAAGCCCGCAGGGCTTCAGCAGCGAGCACTGGCAGCTGTTCGCAGAGCTGGGCTGGCTGATGGTGCCCTTCAGCGAGGAGGACGGCGGCCTGGGCGGCTCCGCCACCGACCTGATGGTGGTTATGGAGGAGTTTGGCAAGGGCATGCTGGTGGAGCCGTTTCTCGCCAGCGCGGTGCTGGCCGGCGGCCTGGTTGCTGAATGCGGCAATGACAGCCAGAAGGAGGAGCTGCTTGCCGGCATTATGCAGGGGCAGTTGCAGCTGGCCTTCGCTTTCGCCGAGCCGCAGAGCCGCTACGAGCTGAACAATGTGGCCACCACCGCCGACCGCAGCGGCGACCGGTATATCGTCAGCGGGCAGAAATCCGTGGTGTTGAACGGCGAGGCGGCGGACCAGCTGCTGGTGGCGGTGCGCACCGGCGGCGCACGGCGCGACCGCGACGGCATCAGCCTGCTGCTGATCGATGCCAGTGCCGAGGGCGTCAGCCGCCGCGGCTACGCCACCGTCGACGGCCGGCGCGCCGCGGAAATCAGTTTCGACAGGGTTGCGGTGCCCGCGGCCTGTCTGCTCGGGGAGGAGGGCGTGGCCCTGGCGGCGATAGAGAAGATCGTCGACCGCGCCACCCTGGCGGTCTGCGCCGAGGCGGTGGGGGCCATGTCAGTGACCCTGCAGAAAACCGTCGAGTACGCCAGGACCCGCAAGCAGTTCGGCGTGCCCATCGCAAAATTCCAGGCGCTGCAGCACCGCATGGCAGACATGTTTATCGAGTGCGAGCAGGCCAGATCCATCCTGTATATGGCGGCCATGCAGCTGGACGCCAACGACGGCGTAGCGCCGAAGGCCGTGTCCGCGGCCAAGTGCCGTATAGGCGTGGCGGCGCGCAAGGTGGGCCAGGAGGCGGTGCAGCTACACGGCGGCATCGGCGTCACCGACGAGCTGGATGTGGGCCACTTCTTCAAGCGGCTGACGACTTTCCAGTTTCAGTTCGGCAGCACCGATTGGCACAAGCTGCGCTTTATGCAGAACGAACCCTCCGCGGACTGATTTGGGGGAGACATGCAACGGGAATCCATGCAATACGACGTGGTGGTAGTGGGCGGCGGCCCGTCCGGCCTCTCCACCGCGGTCCGTATCAAACAGCTTGCGGCGGAGCGCGGCGAGGAGATCAGTGTCTGCCTGGTGGAAAAGGCGGCGGAAATCGGCGGACATATTATATCCGGCGCGGTGTTCGAGCCCCGCGCCTTGAACGAGCTGTTCCCCGACTGGCGGGAGATGGGCGCACCGCTTTCCACCGAAGTGACGCACGACAAAATACTGCTGCTGCGCGATGATAAAAAATCGCTGAGGGTGCCCGGATCCTTGGCGCCGCACACAATGCACAACAGCGGCAACTATATCATCTCGCTCGGCAACCTGTGCCGCTGGCTTGGCGAGCAGGCGGAGAGCCTGGGTGTGGAGATCTATCCCGGCTTCGCCGCCGCCGAAGTCCTCTACAGCGAAGAGGGTGCGGTGAAGGGTGTTGCCACCGGCGATATGGGCGTAAGCCGATCCGGAGAGCAGAAGGGCGGTTATATGCCGGGTATCGAGCTGCACGCGAAATACACGGTATTTGCCGAGGGCTGCCGCGGCCATCTGGGCAAGGAGCTGATCGCACACTTCGAACTGGACGAGGGGCGCGAGCCGCAGCACTACGGCCTGGGTATCAAGGAGGTCTGGGAAATAGATCCCGAGCGGCACCAACAGGGCCTTGTGGTGCACAGCGCCGGCTGGCCCCTGTCCGAGAGCAAATCCCACGGCGGTGGTTTCCTGTACCACCTGGAAAACAACCGCGTGGCGCTGGGCCTGATTACCGACCTGGGCTACGAGAATCCCCATGTGTCGCCCTTCGACGAATTCCAGCGCTACAAGCAGCACCCGGCGATCCGCAAATACCTGCAGGGCGGCCGACGCCTGGCCTATGGTGCGCGCGCCATCGCCAAGGGCGGCATACAGTCGCTGCCCAGAATGAGCATGCCCGGGGCGCTGCTGGTCGGCTGTGATGCGGGCACCCTGAACTTCGCCAAGATCAAGGGCTCGCACACGGCGATGAAGTCCGGCATGGTGGCCGCCGAAATAATCGTCGATGCGCTGGCGCAGGGTAGAGGCGGTGACGAGCTGCCGTTCGACGCGGCTTTCCGCAACAGCTGGGCCTATCGTGAGCTGTACGCGCAGCGCAACTTCGGCCCGGCCCAGCACAAATTCGGCAATATACTCGGTTCCGCCTATGCGTTCGTGGACCTGAACCTGTTCCGCGGCAGACTGCCCTGGACCCTGGGCGATCCGCAGCCGGACTATGCGCGACTGAAACCGGCGAGGGAGTGTGCGGAGATCGACTACCCGAAGCCGGACAACAAGATCAGTTTCGACAAGCTCTCCTCGGTGTTCCTGTCCAACACCAATCACGAGGAGGACCAGCCGGTACATCTGCGCCTCTGGAATGCCGATGTTCCTCTGGGGGAAAACCTGTCCCTGTATGACGAGCCGGCCCAGCGCTACTGCCCGGCGGGGGTGTACGAAATTATCGAGGATGAGGGTGAGCCGCGCTTCCAGATCAATGCGCAGAACTGTGTGCACTGCAAGACCTGCGATATCAAGGACCCTTCCCAGAATATTACCTGGGTGGTGCCCGAAGGTGGCGGTGGCCCCAACTATCCCGATATGTAGGCTCGGAGAGTAATTCGCCGGTCAGGAATTTCCATCGGCTTTGCTATTATCGCTGAGGTGATAAACAAACCGACGGAGATTCCTCATGCCCGGTACCATTCTGATTACCGGCAGCAACCGCGGCATAGGCCTGGAAATGAGCCGCCAGTTCGCCGCTGACGGCTGGCGGGTACTGGCCTGCTGCCGGGACCTGCCCAATGCGACGGAGCTGCGCGCGTTGCGCGAGCGGTACCCGAACCTGCGCCTGTTCCAGCTGGATGTGACCGACTACGACCATATGGCGACCCTGGCCCGGGCCCTGGAGGGCGAACCGATCGATATCCTGCTGAATAACGCCGGCTACTACGGCCCCAAGGGCGTGGGGTTCGGCCATGTGGATCTGGACGAGTGGCGCCGGGTGCTGGAGGCCAACACCATAGCGCCCTATATGATGGCGCAGACCTTCGCTGGCAATGTCGCCGCCAGCGAGCGCAAGGTCATTGCGGTGGTCAGCAGCAAGGTGGGCAGTATCGCCGACAATACGTCTGGCGGTGGCTATATCTACCGCTCCTCCAAGACGGCGGTGAACCAGGTGGTGAAGAGCCTGTCGATCGACCTGCACGAGCGCGGTATCAGCGTGATAGCACTGCACCCGGGCTGGGTGCAGACCGAGATGGGCGGGCCCAATGCATTGATCTCGACGGAGGAGAGTGTGGCGGGTTTGAAGAAGGTGCTGCTGGATACCAATCTGGAAAACAGCGGCCGCTTTGTCAATTACGACGGCAGCGAGATTCCCTGGTAGGAGCGGCCGTTGGCCGCGATCAGTGGTGGTTGATATCACCGATCGATCGCGGCCAACGGCGGACGCCCCGCCGTTCCTATACGCGAAATAACCTTCCCTGAATTACAGGAACATACCACCGGACGCCTCGATCCGCTGGGCGTTGATCCAGCGATTCTCCTCCGACAGCAGCGAGGCGATAACACCGCCGATATCCTCCGGCAGGCCCACCCGCCCCAGCGCCGTCTGTGAGGCGATAAACGCATTCACCTCGTGGTTGTCGCGCACCAGGCCATCGCCGAAGTCGGTCTCGATGGCGCCCGGCGCGACCACGTTCACCGCGATGCCGCGTTCGCCCAGCTCCTTGGCCATATAGCGGCTCAGTACCTCGATGGCACCCTTCATCGCCGCATAGGCGGAGTAGCCGGGCAGGGAGAAGCGCGCCAGTCCGCTGGACAGGTTGACGATGCGCCCGCCGTCGGCGATCAGTGGCAACAGCCTCTGGGTCAGGAAGAAAACACCCTTGAAGTGGATGTTCATTAACTGGTCGAACTGCTCTTCGCTGGTCTCCGCGAAGGGCACGTGGTGGCCGATGCCGGCGTTATTCACCAGGTAGTCGAACCGGTCGCGCTGCCAGCGGGACTGCAGCAGTTGGCGCAGCCCCTCGGCGAACCCGGCGAAGCCGGCGGAATCGCCGGTATCCAGCTGCAGGGCGGCGGCGCGGGCGCCGCGCCGCTCGATTTCGGCGACCACTTTGTTGGCGTCCGCCTTGCGGCTGTGGAAGGTCAGGATCACGTCCACGCCCTTGTCCGCCAGTTGCAGGGCGGTGTTGTGGCCCAGTCCGCGGCTGCCGCCGGTGATCAGTGCAATCTTCTGTTTCATGGTCAGCTCCCGTCGTTGGTGATGTCTTGATCGACGGGAGAGAGCTTATTGATCAGGATTAGTTAGATAAATGCATAAAATCTAACTAGACTGTTCGTATATTCTGACCAATCCTGGTGAGTAATCATGAAACTGCTGGAATCCATGCAAATCTACCTGCGGGTGGCGGAGCAGGGCAGCTTTACCGCGGCCGCGGACAACCTGGGCCTGTCCCGCGCCAGCGTCTCCGGTGCGATACAGCAGTTGGAGAGCCTCTTGGGCACGCGGCTGCTGCACCGCACCACCCGCAGCGTACAGATGACCCAGGACGGCCAGGTGTTCTACGAACGCTGTCGGGATTTGCTGGCGGATATGGACGAGCTGCAGAACCTGTTCCGCGAGGATACTTCGGAACTGCACGGTCGACTGCGGGTGGATATGCCGCTGCCGGTGGCGCGCGACGTGGTGATTCCGCGCATGCCGGAATTCCTGCGCATGCACCCGGGCCTGGAGGTGGAGCTGTCCAGCACCGACCGCTTCGTCGATGTGGTACGGGAGGGTTTCGACTGTGTACTGCGGGTCGGCACCCTGGAGGACTCCAGCCTGATAGCGAGGCCGCTCGGCTACTACCGCATGGTCAGCTGCGCCAGCACCGAGTACCTGGCGGAGCACGGCACACCGCGGACACTGGACGACCTGGCCGATCACCAGCTGGTGCACTATGTGCTGACCCTGGGTTCGCGCCCGACCGGTTTTGAATACGTGGATCCGGAGCAGCCGGAGGTGTCGCAGTCGCTGCCGATGCAGGGAGCGGTGACGGTCAACAACACCGAGGCCTACCTGGAGGCCTGTATCGCAGGTCTCGGCATCATCCAGGTGCCCGAGGCCGGCGTGCACCCCTACCTGCAGTCGGGGGAGCTGGAGGAGATACTGCCCCAGTACCGGCCGGCGCCCATGCCGGTTTCCCTGCTCTACGCCAACCGCCGCCACCTGCCGAAAAGGGTGCAGGTGTTTATGGCCTGGATCGCGGAGATCATGAAACCGCGGTTGATCGATTCGCCCGGTTAACAGCGGCAGGTCAGCTCAGGCTGATCCAGCCGAAGTACTGGGCTATCTGGCTTAGGGACATCAGCACGCACATGGCGATCACCAGCGGGCGGATCAGTTTTGCCCCACCGTTCAGCATGGTGTGGCTGCCGATAAAGGCGCCCAGGGCCTGGCCGGCCATCATCGCCGCGCCTATGGCCCATATCACCTTGCCGCCGGCGGCAAACAGCACCAGGGATACTGCGTTGGTGGTGAAGTTCAGCAGCTTGGCGCGGATGGTGGCGGTGAGCAGTGTCTGGCCGCGAAAGGCGACGCCGGAGGCGGCAAAGAAAGAGCCGGTGCCCGGGCCGAAGACGCCGTCGTAAAAGCCCACGCCGGGCACCCAGGTAAGGGTCCACTGCCGCTCGGACTGCCGCGCCTGCGCCTCGGCCTCGCCCAGGTTCGGGGTCAACCAGAAGTAGGCGGCCACCAGTACCAGCAGCAGCGGAATCACCCAGTTCAGCCATCCCGTGTCGATGCGCTGCACCAGCCAGGCGCCCAGCGCCGCGCCCAGTCCGGCGGCAATCACCAGTGGAATCAGCTCGCGGCCGCGCAAGTGCCCCTTCAGGAACAGCGTGAGGCTGGCCGTCAACGTGCCCACAACCGATTGGCTCTTGTTGGTGGCCAGTGCGCTGACCGGTGGCACGCCGGCGAGCAGCAGCGCCGGCAGGGTGATCAGGCCCCCGCCGCCGGCGAGGGTGTCCACCCAGCCCGCCAGCATGGCGACCGCAAAGAAAATCAACAGCAGCGTAATCGTCAGTTCCATATCGGGTTCCGGCAGGACGGGGAAGGGCGGCAATTTTGCCCGAACCCCAGATAAAAAACATCTGCTGACAGCCCCTGTCAGTCGAAAAGGCGAGACTCCAAACGACCAATTTATATAACCCGTCGACATTGCTTTAGAGCGCCCGTTTCTTTCCAGCCCGCCATTCGCCGGTGGGCTGGAATTTTGGGCAAGGATCCTGAAGTTCTCTGCTACCGGTGGAATTCCCCCGCGTGCAGAATTCAATGGCCGGAAAGGCATCGCGCGGGAACTGGTTTCAACCCCCTGTGGACGATTCGGATCTTTTTGGGCAAGCAGGGATGCATTTTTGCAAAGGCAATTTCGGGAGGATATGGCCAATGGGTCAGGCAATAGCCAGCGAACACAGCGCTGAACAGATCGGATTCTCCAGGCTGGCAAATACCCCACTGTCGGCGGCCCTGCTGGCCGGCGCCGCCGCACTCTGTCTGCTGGGCGGCCTGCCGGTATGGGCCGTGCTCGGGGGCTGGGCCGCCTACTACACGCGCGGATCGACGCTGCGCGACGGCGCCTACAACCTGGCCTGTGCGGTGACCGGGCTCGGTTTCGGGATAGTCGCCCAGTCGGTGGCGCTCAGGCTGGATCCGAACCTCGGCGTAATGGCGCTGCCCGCGGCGCTGTTCCTGGCGGCGATCAGCATCCAGCTGATGAAATGGATTACCGGGGTGGACAATATTCCCAGTTACTTCGTCGGCGTACTGGTGGTCTTCGCCGCGGGTATGGACAGGTCGCTGGATACCTATTTGATTCTGACGGCGGCGGTTTCCGTGGGCGCATTTGCTGCGGCCCTGCCGGATATGGTGCGCCATGCACCGGAGGTCGAGCAGTGAAAAAATTGAAAGCCGGAGTCGGGACGCTAATCGGTGTTCCGGCAGATGCCCTGAGGTCCATTGTCGTGGATGTGGGTCTGATTCGGGCGATGCGACTTCAGGAAAACAGGGCAGGTGCCCGCGAAGGCGTCGTCACTGAGAGGTGCTAAAGATGTTCAGGCGTTTTTTGTTTGCAACCGCGATGATCTTTGTCACCGCACTGGCATTTACCGGGCCGGCCACATCGGAGCCGGACCTGAAAGCAGATTTTTACAGCAGTCAGCTGTAGCGCGCCGGATATTCATTCTGGCCCATCCCCTTGAGGCCCTGAGCCATTTGCCGGCAGTGACAACCCCACACCGCCGGCAATCAGGGCCTCTTTTTTTTCCTTCGGCCACTTCTTGATCTGCATTTCCAGTCTCAGCGCCTCGGACCTGTCCGCCACCGCCTGCCGGAATTCCAGTTTGAGTGGGCCGCGCCCGCGCAGGGCCTTGGCCGCCCTGGCCCCGCCGCTCTGGTGTTCGGCGAAGCGGCGCTCCACGTCGCAGGTGATTCCCGTATAGAGGCTGCCCCTAGCCGTGCGTATCAGGTAGACGAACCAGTCGCTCAAGATGCTGCTTCCGTTGTTGGCGAGCGGCCATTGTCCGCCAGCGGGCGAGGATTGCAAACAGCTGCCGGGACCGGCAGCTGTTGTCCGTGATCGATGTTCGGAGAAACTGGCAAGACCTATCGCGGCCATGGGCCTCTCCTACAGACGCTCGCTGTTCAGAAGAGGAGCTGTTGAACGCCGGCCCGGGGCGGCGGACAGAAGCGGCTGCAATCCAGCACCAGCTTGCGCCGGTTGAGGCCCAGCTTGCTGATGGCCACGCGAAAGCGCTGTTGCAGCAACTGCGCGAAGACGCCGGTGCCCGCCTGGCGCTGGGCGAAGTCGCTGCGGTAATCGCGCCCGCCGCGGCTCTGCTGCACCAGGCTCATTACATGGGCGGCGCGCTCCGGATAGTGCACTGCCAGCCACTGGCGGAACAGCGGCGCCACCTCGTGCGGCAGGCGCAGCAGTATATAGGCGGCGTACTGCGCCCCGGCGCCCTTAGCCGCCTTGAGAATGGCTTCCAGTTCACAGTCATTCAATGCCGGGATCATCGGCGCCGCCAGCACCGCGGTGGGAATGCCCGCATCGCTCAGCTGCTCCAGGACCCGCAGGCGCGCGGCGGGACCGGCAGTGCGCGGTTCCAGTTTTCTCTTCAGATCGTTGTCAAGGGTGGTCACGCTGATGGCCACCTGGGCCAGTCCGTCTTTCGCCATCTCCGCCAGCAGCGGCAGGTCGCGCAGAATCAACTGGCTCTTGGTGACTATGGTCACCGGCTGGTTGTAGCGCTGCATCGTTTCCAGCAGCTGGTGGGTGACCTGCTTGTCTCTCTCCAGCGGTTGGTAGGGATCTGTATTGGTGCCCATGGCGATAGGGCTGCACTGATAACCGGGTTTGCGCAGTGCCTTCTCCAGCAGTTCCGCGGCGTTGGGCTTGAAGAAAATCCTGCTCTCGAAATCCAGGCCGGGAGACAGGTCCATATAGGCGTGGCTGGGGCGGGCGTAGCAATAAACACAACCATTTTCGCATCCGCGATAGGGGTTGATCGACTGGCTGAACGGAAGGTCCGGCGAACTGTTGCTACTGATAATCGTCTTGGCCTTTTCCTCTATAGCTTCGGTCAGCAGCCGCTCCAGGGGCTCCTCCTCCGTCTGCCAGCCGTCACTCTCGCGGGTACTGACATGGGGCACAAAACGCCCGGCCAGGTTGCTGGCGGCGCCGCGGCCCTTGTGTATCCGGGCGGGGTTGTCGGGGTCTTCGTTGGTCAAGCCGGTATCCCTGATGCTGTATAAATATACAGTTTACAGCCGCAGGTGTCCGCCGTGCAAGCCCGTGTTACTAGGCATACACTCAAATGCAATGGACAGGAGAATTCGACAATGGAAGGTATTACCACCCTGGTGGGGCAGGGTCTCTACCTGACCGCGGCTGCGGTCATCGGCCTGGGATTGGCGCGCATACTGCGTATAGACAATACCCTGGGCTGCCTGATCGCCGGCGTGCTCGCCGGCCTGCTGCTGCCGGTGATCGACTTCGACACCGGCCTGCGTGCGGAGAACCTGCACCAGCTGGTATTTTTCGTGATACTGCCGGTGTTGATCTTCGAGGCCGCCTGGCAGATAGATCCGAAGGCTCTGAAGCGCTGGCTGGGGCCGATACTGCTGTTCTCCACGGTCGGCGTAATCATCTGCGCGCTGATCATCGCGCTGCTCACCTACTTCGGTATCAACCACCCCACCGGTTTTCCCTGGATAGCAGCGCTGCTGACCGGCGCAATACTGGCCGCCACCGATCCGGTGTCAGTGATCACCAAGCTGCGCCAGGGAGATGCTGACGAAGACCTGTTGACCCTGGTGGAAGGCGAGAGCCTGTTTAATGACGCCGCCGCCATAGTACTGTTCAGTCTGGTGCTGGGCATGGCGACCCACAGTGTGGTGGAGGGCGGTAGCAGCACCGGCGAGCCACTATTCGGCGCAGGCAATGTCGCCCTGTCTTTCGCCGTAACCTTTTTCGGCGGCCTGGCGGTGGGTGTGCTCTGCGGACTGGCTGCCGCGACAGTGGTGCTCTTCCTCCGCTCTGCCGACGCCGGCCTGGTGACACTGGTGCTGGCGGCCTTCGGCAGCTTCTACCTGGCGGAGTATTTGGTGCATGTGTCCGGCATCATGTCGGTCATGGCCTGCGCCATAGTGGCCCGTAGCTGCCTGCGCCGGGAGTGCGGGACCTATCTGGCCTACGCTGAGCCCACCTGGGAGTGGTTGCGACTGCTTTTGGCGGCACTGGTCTTCGTGATCATGGGGCTGACGATCACCTTCGAGATGTTCACGCACCAGTGGCTGTCGATGCTGATTGCCATACCCGCCGCCGTCGGCGCGCGGGCCCTGGCGATCTTTATGATGGCGCCTCTGGCGCGCTTTGTCGGGCCGCCGATCCCGAAACACTGGCGCCTGATACTGGGTTGGGGCGGGTTGCGCGGTGTGATTGCAGTGGCGTTGGTGCTGTCCCTTCCGGTGGAGTTGCCCTACTGGTGGACTGTGCAGTCGATGGTGTTCGGGGTGGTGCTCTTCTCGCTGCTGGTACAGGGGACCAGCAGTAGTTGGATGATTGGCAAATTGAACAAATAGCGCCTTGGCTTTGATCGGCCCTGCCACCGGTGCCGCCCGGGAAAAAGCCTCATCGGCACTCTTTACCGGCCACAGGCGTTGTCCCGGACGGCCACTAACAGCAGCAGGGCCTCGCCTAGTGGCAGCCAAGAGGGCCAGCTACTGGACCTGTTGTTCGGAACCCTGTTCCCGCCGCTCCTTGGTGCAATATTGCAGGTAGCCGGCGAGGCCGAGCAACAGCAGTACAAATATCAACAGCCCGATCATTCTCTTCATTGGCGCGCCTTCTTCGCAGGAAGGATGTCCGGTTTCCCGGACATCCGCCGCCGGCTATGGAATTACGCCACAGGCCACCCGCGCGCCGCCGCCACCGAGCGGTTTCGGGGTATCCGAATAGTTGTCGCCGCCACTGTGGATCATCAATGCGCGCCCCTTGAGGTCGGAGAGTTTGAGGCGCGGCGCCAGCACCGGGTGCGTGGCATTGCCCGCAGCATCCACGAACAGCGCGGGCAGGTCGCCGAGGTGGCCGGTGCCCCAGGGAAAACTGTGTCGATTGGTCTTGGCCGGGTCGTAGTGACCGCCGGCGCCCAGGGCCGGGACCATCGCTCCCTCTTTCTCCATGGGTTCACAGCTGGGGTTCTGGTGCACATGGAAACCGTGCAGGCCCGGAGAAAGGCCTTTCAGGGAGGGAGTAAACACCACCCCGTACTTGGTCTCGGTAGCCACTATCTGGCCGATGGACGTGCCCACGCCACTCTTGTCCGCCGCGTGCATATCGATGGTGATATCGGCCTGGGCGACACCGGTCAGGAAGATGGCTGCTGCGCCCAACAGTAAGCGAAACTGGGTGTTCATGATGTGATCCTCTGCGATTGTCAGCCGCGGCTGTATGGGTCACGGCGCACTGGCGTGCAATTCATGTTCGGGTGACCTGTGAAGACAGTCTAGAAGCTAATGGGGAGCTTGTGTGCCGGTGGGGCAATTACCGACAGGTCCGCCGCTTGGCGACGATTCCATGGATCGGATAGAAGTGAGCGGAAGCTTCCGACCTTGGTCGAATGGTCGGGGGCGGAAACTTGCCCCAGAGTGGTGCGGCGACTGTCCGTTTCGTCTCCGCTGTACGAGCGATGCTGTCGGGCTGACACCCACCGGCGCCGCTCCCGCTGCTCCCCGCAGTCGGGAACGGCAATAGCGAGAGAGAAAAATAATGAAGAAAAATTATATGGGTAATGGCTGTCGAGGCGCAGTGCGATTCCTGCTGGCGCTGGTCCTTGCGGTCGCCAGTGCGGGCCTGCAGGCGGCCTGTGTCGACAATGTGGTGCTGGTGCACGGCAATACCGGCCAGCCGTCGGACTGGAACAATACCTACCAGCACCTGCTGAACCAGGGTTACAGCAGTGGGCAGGTCTACCGGCCCAGCTGGGGCTCGAAGAGCTGCGCCGCCTGCAACGATCACAGCGGCTCGGAGGAGACGCCGGTGCGCGATGCGATTAGTAACGCAATTGCTGCATCCTGCACCGGCAGGATCGATGTGATAGGCCACTCGATGGGCGTTACCCTGGCGGCCCAGCAGGTCATCAAGCTGGGTGTGCAGAACAAGGTGGACGCCTTTGTCGGCGTGGCCGGCGCCTATCGCGGCCTGTGGAGTTGCGGCACCTATCCGTTCAACGTCTACAACAGCACCTGCGGCAGCAACGGCCTGTCGGTATCCAGTCCGTTTCTCGACTGGCTCTACGGCAAAAATATCGCCAGTCGCGTCTACTCGATCAAGAGCTGGTCGGATCAGATAGTCTGCGCCACCGGCTACTGTACCATGGGCGGTGTGCACTCGAGCCGGATTGCCGGCGAAAACGCCACCTATACCTACACCTACGGTCATTTCGGGCTGCAGACCTACACCTATGACCGGCAGGTATCACTGATTCGCTGACGGCCACGGGCAGAGGTGGGCAGTAGCCTCCTGCTGTTATGTCTAATGCCCGCTTCGGCTCAATAGAAGTTCCATATGGACGTGGTCAGGAACTCGGCCAAACCTCGATTGCAGCCGGGCTTTTCTCGAGGATTTCGCGGAAAAGCCCAGGCGTTCATAGAAATATTGCGCGCGGGGATTGGTCTCGGCGACATCCAGCGCCGCAATCTGCAGCTTGCGCCCGCGCACTCTCTGCAGCAGTTCTTCCAATTGCCTTTCCCCGGCTGTTAACGCGGCGCCACATCACCGGCGCGCTCGGCAATCGGGCGGGCATACTGCACCAGTGAGACCAGCACCTTGCCGGGTTCCTCGTTCATGATGTCGTGCGCCGAGTGTTCGAACCAGACCAGCTCTTTCGACGGCGCCTTCAGCCGCTCGAACCACTCCGCGGCCACCCTGGATGACACATTGTAATCGTGGCGGCCGTTCAGGAGGATGATCGGGCAGCCCAGCTCGTCGATTGTGCTCAGGTCCAGGCTCACTACCTCGGAAAGCAGCAGCGATTCGGACAGCTCGTTGCCCTCCCACATGGCCTTCAGATCGGCATCGCTGTATTCAGGGGCCAGGGCCGCCGCCGCGGCTTCGTGACTGCCGTTCCTGCGTCCGTGTACTGCGCCACCGTAGTAGCCGAGCCATTTGCGTTGAATGGCCAGTTCCCTGAGCGAGATCGACTTCCCCTCTTCGGCATAGGGGGCGATGGATTCCAGCTCCTCGATGGCTTTCTGGTTGCTGTCCGCGCGCGCCCGCTCCATCGCAAAGTGCCAGCCACGGCGCTCGCTTTCGGGCACGTCGGTGCCCTGTCCCATACCGATATAGGCATGCAGCCAGTCCGGGTGCCGCTGCGCCATTGTCAGGCCCAGCACCGATCCCCAGGAGTGCCCGAGAACGAAGATGCGCTCCCTGTCGAACTCCCTGCGCAGCCAGCCGATCAGCTCTTCGGTATCGGCAACCATGCGCGGAATCGTCAGGGTGGGGGCTATCTTTTCCGGATCGTTGGCGGCATAGGTCTTGCCCGCGCCGCGCTGGTCCCACTGCACCACGGTGAAATACTCCTCCCAGCCGCGCTGGAAATACCAGCTGGTGGGCATGGATACATAGCCGGGGCCGCCGTGCAGCATCAGCAGTATCGGATTGCGGCGATCGGTGCCGCGGATGGAGATCCACTGGTCGATACCGCCGATACGGATTTTCTCCAGGCGCTCGACGCCGTTCTCTGTGACGATGCGGCGCAGGTCGGCCAGGATTTTCGTGGCCTCCGCGCGACTGGCGGGCCCGGCTTCAGCGGCTGCTGTCGTTGTGGCCCAAAGTGTCGAGACGGCGACCAGGGCTGCGGTGATGGATTGGATAATCAGTCTGGCATTCACTTCCTGCTGCTCCCTTGTCGAAAGTTTTTTTCGTTAGAAATCGACACGTCCAAGATTAGAGAGCGGGCAGAGAGCTGTCCAGCAGCTACGAGACGAGCGGAAACAGGCTTTCGCCAAATGGGAAGTTTTTCACGTTGGGAAGAGGAGGGCGGGCCTGTGGCCCGCCTGCGGAGATGGGGGTTACTGCCAGTTCAGGATCACCTTGCCGGACTCGCCGGAGCCCATGGTGTCAAAACCTTTCTGGAAGTCGTCGATGCTGAACTGGTGGGTGATGATCGGGGTCAGGTCCAGGCCGGACTGGATCAGGCTGGCCATCTTGTACCAGGTCTCGAACATTTCGCGGCCGTAGATGCCCTTGATGATCAGGCCCTTGAAAATCACCTTGCTCCAGTCGATGGCCATTTCACCGGAGGGGATGCCGAGCATGGCGATCTTGCCGCCGTGGTTCATTGCCTCGAGCATATCGCGGAAGGCGACCGGCACGCCGGACATCTCCAGGCCCACGTCGAAGCCCTCGGTCATGCCGATTTCCTGCATTACCTCCGGTAGTTTTTCCCTGCTGACGTTGACCGCGCGGGTCGCGCCCATTTTCTTTGCCAGGTCGAGGCGGTAGTCGTTGATATCGGTGATCACCACATGGCGCGCGCCCACGTGGCGGGCGACCGCCGCGGCCATGATGCCGATGGGGCCGGCGCCGGTGATCAGTACGTCCTCGCCCACCAGGTCGAAGGACAGTGCCGTGTGCACCGCATTGCCAAAGGGATCGAAGATGGAGGCCAGGTCGTCGGAGATATTGTCCGGGATCTTGAAGGCGTTCAGGGCCGGGATAACCAGGTATTCGGCAAAGGCGCCCTGGCGGTCGACGCCCACGCCGTAGGTGTTGCGGCACAGGTGGCGGCGGCCGGCGCGGCAGTTGCGGCAGTGGCCGCAGGTGATGTGGCCCTCACCGGAGACGCGGTCGCCGATTTCGAAACCCGCCACTTCCTGGCCCATCCCCACCACTTCGCCCACGTATTCGTGGCCGACGACCATGGGCACCGGAATGGTTTTCTGCGACCACTCGTCCCAATGGTAGATATGCATGTCGGTGCCGCAGATGGCGGTCTTGCGAATTTTGATTAAAAGGTCGTTGTGACCCGGGGTAGGGGGCTCGACTTCGGTGAGCCAGATGCCCGGTTCGGATTTTAATTTTGAGAGTGCTTTCATTGGGTTGTGCCGTGCGGATAGTTTGATCGCGGCCAACGGCCGCTCCTACGAGTCTGTGCCTGCGTTCGGGATCTATCGCGGCCGTTGGCCGCGAAAAATGTTGGATCAGATGATGTTCAGCTCTTTGCCCACTGCCACAAAGGCATCGATGCACTGATCGAGCTGCTCTTGGGTGTGCGCGGCGGACATCTGGGTGCGGATGCGGGCCTGGCCCTTGGGCACCACCGGGTAGAAGAAGCCGATCACATAGATGCCGCGCTCGAGCATCTTGTCGGCCATCTGCTGGGCCAGGGCGGCGTCGCCGATCATCACCGGGATAATCGGGTGGTCGGCGCCGGCCAGGGTAAAGCCGGCTTCACTCATGCGCTTGCGGAAATAGGCGGAGTTCTCGCGCAGTTTCTCCCGCAGCTCGCCGCCCTCCATCAGCATGTCCAGCACTTTCAGCGATGCGGTCACGATCGCCGGTGCCACAGAATTGGAGAAGAGGTAGGGGCGCGAGCGCTGGCGCAGCAGGTCGACGATTTCCCTGCGCCCGGAGGTGAAACCGCCGGAGGCGCCGCCCAGGGCCTTGCCCAGGGTGCCGGTGATGATGTCGATGCGGTCGATCACATCGCAGTACTCGTGGGTGCCGCGGCCGTGCTCGCCGAGGAAGCCCACTGCGTGGGAGTCGTCCACCATCACCAGGGCGTCGTACCTGTCCGCCAGATCGCAGATGGCTTTCAGGTTGGCGATGACGCCGTCCATGGAGAAGACGCCGTCGGTGGCGATCAGTTTGGTCTTGGCGCCCTCGGCGTCGGCTTCCTTCAGGCGGGCTTCCAGCTCGGCCATGTCGTTGTTGGCGTAGCGGTAGCGCTTGGCCTTGCACAGGCGCACGCCGTCGATGATGGAGGCGTGGTTCAGGGCATCGGAGACGATGGCATCCTCCGGCCCCAGCAGGGTTTCGAAGAGGCCGCCGTTGGCGTCGAAACACGACGTGTAGAGGATGGTGTCCTCGGTGCGCAGGAATTCCGACAGGCGCGACTCCAGCGCCTTGTGGATGTCCTGGGTGCCACAGATAAAGCGCACCGACGCCATACCGAAGCCGTACTGGTCGAGACCGTCCTTGGCCGCCTGGATCAGGTCCGGGTGGTTGGCCAGGCCCAGGTAGTTGTTGGCGCAGAAGTTCAGCACTTCGGTGTCGTTGTTGACCTGTATCTGTGCGGCCTGCTGGGAGGTGATGATGCGCTCGCGCTTGTAGAGACCGTCCGCCTCTATCTGTTGCAGTTCGTCGCGCAGGTGCTGGAAGAATTGTTCTGGCTTGGACATGGTGTTGTTATTGGCTCCTCGATTTGGCGCTTCCGATGGGTACGCTTCGCTTTGCCCATCCTACGAATGTGTAATTGTAGGATGGGCAAAGCGAAGCGACGTGCCCATCAATTTCATCCCGCCAGCTCGCAGGCCTTGTGGGCCGTTACCGGTTGTTCGCTGGCGCGGCAATTGGTGGCGAATTTTAAGGCCTCTTCCGCGGTGTCGAACAGTAGTTGCCACAGCAGCTGCCGGTCGGCTCGTCGCACGGCGCGCACGGCGGTGCGTTGGCGCTGGCTGGCGATCTGGATCTCTATAACGTCGGTGCTGGATTGCAGTGATTCGGGCATGGTCCCTCCAATACTCATACCTTGAGTAAAAGGCTTGGAGGGCTGACGTGGAAGCGGCGAATGCTGATTTCGCTTATCCGGTTGGATTGCTTGATATGTTCAATATCGAAGCCCCATCCCCTCTGCATGCCGCGAAAGGGAAACCACCTTGCCCCGGTCGGCAGGTTGGCGTTGGCGTCAGCCACTCTCTGGATGTGGGGACAAAGATAACGGGGCGGGAATGGGCAGTCAAGCGCCTTCAGCCTGGTAGAGAGTCGCCACCGCCATACGGCGGTGGCTCAGCAGTTTATGCCGGCAGTTGCACGGATTTCAGTTCGATAAACTCGTCCAGGCCGGCCTCGCCAAATTCGCGCCCGTTGCCGGAGCGCTTGTAGCCGCCGAAGGGAGCGTCGTAATTGAACTCGCCGCCGTTGACGAAGCAGAGGCCGGCCTCGATGCGGCGCACCACCGGCAGGGCGCTCTCCGTATCCCTGGCCCAGACGCCGCTGGACAGTCCGTACTCGGTGTCGTTGGCGATGGCGATGGCCTCCTCCATATCCTTGTAGGGAATCAGGCAGGTCACCGGGCCGAAGATCTCCTCGCGGGCGATGGTCATATCGTTGCTGACGTCGGCGAAGACCGTGGGTTTGACATAGAAGCCCTTGTCGAAGCCCTCCGGCGCCTCGGTACCGCCGGCCACCAGCCGCGCGCCCTCGGCCACGCCCTTGTCGATGTAGCCGCGCACTATGTCGCGCTGGCGCGCCGATGACAGCGGGCCCATCAGCGCATCGGACCCCGTGCCCAGCGCCACCTCCTCGGCGAATTTCTTCGCGATTTCCACCGCCTCCTCGTAGCGCTCCGCCGGCACCAGCATGCGGGTCAGGGCGGTGCAGGTCTGGCCGCTGTTGATGAATACATCCTCGCAACCCCAGCGCACGGCCTTCTCCAGGTCGGCGTCCGGGGTGATGATCAGCGGCGACTTGCCGCCCAGTTCCTGGGTCACGCGCTTTACCGTGGGCGCGGCGGCCTTGGCCACTTCCACGCCGGCACGGGTGGAGCCGGTAAACGACACCATATCGATATCCGGGTGTGCCGACAGGGCGGCGCCGACGACCGGGCCGGCGCCGGGCACCAGGTTGAAGACCCCCGGCGGGAGGCCGGCGGACTCTATGATCTCCGCCATCACATAGTCCTGCAGCGGGGTGATTTCCGACGGCTTGCTGATCATGGTGCAGCCGGCGGCCAGGGCCGGGGCCACCTTGCCGACGAACTGGTGCAGCGGGTAGTTCCAGGGGGTGATAAAGCCGCAGACGCCGATGGGTTCGCGGATCACCAGGGAGTGGCCGGCCTTTTCGGTCTTCTCCATGATGCCCGTGCGCTCGGCGTAGTAGCGCATGGCGTAGATGGGGCCGTCCACATGCAGCCATTTGGTGATATGGGCCGGGCAGCCCAGCGCCTGGGACACCGCCTGGATCAGGTCCTCCTTGCGCTTCTCCATGCCGTCGGCGATGGCGTTGAGGAAATCGGTGCGCTCGGCGGCGGTGGTGTTGCGCCAGCTATTGAAGGCCTCCCGGGCCGCCTTTACCGCCTCGTCCACATCCTCCGCCGAGCCCTGCACCACCTGGCAGATGGTCTCCTCGGTGGCCGGGTTGATCACCGGGTGCAGTTCGCCACCACGGGAACCCTGCCAGTGGCCGTTGATAAACAGTTTGTCCGTTTTCAGTTTGCTGAAATCTGTCATGGGTATTTCCTGTTGCTTGCCCTGCTTCGTAGGGTGCGCGACCGCCATGGATGGCGGAAGTGCAGAAAATGCAGGAGCAATTTTCTGCCCGTGCGCACCGTCACGGTAAATGGTGCGCGCGGCGCACCCTACGGGGCGGTGATTTCGATCAGGGTTGGTGTCTTTCTGTTCAGGGCTTCGGCCACCGCGCCCGCCAATTGTTCCGGCTTGTCGATACGGCAGCCCTCGGCGCCGAAGGATTTGGCCAGGGCGACGAAGTCCGGCGCGCGCAGATTGACGCCCTCGCGGGGCACCTTCGCCTCGTCCATAAAGTCCCGGATCTCGCCGTAGCCGGCATTGTTCCACACCAGTATCGGCAGCGGCAGTTGCTGTTCCACCGCCACTGCCAGTTCGCCCAGGGTGAACATCAGGCCGCCGTCGCCGATCAGCGCCAGTACGTCCCGCCCACCGGCAAGTCTTGCACCTATGGCGGCGGGCAGGGCGAAGCCCAGGGTGCCGTAGCCGGTGGTGCAGGTGATATGGCTGCGGGCGGCGTAGAGCGGCAGGGCGCAATTGGTGTTGTAGGCCAGCTGGGTGGAGTCGGTCACCAGCACGCCGTCGTCCGGCAGCGCATCGCGCAGCGCCTCCACCCAGGGGAAGCGCTCCTCTGAGCCGGGCCACCACTCATCGCGGCAAGCCGCGATAAGTTGTTGCACTTCCCGTTCGACCGCCTGGCGCGCGGCTTCGCCGTGACTCCCCAGGGCGGCATTCAGCTGGCCCAGGGCCTCTCGCGCATCCGCGCAGATGGCCAGGTCCGGATTGGCGTTGCACACCAGCTGCGCCGGATCTATATCCACGCGGATCAGCCTGCCTTTGAAGCGGTAGTTGTCACGCACCAGGTTGCGATCCGTCTCCGCCAGTTCCGTGCCCACCGCCAGTACCACATCGGCGTTTTCCACCCGCGCGCGGGCGCAGCCGAAACTCAGGTTGGCGCCGCCGCATAGGGGGTGGCGCTCGTCCACCACGCCTTTTGCGGCCAGGGACAGGAATACCGGCGCGGCCAGCTTTTCCGCGATTTGTGTGGCCTCGGCGCCGGCCTCCTGGGCGCCGCCGCCGAGCAGGATTACCGGGCGCTCGGCCCTCTGCAGCCACTCGGTGGCGGTGGCAATGGCCGCGGCGCTGGCGGCGGCCGGCCCGGCCTGCGGGCAGGCGCGGTAGTCGTCCAGTTGGCCGGGCATGGGAGCCGGGAAGAGGTCGATCGGTATCTCGATGTGCACCGGGCCGGGGCGGCTGGAGCCCAGCAGCTGGAAGGCGCGGGCGATCACTTCCGGCAATTGCTCCGCCCGGGTCAGGGTGTGCTGCCAGATGCAGAAGCCGCGGCTGACGTCAGATTGCCGCGGCAGCTCGTGCAGGCGGCCGCGGCCCATGCCCAGGTCCTCGCGGCGGTTGACGGCGCTGATCACCAGCATCGGAATCGAGTCCGAAAAGGCCTGGGCCATGGCGGTGGCGGCGTTGGTCAGCCCGGGGCCGGTGATCAGGAAGCAGACGCCGGGCCGGCCGCTGGCGCGGGCGTAGCCGTCCGCCATAAAGGCGGCGCCCTGTTCGTGGCGCGGCGTGATGTGTTGCAGACCGCTGCCCGGCAGGCCGCGGTACAGCTCGATGGTGTGCACGCCGGGAATACCGAACACTTTTTCTACTTTGTATTCGCGCAACAGGCGCATCAGCACTTGTGCACAGCTGGGCGCAGACGACATTCCGCTTTTCCTTGTTCGCTAACTGAAAAGTGCAAGGAGCCTAGCGGGCGCCGGGAAGTGGCGCAAGCGTCCGCAGACTCTGCATGTCGGCTAAAAAAATCGCAGGAAAATTGAGAATAGCCCGGGGTTGCGAAAGGAAATTTGCGCGGCAGCGGCCGATTGGGAAATGGGTGCGGAGTAAGTACACTTGCCTTTCGAGCAACTTAAGGAAGTAGAGCATGGAAATTGATCAGTGGCGGCGGGACTATCTGCGCGGCGGCCTGCGCCGCGTCGACCTGAAGGCGAGTCCGGTGGAGCAGTTCCGCCAGTGGCTGAGTGAGGCGGTGGAGGCGGATCTGACCGATCCCAGTTCCATGTGCCTGGCCACCGCCGACGCCAGCGGCCAGCCGTCCCAGCGCATAGTGTTGCTGAAGGGTTTCGACGAGCGCGGCTTCGTGTTTTTTACCAACCTGCAAAGCCACAAGGCGCGGGACATCGCCGCCAACCCGAAGGTGTCGCTGCTCTTCCCCTGGCAGTCGCTGGAGCGCCAGGTGATCGTCTACGGCCGCGCGGTGGAAGTGGAGCGGGAGGAGGCACTGGCCTATTTCCGCACCCGCCCGCGGGACAGCCAACTGGCGGCCTGGGCCTCCCAGCAGAGCGAGCCGTTGGACTCCCGCGAGCAGCTGGAGGGGCAGTTCCAGGTGGTCAGGGACCAGTACGGCGACGACGAAATACCGCTGCCGGACTTCTGGGGCGGCTACCGGGTGTTGCCGGATGCGGTGGAGTTCTGGCAGGGCGGCGCCAGCCGGCTGCACGACCGCTTTATCTACCGGGCCGCGGATGGCGGCCAATGGACGGTGGAGCGGTTGGCCCCCTGATTTTTCGACGGAGAGAAAAAATGGACAGGCAAGCCGTGGAGCGGGACTGGGCCGGGCGCGGCTTCGGCTGCGACTTCTGGGTGGACCCTCCGGGGCAGCGCTGGGAGGATTTCGTGCACCGCACCGACGAGCTCCTGATGCCGGTGGAGGGCGAGCTGGAAGTCGAGATAGACGGGCGGGTGTACCGCCCGCAGATCGGCGAGGAGCTCTTTATTCCCGCCGGTGCGCACCACTCGGTGCGCAATATCGGCGGGACTACTGCGCGCTGGCTTTACGGCTATGGCACGGGCAAATAACAAATTTCCAGTCTTTGACCAGCCTCCCGATTGAATGGGGCTGAGTTAAGCCGCTTCTCCTTGTAGGATGGGCAAAAATCGGCAGGATTGCCGATTTGGGCGCCGAAGACGCCCGCGAAGCGGGCGAGCGCCATGGACGGCGCGAGTCAACGGAGCGCAGCGACGTGCCCATCTTCTGCGGCGTTGATGGGCACGAGCCCTCCATGGATGGCGGGATGCCGCCCAGCGGGAATGCAGAAAACGCATGGAGCATTTTTCTGCCTTCGCTTCGCCTATCCTACGAGAATTGCCGGGCCGGTTAACTCAGTAGCATTTTTCTCCGGATTCAGAGAAAGCCCGCATCTGCTGTCTCTGCACGGGCTCCGCTATTACAGGAAATAGGGCCGCTCCGGCGCAAACAGCAGCGCCTTGGCCTGCTGTCGCCACTCCGCCGGCGCCTTGTCTTCCAGCAATACCAGTCCCGCGGCGAGCAGGCGGCCGCGTTCCTCCGGCTGCAGGCCGGACAGCTGTTTTTCCGCTTCCGCCGGGGCGCCGCCGCTGTTCAGGCTGCGCAGAAAGGCCAGCGCCGTGTCCGCACTCTTCTCCTGCGCCCTGGCCCAGTCCTCGAAGGGCGCAGGGTCCCGCCCGGATCTGGCGGCCTGGCTCCAGGCGAGCCAGACGGTGCTGCTGTCGATACCCCGCTCGGCCCCCAGCTGCTGAACACTGTCGACCACTTCCGCAGCGGCGCCGTCGGACGCGGCGATCAGGCGCAGCAGCCGGAACTGCTCGTCGCCCAGGGCCTCGGCCAGCTGTGCCGCCCGCTCCAGTTCGCCGCGGTTGAGCAGCGAGTAAGCCAGGTAGGGACTCTGTTCCAGTTCCTGGCCCTGTTCCAGCCGCAGCATCTGCGCCAGGCTGGCGGACTGCCGGGCCAGCTCGCCCAGCGGTGCCTCGTCGCCCTGTTGCAGGCGCAGCACCCGGGCCAGGTCCAGGGCGATCCAGTCGCCGATGGCCCTGTTTCCCTGCAGGGCCTTCTTCCAGGCCTGGGCGGCGCCGTCCCACTCCTGCCGCTCCGCGAGCACATAGCCGCCGGCGAAATTGAACCAGGGGTTGTCCGGCCACTGCTGCATGCCGGCGAGGAAGCTGCGGTCCTTCTCCCGCTCGTCCGCCAGGCAGCGGCTGGACAGGTACTGCAGGTCGGGGTCGCCGCTGTCGGCCGTGGCCAGGGCGCGGTGCCGTTCGCACACGGCCGCGCGCGCCGCATCGTCCGGCGCCGTGTCCTGCTGCAGGCGCAGGGCCATCATGTCGCGGGGGTAGTGTTGCAGGCGCGCGTCCAGCAGCGCTTCCACGTCGCCGCGGCTCCGGGCCAGTTGCAGCCAGTGGGCGATAAAGGTGGAGTCGCCCCTGTCCCACTCGGCGTGGCTGTGGATCATCGCATCAAGCTGCTGCTGGTCTTCGACCAGCTCCAGCAGGTTGTAGGGGTTGTGGTGCCCCAGTCCGGACAGCACCGAGCGGGTGCCGCCCTTGCCCTTGCTGGAGATGGACTCCGGCGGCTCGTCGAAATAGATATCCACCTCGGCCGCGGACCAGCGCGGTGCACCCAGTTCGCGCTCGGGCCTTCCCTGGGCACTGCCGTAGGTCTGGGTCCACTCCACCAGCGGGCTGGCCTGGGCCACGTTGTAGACGAATTCGCCGAAACCGCTGCCGGTATCCACGCTGAAGGACTCGATCTCCTGGCCGCCGTTGGTATAGGCGGAAACCCGCTGGCGGCCGCCGTTGGGCAGGTGCAGGGTGTCGGCGCCGAAGGGGGCCAGCCGGGTGCTGAGACCGGCGATTTCCACCGTCACCGGCTGCGCCAGGCCGTTGTAGATATTGACCGTGGCGCCGCCGGCAAAGTGACCGGCGACCACCACCGAACCGACGATGGAAGCGGCCACGCCGAAGCGCAGCAGGCCGGGGAAAAAACCGTCGGCGGTCTGGAAGCGGTCCCAGAGATCGAGCCGGGTCTGCCGTTTGCGCTCGCTGCCAATGACGCGGGTTGTGTATTTCTCGGGAACCCCGGGGGCCGCGGGAGCAGCTCCCGCGCTGCTGTCGGCGCGGTAGTGCCTGGAGATGTGTGCCTCCATTTTCAGCAGCTGCTCCAGGGCCGCCATCCTGACGCTGTCCAGGGCATTGATGGTGCTGCCCAGCCAGCCGTCGATCACCTGCATCCACTGGTTGATATTGTCTTTGCCGGGCGGCGGCAGCTCGAACTCCCCGAGCGCTGCCTTCCAGTCCTCAATTTCCAGCTGTTTGCCCACCAACTGGCCCAGTTGGAGCTGATCCGCCTGCTCGAACACCGCGGCCAGCGACCGGTAGGCCTCGGTAGCCGCGCCCAGCAGCCGCTTCAGTTCGCGGCCGCTGACATGGCCGTCCGCCGTCACCACGGCGACCACGTTGCCGAGGAAACCGTGCGCGTCGCGCAGCTCCGCCTCCGTGTGGTCGGCGTAGTGCAGCAGCGCCAGTTGCGCCTTCAGGCACTCGGCCCAGCCGCCGCCGAGCTGCCGCGCGGCGAGCAGGTGGGCGCTGCGGCACAGGCGGTCGTGCCGGCGCACGACGGCTTCGGCCTGCTCTATCTCCGCGCGCACTTCCGCTATGACCTGCGGCAGGTCCCCGCGGCGGATCTGCCGGTCCCGGTGGCGGATGACGCCGCCGTTTACGGTCAGGGTTTTGTTGCGAATGCCCTCGAGGGTATTCAGCTCCTCGTAGAGCTTGCGCACCCGCTCCAACTGCGCGGAAAGGGATTTAGGGTAGAGCCTGGTCAGGGTGTCCTTCAGGTCGCCCTGGGGCAGTCTGGTCTCGTAGAGTTCGTTGACCGATGCCGCGTAGCGGGCGATGGAGCGCCCCAGGTAGGCGCCGCGGAAGGCCGGGAACAGGTAGGCCTTGTTGAACTGCTTATTCAACTGCTCGAGGGACTCCTCCATCGGCACAGCAGTCAGTTCCGCGCCCCGCAGCAGGTGGGCGGACATCTCCGCGCGGGTCTGCGCCGCGTCGGCAAACACCAGCCAGGCATCGCGCTCGTCGATGCTGCCCTCGATATAGTGGCGCTTGGCGTTCTCCTCCCGCGCGGCATTTTCCGGGTGGGTGGCCCACATCTTCGGCGGCGAGGCCAGGGCCTGGGAGAAGACCCGGTGCTGGTGCCGGTCGGTTTCCGGCAGCGGGGGTATCCGGCCGTAGGCGGGATCGTCGAGAATGACCCCGAGCTTCTGGATGATGCGGCTCTGCACCGCAAAGATATCGCCGACGGCGCGGCTCTTCTGTGCCTCGCCGTTGACGAAACCGACGGCCCTGTCCCAGGCCTCGTCCGCCGCGTGCAGCTTGTGCAGCGCGTGTACCAGGGCATCGGAGCCGGTCAGGGAAACCGCCACCAGGTCCGCCTGGAATTCCATCTCTCGCGACAGCGCCCGCTGCGCCGCCACCACCAGGCCGAATACGGTGTCCAGCAGCGAGCGGATGGACCAGATCACCAGGCGCAGCAGCCAGCCGATCCAGGCCACTCGCAGGTCGATGCGCGACAGCCCCTGCAGGAATCTGTCGAGGGCGTCCCGCTGGTGCACGATATGCGCGGCTATCTGCTGGGCGATATAGACCCAGCTGCCCACCGCCATGGATTTCTGCGCGAAGTGCCCGAACTCGTGCGCCAGCACCGCCTTGAACTCGGACATGTTCAGCACATTGACCAGCCCCAGGCCGATTTCCAGGTTCTTCTTCGAGGGGAAAAACAGGTTGAATACCGACAGGTCGTAAAACACCGCCGCGTTGACCCGCGGCGACAGGAATACCCGGTGCGGGCGCGGCGCGCCGGCCTCGTCGGCGAGCCGGTTGAGGAATTCGAACAGCTGCGGCTCCCGCTCGGCGGTGAGCTCTATATCCTTGCTCTCCTGGGCGCGCCGGACGAAGAACAGCGCCTTCAGCATAAAGGCGGCCAGCAGGGCCGCCGGCAGTCCGCTGGCGATACCCATGAACAGGTTGCCGCCGGGGGCGAAGGCACCGGAAATCAGGCGGTAGGCCGTCCAGCTGAACCATGCCGCCAGCGACAGGTAGATGGCGACGAACAGCAGCAGGCCCGCGACCGCCAGCCAGGCGTGGCGTCTGTAGTTGGCGCTGGGCCTGGTCAGGTTATCGGGTACGCTGGCCGGTCCGGCCGGATAGGCTTCACTCATGGGTACTCCCTTTATTCGACGCAGTAAATTTATTATTCGAAGGGAGTCGCAAATTTCGGTTTTTGCAGCTGGCGCCGAGAGGGCAGGGCGCCGTCGTCACAAAATCCGAATGTCTATCGTATCCCTCGATTCTGGTACCAGATCCTTCTATGAGCGCTGCCACAGAGGGGCAGGGCTGGCTCGAGGGGACATTACACTAAAGGACGGGGACACTGGCAAGCGAGGAGTTTTCCTCCCATTCGGAACAAATGCGCATTACCTGCGCGAATTCCCCGCTAAACGCGCTTCCGCTGATAAAGGTGACCATGTAAGCTGAAGCCGGTCGCGCGCACCGCCCAGCGGGCAGCACCCAGACACAACGCGGTCACCCGTCGGGTTCCCAATAACAACAAAAAATGGGCAGGGCAGTACCGATCGCAGTGATACCGTTGCTGTTGGATAGAAAAATAAAGCAATGGAGAGAAAGCAATGGGAAATTCGTTCAATTCCAGAAAACACACCGCACTGGTTTCCGCCTGTTCCGTCGCCACCCTGTGGTTCGCCAGTGGCCTGGGCCCCGCCCACGCCGCAGAGGGCTCGGTGAGTACCATCATGGAGGAAGTGGAAGTCACCGCGCGCAAGCGCGCCCAGGCGGAAAGACTGCAGGAGGTGCCGGTGGCGGCCACCGCCTACTCCGGCGACCAGTTGGAGGCGCTGCAGACCAAGGACCTGCAGAGCCTCGCCTTCAAGATGCCCAATGTGCAGCTGGACGATGTGGGCACAGTCAAGAACACCGCCAATTTCACCGTGCGCGGCCTGGGCGTCAACAGCTCCATTCCGTCCATAGACCCGACCGTGGGGGTGTTCGTGGACGGCATGTACCTGGGGGTCAACGCCGGTGTGGTGACCGACCTGTTCGACCTGGAGGGTATCGAAGTGCTGCGCGGTCCTCAGGGACTGCTGTTCGGCCGCAACGTGACCGGCGGCGCGGTGGTGATCAAGACCGCCCGGCCCACTGAAGAGTTTGCCAGCCGCTTCAAGGTCTCCACCACCGACAAGCTCGACAGCATCGCCGCGATGACGGTCAACGGCGCCATTTCCGACAACGTCAACGGCCGCCTGACCGCCTACTACAACAACGACCAAGGCTGGTTCGAGAATGTCGCCACTGGCAATGACAATGCCGGCGCTTCCGATACCTGGTTTATACGCCCGAGTTTCAGCGTGCAGCTGAGCGAGACCGCCGACCTGCTGGTGCGCATGGAACACGGCAAGATGGATTCCGATGGCGTGGTGGCGCAGAACCGCGGCAGCGAACCCTATGTCTTTGAAATTCCGGGCGGCTTTGCGGCCTATCCCAGCGCGACCCAGATTGCCGGCGCCTTCGGCATCACCGACTGGGACAATAGCGATGATTCCTTTGAGGTGGCCCAGGACGAGGAGGGTTACCAGGAGGACGAGTGGAGCCAGGTGATCGCCGAGTTCAACCAGGACGTCGCCTTCGGTAACGGCACCATCACCAATATCCTCGCCTGGCGCGAGTACGACGCCATCGGCCTCGGCGATATCGACTCATTGCCGATCTTCGCCTTCCACGCCAATACCGCCATCGACCAGAGCCAGGTCTCCAACGAGCTGCGCTACGCCGGCCGCTTCGGCGCCACCGCGCTGACCACCGGTGTCTACTGGTTCAGCCAGGACCTGGAGTACTACGAGAATCGCCTCCTGCCCCTGTCTGCTCCCAACGGTGGTTTTGACTGGACCGGCGGCGGTGTACAGGACCACGAAGCGCTGGGAGTCTTCGCCCAGGCGGATATCGACCTGAACGAGGCCTGGGTGCTGACCCTCGGCGGCCGCTACTCCACCGAGGACAAGGAGGCGAAGATAGCCACCATTCCGGTGGACCTTTGCACCCTGGATGGCTGTACGGCCTACGATTTCGAGGACAGCGAGACCTGGAACGCCTTTACGCCCAAGGTCGGCCTGCAGTGGAACCTGAGCGACGAGGCCCAGCTGTACAGCTTCTGGACCAAGGGCTTCCGCAGCGGCGGCTACAACATGCGCAATACCGGCCCCGGTGAGCTGCCCGGCCCGACCGACCAGGAAGAGCAGACCAGCTTCGAGGTAGGCGCCAAGGCCGAGTTTATGGATGGCCGCCTGCGCACTAACATGGCGCTGTTCCACAACACCATCGACGATATGCAGCGCGAGGAGAATCTCAGTAACCCGGTGGTCGGTGTGGTGCAGATCATCCGCAATACCGCCGATGCCACCATCCGCGGCGCCGAGTTGGAGGCCCTGGCGGCGGTCAGCGACAGCCTGCTGTTCTCCTTCAACCTCGGCTATGTCGACGGCGAGTACGACAGCGTCAAGGGCGATATCAGCGGCGACGGCCTGGTGAACGAAGTCGACCTGGGCCTGGATATCCCGCGCCTCGCACCCTGGACCTACGGCGTGGGCCTGGTGCACGACCTGGCCCTGGGCTCCGCCGGCACCCTGACCTCGCGCATCAACTTCAACCACCGCGATGCGTCGCCCTACACGGACAACAACCGCGGCATGCTGTCGGAAGTGGATATGCTCGACTTCAGCATCGGCTTCTCGCCGGATGCCGGCAATTACCGCCTGGCGTTGTTCGGCCGAAACATGCTGGATGAGGTGAGCGAAGGTAACAACACCCAGCTGCCGGTGAACCTCGGTGGCGTGGGCGCCAGCTTTACACCGCTGAACAAGGGGCGGGTGATGGGGGTCGAGTTGACCTACGAGCTGTAATTCCGCCGAAGTATTTGTCGGAAATTTTGATCGCGGCCAACGGCCGCTCCTACAATCTGCTGGTGAGGCATTTCTGTAGGAGCGGCCGTTGGCCGCGATTCTTATTTGTAACGGAGTAACTTATGCGCTTTATCGATCTGCCGGAGCACGGCGGCCCCGAGGTGATGCAGCTGGCTGAAGGCGAAAAGCCGACGCCGGCGGCGGGGGAGGTACTGATCCGGGTGGCGGCCGCGGGGGTCAACCGGCCGGATATCGTCCAGCGTCTGGGGTTCTACCCGCCGCCCGCTGGCGCTTCGCCGATCATGGGTCTGGAAGTGGCCGGGGAAGTTGTCGCCCTGGGCGAAGGCGTCGAGCGCTGGCAGCAGGGCGATAGCGTCTGTGCCCTGACCAATGGCGGCGGCTATGCGGAATACGTCGCGGTGCCGGCCAGCCAGTGCCTGCCGATTCCGGATGGTCTCTCTATGGTGGAGGCGTCGGCGCTGCCGGAAACCTTCTTCACCGTGTGGAGCAATGTATTCGATCGCGCGCAGCTGCAGGCGGGGGAGGTGTTCCTGGTGCACGGCGGCTCCTCTGGCATCGGCACCACCGCCATCCAACTGGCCAGAAATTTCGGCGCGCGGGTGTTCGCCACTGCCGGCTCCGACGAGAAGTGTGCGGCCTGTGAAAAACTGGGTGCGGAAAAGGGGATCAATTACCGGACCGAGGATTTTGTCGAGGTGGTGCGCGAGGCGACGGACGGCCGCGGCGCCGACGTGATCCTGGATATGGTGGGCGGCGATTATATCGATCGCAATATCAAGACGGCGGCGGTGGACGGGCGCATCGTCAATATCGCCTATCTGCAGGGGGCCAGCGTGCAGGTGAACATGCTGCCGGTGATGCTGAAGCGCTTGACACTGACCGGCTCCACCCTGAGACCCAGGTCGGCGGCGGTGAAGGCGGCCATAGCCAGTGCCCTGGAAACGAAAGTCTGGCCGTTGATCGAGGCGGGCAAAATTCGCCCGCAGATCGCCGCCACCTTTTCCCTGGAACAGGTGGCGGATGCGCACCGGCTGATGGAGTCCAGCGGCCATATCGGCAAGATAGTTTTAGTGGTTGGTGGTTAGGGCAGGACCCACCTTAGCGGGCATGCTCTCCGGCTGCATCGGTATCGTCCTTCTCGGTTTCGGCAGTTTTTTGCTCCGCCTCTTTGCGTAGCGGCGGACGTACGGCCACTTCTCCCGTGGCGACACCGGTGTAGGCCTTGTAGAGATTGCTGATATTGCGCACATACTGCACCGGCTCCGCGCCGCGCACATAGCCGTAGCGGGCCTTGTTGAAATACTGCGGCTCGGACAGCTTCAGCATGGCCACCTCGACATTGCCGAACCAGACATTGGGGTCCAGGCCGAGTTCTTCTGCCAGCCGCTGAGCATCCAGCAGGTGTCCGTAACCGGCGTTGTAGGAGGCCAGGGTGAACCAGAGCCTGTCCACCGGCGGAAGCGTGGGGTCGAACCTGTCGCGCACCCAATTGAGGTATTTCACGCCGGCACTGATGTTGCGGTCCGGCTCGAAAACCGGCGGCGGGAAACCCATTTCCTCTGCAGTGGCCGGCATCAACTGCATCAAACCCTGTGCACCCACCGGGGATACGGCTTTGGGATTGAAGTTGCTCTCCTGCCACATCTGCGCGACCACCAGTCGCCAGTCGAAGTCGTAGTCCGTGGATGAGCCCTTGACCAGCCCGTCGTACGGGGAGAGATCCTGCCCCGGAATTATCCGCGCCCGGACCCGCTGGGTGAAGCGCTTGTTGGGCTCGAAATAGGTGGCGAATTTCCTCTGGTACTGTTCGGTCTTCCGGTAATCGGTCAGGAATTTGTTCAGCTCTTTGAGCAGTTCCCAGCTCTGCATCATCACCATCCACCCCTGTGGCCGCGGATCGCTGAGCAGGGTTCCGGCAACCAGGTTTGGCCGCAACGAGGCCTCGATCTTCACCGCGTCGCCGTCCGCAACGGTGGCGTCCAGCAGGCCGTCGGAAATCATGTTGAAGATCTGAGGCTGTGACATTCCGGGAGGCGCTACTTTTACCTCGACATCAATACCGCTGTCCCTGATCGTCTGCGCTGTCTCGATAAAGGGGGAATAGGCGCGCAAGGTCAGGGTGCGCCCGGCGAGATCCTGGACCTTGTCGATCCGCGGTTTATCCTTGTTGCTGACCACCTGTTCCGGGGTTTCCATATAGGAGGTGGTAAACCTGACGCCCTCGTTCTCGCGCTCCTCGGTGATCGTGATCGAGGCGCCGGCGAAATCGCCGCGGCCGGCCTTGAGCCAGTCGATCAGGTCTTCGTCGTAGGGAACCACCACAACCTGCAGTTGCAGCTTGTGCTTGTCGGCGAAGGCCTTGGCGAGGTCGTAGTCGAATCCCATCAATACCCCTTTCCAGAGAAAGTAGGAGAAGGGGCCGTTGTAGGTCAGTAGCCGGATCAACCCCGACTTCTTGATCTTTTTCCAGTTGGCAATGCGCTCTTCCTCCCCGGTGACCAGGTTGCGGGTCAGGAAGTTGTTGACGGTGGTTCGCAGGAGCCTGGAATCCTTGCGCAGTCCCCAGGCAATATTTTCCTCCGGGGAAACGGCGGCCCCTATGCGGACATCATCCCGGTATGTGCGCAGGTCCTCGGCGATATACTCGTCCAGGATGGCGACCCGGTTCTTCTCCTCATTCAGCATATCCATCAGCGAGTCGCGGTCGCCGTAGGCAATCACTTTTCGCACGGTAATGTTTGCCTGGGGAAATTCCCTGAGCAGGCGCTCGGCGGTGGCGACGTAAGTCGAGCCGGCCTGGGCGATCAGCACCACGTCCTTGAGCTTTTCGGGGGCGCTGATGTCCGGCCCGTCCCTGCTGGCGATCAGCCTCTGCCGGGTTTGGGAGATCGGGATGGTGAAGTCGATCAACTCGCGCCGCGCCTCCGTATCGGTGAGGCTGTAGGCCACTATGTCGGCCTCGCCGGTGCGGACCATCTCGATGGCTTCCTGCGGCGTGCGGGCCTGTATCCAGATTGACTCCAGTTTGAGGAGCTTGGCCAACTTGTTGGCGAGATCGAAGTTTCGCAGTGTGACAACATCATCGCGGGGCAGCAGGTCTTCCGCGGCGCCGGACAGGTTGACGAAGCGGATGATGCCGCGCTTCTTGATCTCCCTGAGATCGCCGGTCTCGACGTAGTTGGTAAATTGGGCGGGCCTGCGCGCAGCGCGTTCTTCCGGGCGCTTTTCGTCAGCAGGTTTTTCGGCGGGGCGCTCCGGCACCACTGCGCCGCGCTCCGGTTTCTCGCAGGCGGCGACAAGTACCAGGAGTATTGCCGATATGATAAACAGGGTCGTGCTGAAAGGGCGAACAGCGCTATGACTACTCAGCATGGACCGCTCCGTCAGCCATCTACGCCAGAATTCTAGTGTCGCAGTCGGCGAGTCGCCCAAGGGCCTGGCCGGAGTCATTCGCTTCGGGGTCGATCGAAGCCGTCCAGCCGGCGGTAATCGGGCCGGATCAGCCGATAATTTTTTCCACCCGGGCGGAAAACTCCCCGCTCGCCAGCCGCACCTCCAAGGGTTGATCGACCTTGAGGTCACGGCTGCTTTTCACCACCCGTCCCTCTTCATCGCGCACTATCGCATAGCCCCGCTGCAGCACCGCCAGGGGACTGACGTTGTTCAGCAGCTGGGCCCTGTGCTCAAGCAGTCCGCTGCGCTGTTGCAGCAACGACCGTACCGTGCGCTGCAGTTTTTGCTCCACCAGTGCCAATTTGTCCCTGCTCGTCTGTAGGCCGCGCTCCGGGTGGCAGTGGGCAAAGGCGCGTAGTGCGGCCTGCAGTTCGCGGCGGCGCGTGTGGATGTGTTGGCGGGAGGCAGCGCGCAGGCGCAGTTCCAGGTGGTCCAGCCGCTGGGCGCGGTTCTGCAGCTGCTCGCGCGGATGGCGCAGGCGGTTGCCGGTGAGCTGCACCTGCTGGCGCAGGTGCCGCAGTTGCAGCTCTGCCGCGCGGACCAGCCGCCGCCGGTAGGCGTCCAACGTCTGCAGCAGTTCGGCGGCGTTGGCGCTGGCGATTTCCGCCGCGGCCGAGGGCGTGGGCGCGCGCACGTCAGCGACCAGGTCGGCGAT
This sequence comes from Microbulbifer sp. SE14, assembly GCF_059834885.1. NCBI lineage: Bacteria > Pseudomonadati > Pseudomonadota > Gammaproteobacteria > Cellvibrionales > Microbulbiferaceae > Microbulbifer > Microbulbifer sp. SE14. The sequence goes on along the minus strand of NZ_JCBAJA010000001.1, from coordinate 2,539 downwards.
GGTCGTGTCCGTCTCGTGGCCCACGGCGGAGATGGTGGGGATGGGGCAGGCGGCCAGCGCCCGCGCCACCACCTCCTCGTTGAAGGGCCAGAGGTCCTCCAGGGAGCCGCCGCCGCGGCCGACGATCAGCAGGTCGTGGCGGCCGCTGCGGGAGGCTTTTCCGATCGCGTCGGCGATCTGTTGCGCCGCGCCCTGGCCCTGCACCTGCACCGGCCAGAGTTCTATCCGGGCAGCCGGGTAGCGCCGCCCCAACACGTGGATCATGTCCCTGACCGCGGCGCCGGTGGGGGAGGTGATTATGCCGATACTGGCGGGCAGGTAGGGCAGGGGTTTCTTGCGTGCCGGGTCGAAGAGCCCCTCCGCCTGCAGCCGGGCCTTCAGCTGTTCCAACTGGCGCATCAGGGCGCCGAAGCCGGCTTCCTCCATATGCTCGACGATCAGCTGGAATTCCCCGCGGCCCTCGTACAAGCTGACCCTGGCCCGGATCAGCACCTCGCGGCCGTTGCCCGGGCGGAATGCCACGGTCCGGTTGCGGCCGCGGAACATGGCGCAGCGCACCTGGGCGCGGGCGTCCTTGAGGGTGAAATACCAGTGGCCGGAACTGGGGGCGGCGAAGTTGGAGATCTCCCCGCTCACCCACAGCAGCGGTATGCTGCTCTCCAGCAGGTGTTTGACCTCCCGGTTCAGGTCACTGACCGACAGGACGCTGCGGTTGGTATTGGACTGGGGAGGGCTGGATAGCATTTCGGTCTCGCGAATGTGGTTTTGGCGGGCCAATATTGCAGCATCATCCCTGGACGTAAAGTGATTTGCCGGATAATGGGACTTTTCTTGCACTCTTTCCTTAAATAGTCTTTTGCCGGCGGCGAAGTTGCGGCTATAATCGCGCCGATACCCAATCCCGCTAATCCAGGTTTAAGCCGAGGTTTGAGTGTCCATGTCTGATTCCGGTCTGCGCATCGCGCGCGAAGCTCTCACTTTTGACGACGTCCTGCTGGTGCCCGGCTATTCCGAGGTGACCGCCAAAGACGTGAGTCTGAAGACCAAACTGTCCCGCAATATCACCCTGAATATCCCGATTGTGTCCGCCGCCATGGACACGGTGACCGAGTCGCGCCTGGCCATTGCCCTGGCGCAGGAAGGCGGTATTGGCATCATTCACAAGAGCATGTCCATCGAGGACCAGGCCCTGGCGGTGCGGGCGGTGAAGAAGTTCGAGGCCGGTGTGGTCAAGGATCCCATCACCATCGACGCCGACGCCACCGTGCGCGAGCTGATTGCCCTGACTACCCACCACAACATCTCCGGCGTGCCGGTGATGGACGGCGGCAACCTGGTGGGTATTGTCACCAGCCGCGACGTGCGCTTCCAGACCGACCTGGACGCCAGTGTCGCCAGTATCATGACCCCGCAGGAGCGCCTGGTGACCGTAAAGGAAGGCGCCGCGCCGGAGCGGGTGCAGGAACTGCTGCACAAGCACCGCATAGAAAAGGTGCTGGTGGTCAACGACGATTTCAAACTGCGCGGCCTGATTACCGTCAAGGACTTCAGCAAGGCGGAGCGGTACCCCAATTCCTGCAAGGACAGCGATGGCCGCCTGCGCGTCGGCGCCTCCGTCGGCACCAGCCCGGACACCGACGACCGGGTCGCCGCCCTGGTGGAGGCCGGCGTGGACGTGCTGGTGGTGGATACCGCCCACGGCCACTCGCGCAATGTGATCGAGCGGGTGCGCCGCATCAAGCAGATGCACCCGCAGGTGGACGTGATCGGCGGCAACATCGCCACCGCCGAGGCGGCCCACGCGCTGGCCGAGGCCGGCGCCGACGCGGTCAAGGTGGGTATAGGCCCGGGCTCCATCTGCACCACCCGCATCGTCACCGGTATCGGCGTGCCCCAGGTCACCGCCATCGCTGAGGTGGCCCAGGCCCTGATCGGCACCGGCGTGCCCCTGATCGCCGACGGCGGCATCCGCTACTCCGGCGATATCTCCAAGGCGATCGTCGCCGGCGCCCACTCCGTAATGATGGGTTCCATGTTCGCAGGTACCGAGGAGGCCCCGGGCGAGGTGGAGCTCTACCAGGGCCGCACCTATAAATCCTACCGCGGCATGGGCTCTCTCGGCGCCATGTCCCGCACCCAGGGCTCCTCCGACCGCTACTTCCAGGACGCCAGCAAGGGCGCCGAGAAGCTGGTGCCGGAGGGCATCGAGGGCCGCGTACCCTACAAGGGGCCGCTGTCAGTGATCGTGCACCAGATGATGGGCGGCCTGCGCTCCGCCATGGGCTATACCGGCAGCGTGGATATCGAGACCATGCGCACCCGTCCGGAATTCGTGCGGGTCACCGCTGCGGGCATGGGCGAGTCCCATGTGCACGACGTGCAGATCACCAAGGAGGCGCCCAACTACCCGGTGGGTGGGCGATAATTTCTCGGGACTCGGGACTCGGGACTCGGGACTCGGGACTCGGGACTCGGGACTCGGGACTCGGGACTCGGGACTCGGGACTCGGGACTCGGGACTCGGGACTCGGGACTCGGG